>JALOBK010000001.1:1649520-1989506 GCA_023228325.1 bacterium
CGCCAGGATGGTTGTGACTGCGGGAGAGTTTGCGGTTATAGCTAATGGAAAAAGAGAAAATATTATTTCAGATATCCTTTCCGGTAAAGATGCAGGAACTCTATTTCTGCCGTTGCGGCACAAAATGAAGGGGAAGAAACGCTGGATAGCTCATTTTAAACGTTCGTCCGGGTTCCTGGTTATAGATGCCGGCGCGGTTCTCGCATTAAGGGAGAAGGGAAAGAGCCTTCTTGCCTCCGGTATTATATCAGCGAAGGGTGATTTTTCGGCCGGGGATATTATAATTTTAAGGGATGAGAAGGGAAATGATATAGGAAAAGGGCAGATAAATTATTCTTCCGGCAATATAAAAAAGATAACCGGGTTAAAAACATCCCAAATCAAAGCTGTTTTAAGCGGAAAAGTGCTTGATGAGGTAGTCCACCGGAATAATATGGTTATATACGGCGAAACACGGGGAAAATAAAATGCAGGGTTCCGGAAAAATAAAGGAATATGTGAAACAGCTGGCTGAACAGGCAAAAGATTCTTCAAGAAAACTTGCCTTAATGAGCGCGGACCATAAAAATAACCTGTTGAAGAACATTGCTGTTTCCATAAGAAAAAACAAAGAGATTATATCGGAAGCCAATAAAAAAGACATTAAAGAAGCGGAAAAAGAAGGTTTATCGGGAGCATTGATCGACAGGCTCCTGCTGGATGGGAAAAGAATAGAGCAGATGGCGGGCGGATTAGAGGAAGTCGCGGCGTTGGATGATCCGGTGGGAAGAGTATTAAATAAAAAAACGAGGCCGAACGGGATGCAGATTTTTAAAATCAGTGTTCCAATAGGTGTTATCGCTATTATATATGAATCCCGTCCCAATGTTACCTCTGATTCGGCCGGCCTGTGCATTAAAGCCGGGAATGCGGTAATATTAAAAGGCGGCAGGGAAGCTTTTCAGTCCAATAAATCCATCGCTGCCTGCATGAGAAAGGCTATAGCCGGTTGCGGAGGCCCTGAGAATATTATTCAATTTGTGGAAACAACGGAAAGAAGCGCTGTCGCTGAAATGCTGAAATTAAATTCACTGATCGATCTGGTTATTCCGAGAGGCGGGGAAAGCCTGATAAAAGCGGTAACTGAAATGTCAACAATACCGATTATCAAACATTATAAAGGCGTTTGCCATGTGTTTGTCGATAAAGACGCGGATTTAGATAAAGCCCTGAAGATTATCAGGAACGCGAAATGCCAGAGACCCGGTGTTTGCAATGCCATGGAAACACTGCTTGTTGATAATGCCATATCGGAGAAATTCCTTCCTTTGGCGGCGGATATGCTGAAGAAAGAAAAAGTAGAACTCAGGGGTTGTCCCCGGACAGTGAAAATATTGAAAGGGATTAAACAGGCCGCTGAAGATGACTGGTATGAGGAATACCTGGATTTGATTTTGTCAGTTAAAATCGTGGACGGAGTTGATGAAGCCGTAGAACATATCAACAAATACGGCTCCATGCATTCAGATGCCATTATTACCGAGAATCAGGCGTCCGCTTTGAAATTCTTGAACATGGTGGATTCTGCCGCTGTATATTTGAATGCGTCTACAAGGTTTACGGACGGAGGACAGTTTGGGATGGGCGCTGAAATAGGTATCAGCACCGACAAGATTCACGCCAGGGGTCCCATGGGTCTTGAAGAACTCAATACTTACAAATATGTGATTAAAGGTGATGGCCAGATTCGAGATTAGTGTTTATGAAAACAGGTATTTTCGGCGGTTCTTTCGACCCCGTTCATAACGGACATATTGAAATTGCAAGGAAAGCTAAGAGCCTGTTTTCGCTTGACAGGATTTATTTTGTTCCGTGTTATATCCAGCCTATAAAAGGCCAGCCGGCTTCCGATGCGGAAGATAGGGTTGCCATGCTTGATATCGCCGTCAAAAATATAAAAGGTTTCAGTGTGTGTATGCGCGAAATAGAAAAAAAAGATGTGTCTTACACGATTGATACATTAAGATATATTAAAGCCGAAAACACAAATGAAAAACTGTTTTTTATTTTAGGCGCTGATTCATTGAGCGGTATTATGTCGTGGAGAGAACCCGGGAGCTTTTCGGACCTGTGTGAATTTATCGTATATCCCAGGAAGGGGTCGGATTCAGGGAAGATCGGGGATGCGCTGGTTAAAATTCCGGGACTCAGAGTCAATTTTATGGATGGAGGCGAAATAAACATATCGTCGTCTGTTATCCGCAGGCGGATTTCCGAAGGGAAAATCGATGAGATATCATGCCTGGATGAAGATGTAAAAAAGTATATTAAGGAAAGGAGACTTTACAGCATTGAAAAAAACGGCTTTAAAGGGAACTGTTAGAAAGAGAAAGGCCAGTTCGCGTGAACTGGCTAATCTATGCGTGAAAATGGCGGAAGAAAGGAAAGCTTTTGATATAACGGTGATGAAAGTAAAGAATATCTCATCAATTGCGGATTATTTTGTTATCTGCTCCGGCAGGTCCGAGAAACACGTTGACG
Source organism: bacterium (assembly GCA_023228325.1). Classification (NCBI taxonomy): domain Bacteria; species bacterium. The sequence continues at coordinate 1,652,041 of JALOBK010000001.1, forward strand.
CAATAGGAGATTTCATAGAAAAAGAGCTTAAAGACAGGAATATCATCTGCCTAAGAAGCGAAGGCATAGGCAGTTCAAGATGGGTCGTAAAAGATTATGGTGATGTTATAGTCCATATTTTCTACCATGAAATAAGACAGCGCTACAGCCTGGAGCGTTTGTGGGGAGATGCTGAGTTTTTATGAAAATTGAATTGAAAGAAATAATAGCCGGGGCTATCCTCTCCTGTTACAGGGATCTTATCGGGAATGAGGAATGCCGGATACCGGAGAATATATCGGTTGATTTCGATGTCCCCAAAAACAGGGACCATGGCGATTTGACCACCAACTTTGCGATGAAATACGCGTCTTCCGCGAAAAAGCGTCCGATTGAACTGTCCAGGATGATTTGTGATCGTGTTTCTTCCTCGGGCATTGAAGGGTTGAAAAAGATTGAACCGGCCGGGCCCGGTTTTATTAATGTTTTTTTGGAACATGAAGTTTTTTACAATGTCGTCCTGGAAGTGCTGGATAAGCGCGAGAAATATGCCGTTTCTGACACGGGCAGGGGAAGGAAAGTAATAATCGAGTTTGTCAGCGCTAATCCTACGGGCCCCCTTACGGTTGCCCACGGCAGACAGGCTGCGGTAGGCGACGCTCTGGCAAGATTGCTTGCTAATTCGGGCTGCGAGGTTTTCAGGGAATACTATCTCAATGACAGAGGCAGGCAGATAGAGATTCTCGGGAAATCATTGTATTCGAAGTATATGAAACTTTGCGGACGGGAATATCCTTTCCCCGATGACGGGTATAAAGGCTCTTATATAGATGATCTGGCAAAAAAACTTTATTCCGAAAAAGGGCCGGAGTTTTCCGGGATATCCGAAAAAACGATTGAATTCATGTGCGATTACGCTAAAAATAACATCCTGGAATGGATTAAAAAAGATCTTGCGGATTTCAGTGTTGAATTTAATTCTTATTTCAGTGAAAAGAAGTTTTCAGAAACAGGAAAAGTCGAAAAAGCGATAAAATTACTTGAAAAAAAAGGACTCGTTTATGAAAAAGACGAGGCTATCTGGTTTAATTCGCGGAAATACGGTGATGACAAAGACAGGGTTATGGTTAAGAGCAGCGGCGAATGGACATATATAACACCCGATATCGCGTATCATAAGGATAAACTGGATAGAGGCTTCAACCTTTTGATAGATTTATGGGGTCCTGATCACCACGGTTATATTCCGCGTATGAAAGCGGCGGTCCAGGCAATGGGATTTGATGCCGACTGCCTTAAAGTGGTAATAATCCAGCTGGCCACACTTTACCAGGGAAAAAATAAACTTTCAATGTCTACGAGGCAGGGTGAGTTTATTTCTCTCAGAGAAGTAATGGATGAGGTTGGAATTGATGCCGCAAGATATTTCTTCCTGATGCTGAACACGGACAGCCATCTCGATTTTGACCTTGAACTGGCGAAAAAGAAATCGGCGGAAAATCCTGTGTATTATATCCAATACACGCATGCCAGAATTTGCAGTATGCTGGAAAAATATAATGAGAAATTCGGCCACGACTATATTCCTGTTGTACGGCCCGAAATTCTTGAAGAGCTTACCAACCGGGAAGAAAAAGACCTGATTAAAAAGATTTCCGTATTCCCTTCTGCCGCCGAGTTAGCGGCTTCTTTGCTTGAACCCCATAGGATTCATGTGTATCTGACAGAGTTGGCATCCCTGTTCCACAGCTATTATCATAAAGATTCAAAAAAATTCAGAGTTATCGGAGAAAAGGAAGATAATATTACTCTGGCCAGGATGGCATTGGTCTCGGCCGTAAAAATTATTATAGCTTCGGGACTTGGTCTTCTCGGTATTACTGCTCCGGAGAAAATGTAGGATATTTTTATGAAGGTTAAGGATTTTTATGATATTGATTATGAGGAGATGCGCGATATACAGAGAAAGGAAGTCTCTGAAGTTATAAGCGGAGGCGAAAACAGAGTCCTTTTCCCTGGCTTTCATCATATAATGACAACGGGAAGGGATTTTAAAAAATCCGACCTTCTTGTGACGGATAATATTTTAAATTCGTTGGGGATTAAGGTTTTTGCGGCTGACAGAGGGGGGAATATAACCTATCACGGACCGGGTCAGATTGTCTGTTATCCTGTCATCAATCTGAAATACTGGAAAAAAGATGTAAACTTGTTTATCCGCGTTATAGAAAATGTAATTATAGCGGTGTTGGCTAAGACAGGAATTGCCGCAGTTAAAAAAAAACAGTTGACAGGCGTCTGGGTTAAAGATAAAAAAATAGCATCGATTGGGATAGGTTTTTCGAAGTGGGTGTCGTATCATGGTTTTTCATTGAACGTTGAACCCGGGCTGTATTATTTCTCAATTATAAATCCGTGCGGAATCAGGGATGCGGAATATACGTCAATAAATAAGGAAACGGGGAAGAACTTCAGCATTGAATTATTAAAGGGTTATATTATCGATGAGCTCGAATGCTGTTTCAACAAGGCTGCCGCCCTGGCTTATTAAGAAAATATACCGGAATGAAATATCTCTTGAGACCAAAGAGATATTAAGGTCGCTTAAATTAAACACTGTCTGTGAAAGCGCGCGCTGTCCGAACATGTGGGAATGTTTTTCAAAGCGCCGCGCTACCTTTATGATCCTTGGGGATATTTGCACCAGAAACTGCGCTTTCTGTTCAGTAAAAAAAGGATTGCCCGACCTCCCCGAAAAATCAGAACCCGCGAATATAGCCGAAGCGGTGGGCAGGTTGGATTTAAAACATGTGGTCATAACATCTGTTACCAGAGATGATCTGGAAGATGGCGGGGCAGATCACTTTGCCCGGACGGTTTCTATGATTAAAAAGATGCATTCCGATGTTGTGGTCGAAGTTTTGACGCCGGATTTTCAAGGTGACGTAGACTGCATAAGGCAGGTTGCCGAATCCGGGCCGGACATATTCAACCATAATATTGAAACAATAAGCAGGTTATATAAACAGGTAAGGCCTCAGGCTGATTACTCCAGGTCATTAAATCTCCTGAAGTTCATCAAGGATAATTATCCCGGTATATACACAAAATCGGGTTTGATGGCAGGCCTTGGAGAAAACAGGTATGAACTTGAGGCAACTTTCGATGACCTTATAGCGCATAGTTGCGATATCCTTACGATAGGGCAATATCTTTCTCCTTCCAGGAACAATATTCCCGTTGCCGAATATATCCATCCTGACGAATTTAAGTATCTGGAAAAGGTTGCTTTTGAAAAAGGTTTTTTGTATGTTATGTCCGGTCCGTTTGTGCGCAGTTCTTACAACGCGGATCAGGTATTCAGTAAAAATAACGGTAAAAAGGAGGTATAATCTTATGTTTGAAGTCGTTGTCCCGGATCTGGGCGCTGATGTTGAGAAAGCAAAGATATCGTTCTGGCATTATGATGAGGGTGATAAGGTGGAAAAGAACGATGACGTTGTGGAATTAGCCACAGATAAAGCCACATTTAACGTTCCGGCCCCCGAATCGGGTATAATAGCAGAGTTATGTGTTAAAGAAGGAGATGAAGTGGAGGTGGGGGAAGTTATAGCTTTTATAGATGAAGAAGCCGAGGAACTTGAACTTGTTGAAGAGGATGAAGAAGAAGATACAAAATTCTGATTATGAAAATTCATTCAACTGCAATAATCGGTAAAAATGTTAAATTGGCGGATGATGTGGAAATCGGCCCCTACTCGGTTATCGATGGAGATATTAATATCGGCCGTAAAAACAGGATACATCCATTTGTCCATATTAAAGGAAAAGGAACGATAGGAGAAGGTAATGAAATCCACACCGGCGCTGTCATAGGCGATATTCCTCAAGACCCTAATTACGAAGGGAAAAAATCTTCATTTAAGATAGGCAACAACAATAAGATCCGCGAAATGGTTACCATCCATATAGGTTCTTCAGAAAAGTCGCCGACCGTCATCGGAAACAATAATTTCATTATGGCGTGCGCCCACGTCGCGCATGACTGTGTGCTCGGTAATAATATCATAATGGCCAATGCCGCGCTGCTGGCGGGACATGTCGTTATTTTTGACCAGGTTTTCATATCGGGAGGGGTCGCAATACATCAATTTTGCAGGATAGGCAAATGCAGTATGATGAGCGGCAACAGCAGGATTTCAAAGGATGTCCCGCCTTTTATAATGGTTGCGGAAAGAAATGAGGTTTACGGAATCAATGCTATCGGCATGAAAAGGAACTCATATCCCAGAGAAACAATAAATGAAATAAAGGAGATCTATAAAATATATTATAAAAAGGGAATAAATAAACATAATGCCATGGATAAGATAAAATCAATCGGTTTTAAAACACCTGAAGCAGGTGAATTTATAGAATTTATTATCAGCTCAAAAAGAGGGGTCTGCTGATTATATTCAAAATATTCAAAAAAGGGCTGGAAATACCCAGCTCTTTTTTTTATGCTGTTTATGGTATTTAATGTTATTAAAATAGAGTAAAAATATATGAACAGACTTCTTTTGTGTTATATCTCCCGGAGGTCAGGGCATCATAAAGCGGCTCTTGTCCTGGAAAATGCGCTGAAAACGGCAAACCGGGACCTTAAATTGAAAGTTATTAATCCTTTTCATTACACCAATCCGCTGCTTTCCAAGATGACTTTAAAAACATATATGGGTTTGATACGGAGAACACCCGAAATATGGGATTATTTGTATGATAACAGAAATGTAAAAGCCAGGACAGTTAAGATCAGGAATTTTTTCCAGAAAATAAGCATGGCCAGGATAGATAAACTGCTGAATGAATTTTACCCCGATATTGTGGTTTGCACACAGGCTTTGCCGTGCTGTCTGTTCTCTCAATACAAGAAAGTAAAAGATAAAAACATAAAGGTCGCCGCTGTAATCACGGATTATGTAGTGCATTCTTATTGGATAAATGATGAGGTTGATATGTATTTTGTGCCGTCCCGGGAAGCCGCAGACCGCCTTATTGAGGAAGGTATCGCTGCTGACCGCGTATATGTATCCGGCATACCGATAGATTTAAGGTTCAGCGATAATACAGATAAGCCAAGGGCAAAGATAAAACTTGGATTGCCGGCGTCAAAATCACTGGTTACCATTATGGGAGGAGGGTACGGCTTAGGGTCTCTTGAAGATGTAATAACTGAACTATTGAATATTTCCGGTGAAACATTTTTGCTTGTTATAGCCGGAGGTAATAATAAGCTGTATGAAGCGCTTAACAGGGATTATGGCAGCAGAGAGAATATCAGAATAACAGGATATACCGATGAAATAAATATTATAATGGATGCTACTGATATATTGATATCCAAACCCGGGGGCATAACTTCGGCGGAAACCATGGCAAAAGGAGTCCCGATGATTATAAATTCTCCGTTACCGGGACAGGAGAAGTCAAATGCCAGATACTTAAGCGATAAAAACGCCGCGTTGTTATCAAGGAACGCGAAGGATGCCGGTGATTTGACAAAAAAACTGCTTACAGGCGAGATCGACAAGAAAAATTTAGTTGAAAATGCTTTAAAAATCGGGAATTTAAAAAGCGCCGGGATAATATCACAAAAAATAAATGAATTATGGTTAAGATAATATATTTTTCTTTACTGCATTTTCTGGCTTTGCATCTGCCCAGGAGGATAAGCTATGCGATAGCATGGTTTATTGCGAATTTGAATTTTTTTCTTAACAGAGCGAGCAGGAGAGGCGTTATCGCAAATTTATCCGTAATAATGGAGTTTAAAGGCAGAGACATCAGGGATAATTCAACAAAGAGGGAAATAAAAGGAATAGCCAGAAGGACTTTTATTAATTTCGGGAAATATCTTGTTGATTTTTTCGGGGCCGGGAATTTAACCAGGGATTTTATCAACAGAAAAATTGAGATAAACGGTTTAGAAGCGCTGGACAAAACGATTAAAAATAACAAAGGCGGTATTTTTGTTTCAGTTCATCTGGGTAATTGGGAGTTGGGCGCCATAGTTCTTGCGCTGCTGGAATATCCTATAAATGTTGTGGTATTGCCGCATAAAAATAAAAAAGTGGATGGATTATTTGTTGAAAAAAGGACAAGTAAACATGTAAAAGTTATCCCCATAGGGTATGCTCTCAGAAGATGTTTTGAAGCGTTAAGAAAAAATGAGATTGTGGCCGTATTAGGCGACAGGGATACTACTTTAAACGGGGAAGTGCATAAATTTTTCGGAAAAAGATGTATTTTGCCCAAAGGCTCTGTAGACATCGCGTTGCGGACAGGTTGTAATATAGTATTTGGGTTTTTTGTCAGGAAATCATATGATAAATACCTATTTGAGATTAACGGCCCGATAGAGGCTGATAAGAATAATATATCGAGAGATGAATTGTGGGACAAGATAATCGTGAAAATGGAAGAAATGATTTTAAAATATCCTGACCAGTGGTTTGTTTTTTATCCTTTATGGAGTTGATGGCAGATGGAAATAATCGCTTTAATCAGCGCGTTTAATGAAGGAAGATATGTTGCGGGCGTAGTCGGGAAAGCGAAAAAGTACTGTAAAGAGATAATTGTTGTGGACGACTGCTCAGAGGATAATACATCCGATGAAGCAAAATCGGCGGGGGCGGCTGTTTTAAGGCATGATATCAATAAAGGCAAAGGCGCGGCGATAGGAACGGGGCTTAGTTACCTGGCGGGGAGAAATTTTGATGCGGTCGTGCTGATGGATGGTGACGCCCAGCATGACCCGGATGACATTCCGGTGTTAGCCGAATGTATGGAAAGGACCGCTGCCGATATTGTAATAGGTTCCAGGATGCATAATCCGGAAGATATGCCGTTGATAAGATTGCTTACCAATAAGTTTATGAGCTGGATTCTCAGAAAGTATACGAAAATCAGTTTAAGCGATACGCAATGCGGGTTCCGTCTCATCAAGAAACATGTAATAGATAATTTAAGCTTAAATTCCGATAAGTTTGAAATTGAATCAGAACTTATCATTAAAGCGGCGGCAAAGAAGTTTAAAGTGTCTGAAGCTCCTGTAAAGACAATTTACGGTTCTGAAAAGAGCAAGATAAGACCTTTCAGAGATACTTTGAGATTTATAAAATTTATGCTGTCTGTTAAAAAAGGGCAAAATGCGGAATTTACAGGAAAATGATTTTTCCGAACAAAGAAGGGAAATGGTACATGGCCAGCTCATGGCCAGGGATATATATTCTGAAAAGGTAATAAAAGCTTTTTTGTCCGTCAGGAGAGAATTATTTGTGCCTGAAGAATCCCGTGAGCACGCGTACAGGGATTTTCCTCTGGGAATAGGATTCGGACAGACTATTTCTCAGCCGTATATAGTAGCTTTAATGACACAGGCGGCAGATGTTTTTGAAGGGTCAAAAATATTGGAAATCGGGTCAGGCTCCGGGTATCAGGCCGCAATACTGGCTTATATGGGAGCGGAAGTTTACTCTGTTGAGAGAATACAGGGCTTGAAAGAACTGGCTGAGCGAAACTGCGGGAAAGCCGGTTTCCCTGCAGTCAAATTTAAAATCGGAGATGGGAGTCTCGGTTGGCCCGAATACGCTCCTTACGATATAGTCATCGTTACCGCGGCTTCTCCCCATATTCCGGGAGAACTTGTTAATCAGCTTAAGGAGAATGGCAGGATGGTTATTCCTGTGGGCGGGTCGGCGGTTCAGGATTTATTATTGGCCCGAAAAAAAGATAATAATATTATTAAGCAAAAATTATGCGGCTGCAGGTTTGTTCCTCTTATAGGAGAAGATGCTTGGAAAGATTGAATTTTTACGTTACTCTTGTTTTATTAGTTGTTTTTTGCGGGTTATCCTATGCTCAGGAAGACAGTATAGGATACAGGATAGCGGATGACCTTCAAAAAAGGGGAATTTCGCAGGAATCCGCCGTATTGATAATCGCCGCCCTGCCGATTGTCGAACTCAGAGGTTCCATCCCGGTGGCTCACCTTATGGGAATGGAACCGTTTAAAGCGTATCTCATTTCCATAGCGGGTAATATGATACCCGTGATTCCGATAATACTCCTTCTCGGGCCTTTAACCGAGTGGCTGTCTAAATTTCCCTTCTGGAGAAAATTTTTTGACTGGTTTTTCAAAAGGACGAAAGCAAAAGCTTCCCTGGTTGAGAAGTATAAAGCCGTAGGACTCGCGTTATTTGTCGCCATACCTCTCCCTGTTACGGGCGCATGGACAGGGTGCGCGGCGGCATTTCTTTTTAAGGTGAAACCGGTTTATGCGTTTATTTCAATTCTGGCGGGGGTTTTGATAGCGGGTGTAATTATGAGTGTCATTGCGATTCTGGGATGGATAGGTTTTGCAATCGCCGTAATTGTGCTTGGATGTTTGTTTATGAAAGTGGTTTTTAATATTTTAAGAATAAAACGGAAAAGCGTTGTATGAGGTTGAAACATGGTCGGAGCGGGGGGATTCGAACCCCCGACCTCAGCGTCCCGAACGCTGCGCGCTAGCCAAGCTGCGCTACGCTCCGACAGGTTTGGTTTTCAAACGACAAATTATATAGATTTATTTTTTTAATTTCAACTTTCTTTTACGGGCGCCTTTTTTAGAAAGGAGATTTTTCGTATGCAGGTCTTAATAATGTATTTTTCAAAAACAGGGAACACTAAATTACTGGCTGAACAGATAGCTAAAGGCGTTGAATCGCGGAAAGGCGTGAAATGCATAGTGAAGCCGGCCGGAGAGGTTACAAAAGAGGATTTTCTGGGTTCTGGCGCGATTGTCGCCGGTTCCCCGGTGTATTTTGGTTCTATGGCGGCGGAATTGAAAGAAGTTTTTGACAGGTTTGTGGGTCTGAGAAAGAAGATGGAAAATAAAATCGGAGCCGCGTTTGCGACTTCGGGAGACGGGTCCGGAGGCAAGGAAACGACGGTTTTTTCCATAATTCAGGCAATGCTTATATACGGTATGATAATTGTCGGAGACCCGATGGATGCTACGGGGCATTACGGCGTGACCTGTGTGGGAGCTCCGGATGCGGAAACGGAAAAAAACGCGTTCAAATTCGGCGGGAGAATAGCCGAACTGGCGGCGAAACTTGGGGTTTGGGAGAAAACAAATATATGAATATGGGAAGGAAAAGCGGCATATTGCTCCATCCTACTTCAATTTGCGGAAAATACGGGATAGGGGACTTGGGACCCGAAGCGTATCATTTTATCGATTTCCTTTATAATTCGGGGCAGAAGCTTTGGCAGGTCCTGCCTTTGAATCCACCGGGTTACGGCGAGTCTCCATACCAGTGTTATTCCGCTTTTGCGGGTAATATCATGTTAATAAGCCCCGATCTTCTTTTTGAAAACGGTCTTTTGGAAAAAAAGGATATCGCGGACATCCCCGATTTTGCGCCTGACAGGGTTGAATTCGAAAAAGTAAAAAAAATTAAAATGAATTTACTGAAAAAAGCATATGATAGTTTTAAAAAAACGGAAAATCATGGATTGTCCGGTGATTTTGCCTCGTTTTGCAGGGACAAAGCATGGTGGCTTGAAGATTATGCGCTCTTTATGTCATTCAAAAACCTGTTCGGAGGAGCGGACTGGAATGAATGGGAAAAAGATATTGCCCGGAGAGAAGGAACTGCAATGGAGAAAAAAGCCGTTTCAATCCGCGACGAGGTGGAATCTCAGAAATTCTGGCAGTACCTTTTTTTCAGGCAATGGTTAAAATTGAAGGGGTATTGCCGTGAAAAAGGCATAAGTATTATAGGGGATATCCCGATTTTTGTATCTCACGACAGCGCGGATGTGTGGTCCCATCCCGAACTTTTCAGGCTTGACGCCGATGGCTGCCCAACGGTGGTCGCGGGAGTTCCGCCGGATTATTTCAGCGCTACAGGCCAATTATGGGGAAACCCTATATATGATTGGGAAAAAATGAAAGCCGGCAATTATCAGTGGTGGATAGACAGGTTTAAAAATCTGTTTGAGCTGGTTGATATAGTGAGGCTGGATCATTTTCGCGGATTTGAGGCTTATTGGGAAGTTTCCGCTGATGAAGAAACAGCTGTTAACGGCAGGTGGGTTAAAGGTCCCGGAGAGGATCTTTTCAATGTTCTTCAAACGGCGCTGGGAGAAATGCCCATTATAGCCGAAGATCTGGGGTTTATTACGCCGGAAGTCGAAGCGTTGCGCGATAAATTCGGGTTTCCCGGAATGGCTATATTGCAATTTGCGTTCGGAAAAGATTCTCATGAGTCAACTTTCAGGCCCCATATGTTTAAGAAGAATTTAGTGGCTTATACGGGAACCCACGATAATAACACGGTTGTGGGTTGGTGGAAAGGCGGAAAGCATGACAGCACGAGAAGCGCGGCAGACATCAGGGAGGAAAGGAAAAACGCCGGGGCTTATCTCAACACGGACGGAACGGATGTTAACTGGGCTTTTATAAGGGCTCTTATGGTCTCGGTTGCAAACTTCGTTATTTTTCCCCTTCAGGATATTATGGGGCTCGGCAGTGAGGCGCGCATGAACATTCCGGCTACGTCGGAAGGGAATTGGGCATGGAGATACTCCGGAGATATGCTGAAAGACAAATACGGGAAAAAGCTAAAAGATTTTTGCGTGATTTATAGAAGATGATATCTTGAAACGCTTCTTTTAAATATATATAATCTTATTATGCCGGAAAGAAGAGCGCATATTTTTTATTCAGGTTCTGTCCAGGGAGTAGGTTTCAGGTTTACGGTTTCAAGACTGGCAAGCCGCTATAACCTTTCAGGCTATGTAAAAAATCTTTCCGATGGAAGAGTTGAGATGATGCTGCAGGGAGAAGAAAAAAACATATCCCTTGTGATTAATGATATAAAAGACAATCGTTTTTCAGGGTATATAAGGGACACGGAAGTACAATGGCTGGAACCGTCAAAAGAATTTACCCGGTTTGAGATATTATTTTAAAGAATCCATATGAACAGCGTTATAGTTACAATTGCTAAAAATACATTTGTGGAAGCCTTCCGAAAAAGGATCTTTCAGGTTATTTTTATTTTTTCAATCCTGATAATTCTTTCCACACAGTTTTTTACTTTTTTTACCTTTGGGGAAGAGGTTAAGATACTGAAAGATATCGGGATGGCGGGAATTACATTTTTCTCGCTGATAATTTCGCTTGTCATAGGAAGCTCGTGCATACAGACGGATATGGAAAAGAAAACCATATATACGGTTCTCTCCTATCCCGTTTCAAGGAAAGAATATATTTATGGCAGGGCGGCAGGTGTTTTCTGCTATATTATTTTTGCTGTATTTATCCTGTCAATGGTTTTCTATACGGCATTGAGCGTAAAAACATATTTTATAGGGCAGAAATTCGGGGAAGACGCCAGATTCAATTTTGTAACTTTTTCCCATAATATTGAGTTGTTAAAGGGTGTCTGGCTGATAATTGTAAAGTGTTTTATTATTATTTCCATAGCGCTGCTGTCAAGCATGTTTTTCCAGCAGACATTCACGATTATAGTGTGTTTTCTGGCGTATATACTGGGGCATTTAACCGGTTTTATCGCTAATATGGCAGCGTCGACAGGCAAAATATTCGGGTATCTGATGACCGGTTTTTATTATATCTTCCCCAACCTGGAATTTTTTAATGTTTCTGATTACATAAGCGTGGGCAAACATATATCCGCATCGTATATTCTGCTGGTTACTATATACGGGATTATCTATTCCTTAATGTTAGTTTTGATTACGGCAAAAGTGTTTGAAAAAAAGGATATGTAAAATGGAAAATGTAATAGAGATAAGATCTCTTAAAAAGGTTTACCGTGATTTCTGGAACCGCCCGAAAGTCGTAGCGGTAGACGGGCTGGATTTATCGGTCAGAAGAGGCGAAATATTCGGAATACTCGGCCCCAACGGCTCGGGCAAGACAACGACTTTGAAATTATTACTGGGGCTTATATTCCCTTCTTCCGGCTCAATCAAAATTATGGGAGTATCGCCGGAAAATATGGAATGTAAAAAAAATATCGGTTATATGCCGGAAGAATCTTATCTGTACGGGTTTCTTAATGCCGATGAAATACTGGACTTCTACGGAAAACTTAACGCTATGCCCGAAAAACTGAGGAAGAAGAGAATAGATGAAGTCCTGGATCTTGTAGGGCTTACAGAAGCGAGGAAAAGGCGGGTTGAGGACTATTCAAAAGGCATGTCGAGAAGAATAGGACTTGCGCAGGTCCTTTTGAAGGACCCGGAGTTAGTCCTGCTGGATGAACCTACAATCGGGTTGGATCCCATTGGTTCCAGGGAAATCAAGGATATCATTAAAGGCCTTAAAGACCGCGGTAAAACCGTGCTGTTATCTTCGCATCTTCTTGCCGAAGTCCAGACGATATGCGACAGGATAGCGATATTGTACAGGGGAAAACTTGTGGAGGAAGGAAAGGTGGAAGACCTGTTGACAGTAAGCAATGAAACGGAGATCATCACCTCCGGCCTGAAGACGGTAGAGGTCGAGAAGATTAAGGAACTTGTAAATAAACTGGGAGGAAATCTGATATCCGTCGGACATCCTAAAGAAACATTGGAAAGCCTTTTTATTAAACTTATCAGAGAAAAATCGGGGAAGGACAGTTGAGAAAGATAAAATTTCCGGCGATATATATTATTATAGTGATCTTTATGCTTTTGATTACTTGTATCCTGCAGTCTAAACCGGGACTTATGCCGGAGCTGTATTGGACATATTTTAGGGCGGCGGCTTTATTTGTGCTTGTTTTTCTTGTGCCTCTTTTTAACCGGAAAATCAGGGCAATCGCGCAGTCGGTCTTAAAAGAGGAAATAAGGAAAAAAACTCTTTATGTTATCCTGTTTTTTATGGTTCTGCTGGTCGGCATCATACATATTTTCGGTAAAATCGCGCCGGGAAACCAGCACCTATTCATTTCGGAATTAGGCCTTTCAGGGATGACTATGTTCGGGCTGCTCTTCGGTATTTTTATGGCGTCAACCGCCATATATAAGGAAATGGAGAAAAAGACGGTTTACGTGATGCTTTCCTATCCTGTCAGCAGGCAGGAGATAGTAATGGGTAAGTTTATAGGCAATGTCATATCGGTTACCCTGTTTTCATGTGTTCTTTCAGTTGTATTTATCCTGTCGCTTTTGCTCAGGTTTGGATTTGAGAAGTTTGAACTTATGCTCCTTTATTCATGCGTCGGCTTGATGATAGAATTTATGCTTATAGTCGCGATAGCCATAACCACTTCAACACTGCTTTCTACCATTTCAAATTTTATTTTTGTTTTTATTGTTTTTATACTTGGGCATATGACAGAACAGATTACCCATATTACGGGCAGGGTGGAGGCCGATTCGATTAAAAGCGCGGGAAATATGCTTTTGAAAATCCTACCGGACTTCAGTAGATTTGAATTTAAGGATATGCTTAATCTCGGAGAGGTAGTTGATGTAAATACCCTGATATCTTCGTTTGGTTATGCTTTATTATATTCCGCGGTAATGGTATCGATGGGAATGCTTATTTTCAGAAAAAGGGAAGTGGACCGCCTGTGAAACCCGGAAAAGTAATATTTATTTCCTTTATTATTTTTATGCTGGTGCTGCTGTATTATATCCAGTTGAAAATAATAAATGTGAGAGAAGAGGAAAAACTTTACAGCCGTATTTATCTGCATCCGGGAGAACAGGTTACCGGTATTTTGCTCGGCGGGTTCAGGGGCGTCGCTGCCGATATGCTGTGGATTCAGATAGATGAATACTGGCATCATGGGCAATGGTATAAATGCCTTCCTCTTTATAAAGCGGTTGCTTATCTTCAGCCCAATTTTCTGGATGTGTGGTCCGTTGGCGCATGGCACATGGCCTATAATATCTGCCATGAGGCGAGCGTAAGCCCTTACAGGACTGTCGAGGAAAGAATGAAAGACCAGTATTTCTGGGTTCGGGAGGGGCTTGATTTCCTGAAATTGGGAATAGAGAATAACCCCGATGTGTTCAATGTTTATTTTGAATTGGGATGGACATATTTCAATAAAGTAAAAGATTATCGGAATGCCGCGCGTTATTTTAAAGATGCAATGCGGTACGATTGCCCGTTATATGTCAATAGGCTCTATGCGCATGCCTTATATGAAGCGGGTGATATCGAGGGGGCTAAAAAGGCATGGAAAGAAATCATAGATGAAATGAAGGACAAAGAGAAGGAAGCTCCTTTAAATACGCAGGAAAATTTCCATAGAAATATTGCCGAAAGGTTTTATAACAAGATTAAGAATGAACCGGTCAAATAAATCATGAGAGTATGTTTGATAGGAGATATACACAGTAACCTCGAAGCTTTGAACAAAAGTCTCGAAATAATCAAATCGGAAAAGCCGGATAAAGTATTTTTTGTCGGGGACCTTGTCGGGTACGGGGCAAATCCTTCTGAATGCATAAAACTTGCCCGCGAAAGATTTGATGTATTAATTGCGGGAAATCACGATTATGTGGCTTCGGGAACTCAAAGATGTGAAAATTTCAATCCCCAGGCGACTCATGCGGTGAACTGGACTTCCGAGATGCTGAGCTTCGAGGAAAAAAGTTTTTTGTCATCTCTGCCGCTGATTTATGATAAGAATGATATATGCCTTGTGCACGCATCGTTGCCCAGGCCTGAAGAGTGGCGTTATATGTTCGATCTTACTGAAGTCGAGAAAACCGCGAAGTATGCTTCCGGGAGGTTGATTTTTGTAGGGCATTCCCATGTCCCCATGATTCTTGAGATATCCGATGAGATAATTAAGCGTAAGGTAAATCCCGAACAAAAACTGAAAAAAAACGTCAGATATATAATAAATGTGGGATCTGTAGGCCAGCCAAGAGACGGCGATCCGAGGATTTGCATGGTTTTTTATGATGAAGAGAGTAATACACTGGAGTTTCAGCGCCACGAATACAGCATAAAAACCGCCCAGAATAAGATACTCGATGCCGGCCTGCCTGAAATGCTGGCATTAAGGCTTGGTTTTGGTAAATGAAAAAATTCTTATTCTTCTGGGTTCCTGTATTGGTGTGGGCTGTTATTATATTACTCATATCCTCCATACCTTCATCCAGGCTGCCTGAGATAAAATTGTTTTTTTTGGATAAAATCGTGCATTTTTCCGAATACTTTGTGTTTTCCGCGCTTATGGCAAGGGCATTTTCAGGCGCATCTAAATTGAACTACAAAAGATATTTTGTGATTTCGTTGAGTTTTGCGGCTGTTTTCGCTCTCCTGGATGAAATACATCAGATTTTTCTGCCAACCAGGTCATTTGATTTATTGGATCTTTTTTTTGATCTCCTGGGCGCTTTTGCCGGGTTGATAGTTTATGAAAAATTGAAAGCGCTCTTAAAGGAAGAGGTCAGTATCAGTGAATAATAAAAGCGATAAATACCGGGAATTTTTGTATGACATTGATATCCACGGAGATCCCGTGAAAATAAAAAAGGACATTGAACGGCTCAGGGATATTATCAATTATCATAATAAGAAATATTATGAAGAGAATGCTCCGGTTATATCAGACGGCGAATATGACAGACTTTACTCCAGGCTTAAAAAGCTTGAAGAAACATATCCCCGGTTTAAGACAAAAGATTCGCCTACGCTAAAAATAGGCGAAAAAGTTTCCGGACTTTTCGAAAAAGTAAAACACGAAGTGCCTATGCTGAGCATAGAAAATACATATTCCGAGGAAGAGGTTGGTGCTTTTGATAAAAGGGTCAGAAAAATTTTAAACATTGATAAAGTTGAATATGAAGTTGAAGTAAAAATTGACGGCATATCGGCTTCTTTGCGCTATGAGCGGGGAAGCCTTATAAGGTGCCTTTCCAGAGGAGACGGAACCACAGGAGAAAATATCACCCGGAATATGAAAAATGTCGCAGGTGTTCCCGAAAATCTGAAGGGAATGAATGAAGTGGATGTCTTTGAAGTCCGCGGCGAAGTTTATATGGAGAAAAAAGCCTTTAAAAAGTTAAATGACAGTTTATCGGAGGCGGGAGAAAAATTTGCCAATCCGAGAAATGCGGCGGCAGGTTCATTAAAACTGAAAGACAGTAATATGGTCAAAGAAAGGCGTTTAAAATTTATAGCCCATGGAGTCGGGTCTGTTTCGGGATTTGATAAGGACAACCAGTATGACACGATCAGGACATTATCCGCAACCGGGTTTAAAGTCAGCCCGTGCTGTCGAAAAGCGGAATCGGCTCGGGAAATAATGGATGTTTGCAGGGAATGGGAAAAAAAGAGAGAGGAGCTGCCGTTTGAAATAGACGGCATGGTAATTAAGGTAAATGATTTCTCTATGAGAAAAAAGCTTGGTTCCACGGCGAAATCCCCGAGATGGTGTTTTGCGTTTAAATTTGCCGCGCAAAGAGCGAAAACAAAAATCCTGGACATCGAGTCAAGCGTGGGCAGGACCGGAAGGATAACTCCTGTGGCAATTTTGGCTCCCGTTCAGCTTTCAGGCACTACCGTGAGCAGAGCCAGTCTTTATAATCAGGATGAAATAGACAGGCTTGATATCCGGGTGGGAGATACGGTTATAATTGAAAAAGGCGGCGAAATAATACCGAAAGTTATAGATGTATTGAAGGATGAAACACCCGGCCGCGATAAAAACACAAAAAAATTTAAAATTGATGATATCTGTCCCGTCTGCAAAGGACCGGTTGCAAGGATAGGGGGAGAAGCCGGTTATTTTTGCGAAAATGTAAAATGCAAAGCGCAGTTAAAAAGGAGAATCGAACATTTTGCTTCAAGGAATGCCATGAATATCGAGGGATTGGGAGAGGCTCTTATCGGTATTATGGTTGATAAAGATATTATTAAAGATTTCGGGGATATTTATAACCTGGAAAAGAAAGATATCTCGTCTCTTGAGAGAATGGGCGACAAGTCGGCTGAGAACCTGGTTAACGCTGTAAATGAGAGCAAAAAAAAACCTTTCAGGAAAGTCCTTTTTGCCGTCGGTATACGGCATATAGGCGAAAAAGCAGCGGAACAGTTGGCTTCTTTTTTCTCTAACATTGATAATTTGGCCGCGGCAGACAAAGAGAAATTGATGGAGGTTGAGGACATCGGGGATGTTATGGCCGAAAGCATACAGGATTATTTTAAAATAGGTGAAAATCTACGGGTATTGGAAAAGCTGAAAAAAGCCGGGCTGAATTTTGAAGAACAGAAGGAAACAATGCATTATAAAAAAGAATTTGATGGAAAAACATTTGTTCTTACGGGAACGCTGGCTTCTTATTCGAGAACCGAGGCTGAAGAACAGATAAAGATGAGGGGAGGTAAAACTTCTTCCGCCGTGGGCAAAAATACGGACTATGTGATTGCTGGGGAAGGGCCAGGCTCAAAAGCCGGAAAGGCGCGCTCGCTCGGGGTGAAAATATTAACGGAAAAAGATTTTACTGATATGCTTCGGTGATTTTGCGCGGATTTATTATGATAAAAATCATTAAGATTGTAAATGGCCCGCTCGAAACTAATTGTTATCTGATATTTTGCGCGGATACCCGGCGGACGGTAATACTGGATCCGTTTGACTATATGTATGTCGAGGAAATTATCGCTAAAAACGGGTTGGAGCCGGAGATTATCGTGAATACGCACTTTCATGCGGATCACACTGCCGGCAACGGGGCATTGAAACGGCGTTTCAATATCCCCATAGCGATTCATGAGGATGACGCCGAGCTGCTTGTTTCCGGTTATAAAATCCTGGAAATTTACGGCATTAAAACCGAAGCGTCGCCTCCGGCCGATATTCTTTTATCCGAAGGAAAAAAAATCGTATTCGGAGGCGAAAGTATGGATGTCATACATACGCCGGGACATTCGCCGGGAAGCATATGTTTGTATTACCCGGAAAAAATACTTTTTTCAGGTGATACATTATTCGCGTCGGGAGTGGGCAGGACAGACCTTCCCGGAGGGGATACGGAAAGCCTGAGCTTGTCGGTAAAAACAAAGATATTCGCTTTACCCGGAAGTGTGACAGTCTATCCCGGGCACGGCGGCGACACTTCGATAAAAACCGAAAAAAAATACGGAACGGATATTTTGTAACCGTGGCTGACAATAAAATAAAAATTCCGGTTGATACAGTAAGCGAAAAATCACATTCCCTCGTTATACTGGTGAATGAGTTCATAAATTATCTTCTGGTTGAAAGATCTCTTGCCATAAACAGCATTGAAGCTTATAAAGGCGATCTGAAAAGATTTATTATTTTCCTTGAAAAGAAAAAGATTGCCGATTTTTCTTCATGCGAGCGCGAAATAATCGTCGATTTTCTGTTAAATGAGAAAAACAGGGGATCTTCGACATTATCTGTTTCCCGGGCGCTGGTATCAATAAAAATGCTGTTCAGGTTTTTGGTGATGGACAGGTATTTAAAGGAAGATGTTTCGGAAATTATCGAGTCTCCGAGAATCTGGAAATCCCTTCCGTCAGTAATGAGCGAAAAGGAAGTCACTAAACTGCTGAATTCTGCCAAAGGCGAAGACCCCAATGATTTAAGAGACAGGGCGATTCTTGAAGTGATGTATGCTACCGGCCTTCGTATAAGCGAAGTGGCTAACCTTAAAACTTGCGATATAAATTTTGAAATAGGCATTCTGAAGTGTAAAGGGAAAGGCAATAAAGAACGCATCGATCCGATAGGGAAAAGGGCGATAAGCTCCGTTAAAAAGTATATTGAAAAATCCCGCCCTCAGATAGCATTGTCTTCCTCAAAACTTCCGCCGCCCGAACTTTTCATAACAAGGTTCGGAACAAAATTCACAAGACAGGGTCTTTGGAAGATAATCAAATCCTATGCGAAAAAAGCGGGCATAAAGAAAAACATAACACCCCATACTTTGAGGCATTCCTTTGCTTCACACCTTCTTGCCAACGGAGCGGATCTGAGGGTTGTCCAGGAGATGTTGGGCCATGCCGATATATCAACTACTCAGAACTATATTCATGTTGACAGGGAAAGGCTTAAGAATATCCATAAGAAATTTCATCCGAGAGGTTAGCATTGAAATTAATCACAACCCATTTGAATGCCGATTTTGATGCGTTTGCTTCTTTGATCGCGGCTTTCAAATTATATCCTGACGCGGAAATACTGCTGCCGTCTTCTCTTGACCCGAATGTTGAAGCATTTCTGAACGCTTGTTCTGACAGCCTGAATATTCCGCTTGAGCCTGAAGTAAATGTCGAGGATATCAAACAGGTTATACTGGTGGATTCCGCTCCCGGAAGACGGATAGGAGATGTCTATAACTGGATAATATCGGGTAAAATACCGGTTATTGTTTATGACCACCATAAAATAAAGAAAAAGGAGTGTAATGCAAAATACCATTATTTTCCCTTTGGCGCCACTGTTACGGGGTTATGCCTTGAAATCATGAGAAAAAAGATAAAATTAAGTGTGACAGAAGCCACAGCGATGCTTCTTGGCATTTATGAGGATACAGGACATTTCAGTTACCTTTCCACAACACCTGAGGATTTTCGGGTTGCGGCTTTTCTCGTTTCAAGCGGAGCCGATATATCCATGGTGCATTCTTTTCTGGGTTCCGAGCTTGATTCGGCCCAGACAATGCTTTTAAAGGAACTTATAAGCGGTTCCGAAGAATTTACATTGGGTAATTTCCATATCAATATCGCGTCCGCTTCAATAAATGAACATGTCGCGAATTTAGGCCTTGTTGTCCACAGGCTTCGTGATATAGAGAATATAAATGTGATATTCGCCTTAATAGAAATGGATAACAGGATACATATAGTCGCCAGGAGCAACGTATCAGTGGTAAACGTTGCCGGAATACTGGAAAAATTAGGGGGAGGAGGTCACCCCACAGCGGCTTCTGTTACTTTAAAGAAAGTTATGCTGGTGGAAGCCAAGGAAAAACTTAAAAAAGCGGTTGCGGGAGAATTATCTCTGCCTGTAAAAGCGGGGGATATCATGCAGAGATATATAAAAAAGGTAAGCCCTCAATCCAGCGTCGAAAAAGCAAAAGAATTAATGGTGAGAAACTCAATGGATGAGATACCTGTTGTCCGGAGAGGAAGATTTATCGGTTTTCTTTCAAGACATGATGCCGATAAAGTAATTTTACATGGCTTAAAGAACAGCAGTGTTGCCGATTATATGACACCTGAAAACCGCGCCGTTGCTGAAAATGCCACCGTTACCGAGATGAAAGATTATATGTTTAAAAACAGACATTCGGTTATTCCCGTTGCCGACAACAGGTCCAGGCTTGCGGGATTAATACTGAAAAACGATTTGTTGAAAATATTGCATGAAGAAGATTCGGGTTATTGTCTGCCTGTTGAAGCCGGGATAACACCGTCTTTAAGCGATATCAGGGACAGGATTGAAAATATCCCGGCCGCCGATATTAAAAAGATACTGCGTGAAGCGGGCCGCATTGCGGATGAAATGAAGTGCAATGCCTATATTGTGGGGGGCATTGTCAGGGATATCCTTTTGAAAGTCCCGAATTATGATGTGGACATTGTCATTGAGGATAAAGGGATAGAATTCGCGTCCCGGCTGGCGAAAAAACTGGGAGGATACTCTGTCCCTCATAAAAAATTTCTGACATCCATAGTTGCGCTTCCTTCCGGAATGAAGATAGATGTAGCGACCGCGAGAACTGAATATTATGAAAAACCGGGCGCTTTGCCGAAAATTGAATACAGTTCCATAAAAAGCGACCTGTACAGGCGCGATTTTACCATTAATGCGATGGCGGTGAAAATCAATGAAAACGGTTTTGGCCGGCTGATAGATTTTTTCGGCGGAAGAAAAGACCTCAGGGATAAAGTGATAAGGGTAATGCATAATTTAAGTTTTGTGGATGATCCCACAAGGATATTCAGGGCAGTGAGGTTTGAACAGAGGCTGGGGTTCGGGATAGATAAACATACACAGAACCTTATAAGAAACGCGGTTGATATGAAGATGTTTGATAAAGTCGCGTATGACAGGGTAAAAAACGAAATTATTTTGATGCTTAATGAGCCAAAGCCTCTTAACGCGATAAAAAAAATGGCGGCGTTCAATGAATTGAGGTTTATTCATCCGTCCATAAAATTCGACAGGAGAGCCGTAAATCTTTTTAGTAAAACGGAAGAAGCGCTGGCATGGTTTTCTTTTTCTCTCAATAAAAAAGAACCTTTTGCGCGGTGGCTCATCTATTTTATGGGTTTGATAGACACCTTAAGCGTTTCCGAGACAACAGCTGTTTGCGACAGGTTTAAACTGTCTAAAAAATCGAAGGATAAAATATTAAGGTTTAAGAAAGAAGGAGGTGCAAGAATAAGATATCTGTCGCAGAAAAAAAGCCTGCTGAACAGCGAAATATATTTCAACCTGGCGGTTTATTCGATTGAATTTCTGCTTTTTCTGCTGGCAAAATCCGATACGGACACGGCAAAGCAGAGAATCATCAATTTTATCGAAAAACTCAGGAATGTAAAGCTGAGCATTACGGGAAAGACTCTGATAAAAATGAACATTTCCCCGTCTCCTTATTTTAAAGAGGTTTTGGGGAAAATCCTGGAAGCTAAGCTTGATGGTAAACTCAGAACAAAAGAGGAAGAACTTCAATACGCACTGAAACTCCTTAAGGAACGCTGAGAGAAGTAAATTTGTATTTCGAATCTCGTGTTTCGTATTTAAAGTTTGTTCTGTTATAGTCATTGACAAATATTTTTACGGTTGATATTCTGTAATCCGTTTAACTACAATATTATGTATATATAAAACAGGGAGGATGGATGTTTATTGTAATCGGTTTGCCGATAATACTGATGTCGATAATATTTCACGAAGTTGCCCATGGCTGGGCGGCCTATAAATGCGGAGATCCGACGGCTAAAAATGCGGGAAGGCTGACTTTGAACCCGCTTGCCCACATAGACCTGCAGGGAACAATCATCATTCCGGGTATATTGATAGCTATGAATTTTCTTACGAAAGCCACTGTTCCGGTTATAGGATGGGCTAAACCGGTTCCTATAAATCCGGCCTATTTCCGCGACTGGAAAAAGGGAATGGGTATTACAGGGATTGCCGGGCCTCTGACAAATATTGTTATCGCTCTTATCCTTTCTTTTATGCTGAGGATTTTGTTGATTTCCGGATTTATTTTTAAGGATATGCCCGTGCTTAGTGTTGTGATAGAACAGTTGTCCAAAGCTATCGCTTTTGCGGGGCTGATAAATATTGTTCTTGCGGTGTTTAATATGATTCCCATCCCCCCTCTCGACGGTTCGAGAGTAGTGGTGTCTTTCCTGCGGCCGGACCAGATTCAGGGTTATCTGCGTATTGAACCTTATGGGATAATGATAGTATTCGGGCTTATTATTCTCGGAGGATTCAGGATATTGTGGCCTGTCGTTACGCTGCTGTTTTCGGTTATTTTCGGTGTTCCGATTTCATTTTAAAATGAGGAGTATTTAAAAATGGTTTCGAAAAAAAGGGTTTTAAGCGGTATTCAACCCTCGGGTCGCTTCCATCTGGGTAATTATTTTGCGATGATAAAAAAGATGGTGGAATATCAGAATAACAGCGAACTGTTTTGCTTTATTGTGGATTTGCACGCTTTAACTACGGTAAGTGACGGGAATCAACTTTCGGAATACACCAATGAAGCCGCGGTTTCGCTGCTTTCTTTGGGAATTGACCCCCGCATATCCCATCTGTGGGTGCAATCCGACATTCCTGAAGTTACGGAACTGGCATGGATATTATCCAATATAACGCCTCTCGGACTGATGGAACGCTGTCATTCTTATAAGGATAAGGTCGCAAAAGGGATAAAGCCGAACGCGGGGCTTTTTATTTATCCGATACTTATGGCGGCGGACATATTGCTTTTCCGGTCGAATCTTGTTCCCGTAGGAAAAGACCAGAAACAGCATCTTGAGGTCGCGAGGGATATCGCTTTGAAATTCAATTCTGTTTACGGCGATATCTTTACGGTCCCCGAACCCCTGATTGACAAAAATGTCGCCGTGGTGCCGGGAATTGACGGACAGAAGATGTCGAAATCCTATGGGAATACGATTGAAATATTTGCTTCGAAAGATGATTTGAGAAAGAAAGTTATGGGCATAGTGACGGATTCTCAGCCTGTCGAGGCAAGCAAGGACCCCGATAAATGCAATTTGTATAATATTTATAAACTTTTTGTTTCAGGCGAGGAAAATAAAAAACTCCGGAAAAGGTATACGGACGGCGGATTAAAGTACGGAGATGTGAAAAGAGAACTGTCGGAGATAATATGGGATTATTTTAAAGAGGCCAGGGAAAAAAGGGAAACCCTTTTACAAGATAAAGGTTATATCGATAAAATACTTAAAGAAGGCGCAAGCAGGACACGGGAAGTAGCGGTTGAAACATTGAAAAGCGTTAAGAATGCGGCAGGTTTAAGCGTAAGAATGCTTTAATTTCAAAAAGGTGTTTTTCTATGGGAGAAGATTACAAGGTCCGGCTCGAGGTTTTTGAAGGCCCTCTTGATTTACTGCTTTACCTGATAAAGAAGGATGAGGTGGATATTTATGATATTCCGGTAGAGAAAATAACAAGACAATATCTGGAATATCTTGGATTGATGAAAATGCTTGATTTAACCATTGCCGGCGAATTTCTTGTGATGGCATCCACTCTTATGTATATAAAGTCTATGATGCTGCTTCCTCCGGAAGAAAGGGTTATAGATGAAGAAGAAGATTCCGTTGACCCCAGGGCAGATCTTGTTAAACAGCTGCTTGAGTATAAGCAGTTTAAGGAATTAGCGGATCATCTTGAGGAAAGAGAAAAGGAAAGAGTAAATATTTTTTCCAGAGCGGCTTCTGTTTCCGTCGAATCTGAAGGAGTAGAACTGTCAAATGTAAGTATATTTGACCTTATCAGCGCGTTTTCTGATATTCTGAAGGGAGCCGGACAGGAGGATCTGCGTGAAATTTTTGAAGATAAATTTACCGTTTCAGACAAAATATCCCATATAACCGGGGTTTTGAAAAATAATAAGAACGTTAAGTTTTCCGAGCTGTTTGAGAAGACGGCCAATAAAGGCGAGATTGTAGTTACTTTTCTGGCTGTTTTGGAGCTCATAAGATTAAAAGCCGTCAAAGCCGTTCAGAAAAAACATTTCAGTGATATTTTTATAGAAATGGTGCCAGCTGCTTAAAAAGCGGAGAAGGGACGATATGGAGCAGGTAAACACAAAAGAAAATCTTAAGAATATAGTGGAGGCTGTTTTGTTCGCTTCCGCGGAACCATTGACGATTAGCGACATATTAAAAGCCTTTGAAAGCGAAGATAATCTGGGGAAAAAGGAAGTGAAAGAAGTGATAGACGCCATCAACGATGAATACAGGAATTCAGGCAAACCTTTCCTGTTTGAAGAAGTGGCAGGCGGTTTCAGGATGATTACAAGGCCTGAATACGCGGAGTATATAAAAAGGATATACCAGGCCCAGCCGTCCAGGTTGTCAAAGCCTGCCCTTGAAACGCTGGCCATTATCGCTTACAGGCAGCCGATTATCAAAGCCGATATAGAATCCATAAGAGGGGTTAATGTGGACGGCGTCATAAAAAGCCTTCTTGATAAGAATCTTATCAGGATATCGGGCAGAAAAGATGTTGTGGGACGCCCATTTGAATTTTCTACAACCGAGAAATTCCTTGAATACTTTGGCCTTACTAATATCAAAGAGTTGCCCAGGATAGAAGAGTTGAAGCAGTTTTCTTCTTTAAAATAACGGAGGGTGTGATGAAGGAATTAAAAAATCTAAGGCAGAGGATTAATTCCGTTGATAAAAAAATAATTCAGCTGCTGAATGAGCGCGCCGGAGTTGTGCATGAAGTCGCTAAAATAAAAAAACAACATAAAGTGGAATATTATTCGGCTTCGAGAGAAGAAGAGGTCTACAGCAATATTTCCAGGATTAACAAAGGCCTTCTTGACAAAAATTCGCTTAAAAATATCTACAGGGAGATAATGTCCGCTTCTCTCGCGCTGGAAAAAGATATAACTGTCACTTTTTTAGGGCCTGAGGCTTCATTCACACAGATGGCTGCTTCCAAAAAGTTCGGTTCTTCCGTAAAATACCTGCCTGCGGTTTCCATTTCGGATGTTTTCAGCCTTGTTGAAAAAGGAAGCGCCGATTACGGTGTCGTGCCGATAGAGAACTCGATAGAAGGGGGAGTGACGCATACGCTGGATATGTTTATTGATTCGGACCTTAAAATATGCGCTGAAATTTATCTGGAGATAACGCATTATCTTATAGGCAATTGCGCTTTGGGTTCAATAAAGAAAATATACTCCAAGCCGGAAGTATTCGGACAATGCAGGTTATGGCTTGAAGCCAACCTTCCGGGTTTGGAATATATTCCCTCGTCCAGCACTACGGCCGCCGCCATAAGGGCCGCGAAAGAAAAACACGCCGCGGCTATTGCCAGCAGCCTTGCCGCGGAAAAATATAATATGAAAATTCTGGCAGGTTCCATTCAGGATACGGCGCATAACGAGACCAGGTTTTTGATTGTTGGAAGAAATTACAGCAAAAAAAGCAAAAAAAACAAGACTTCGGTCCTTCTTATGATAAAAGATAAAGTCGGGGCTCTTTATGAATTACTGCAGCCGTTTAAGAAGATGAAAATAAATCTTACAAAAATCGAGTCAAGGCCTTCAAGGAAAAGGGCGTGGGAATATTATTTCTTCGTTGATTTTGACGGATATGTGGAAGATGAAAAAATTAAAAAATGTGTCAGGGATATTTCCAGACACTGCAAATATGTCAAGATATTGGGATCTTATCCCAGAGTATTTTAAATTTAAAATAAATGTTTTATGATACCTCTGCCCAAAAAACATATTATTTCGCTGAATCCCTACTCACCCGGCAAGCCGATTGAGGAGGTTAAACGTGAATTGGGTTTAAAAAAAGTAATTAAAATGGCTTCCAATGAAAACCCGCTGGGGCCCTCGCCTTTTGCTTTAAAGGCCGCTTACCGCGCTTTGAAAAAAGTCCACCTGTATCCTGAGTCCGGTTCATATTACCTGTGCCAGAAGCTTTCCGCCGCTCTTAATGTAAAATCAGAGAACATCTGCATGGGCAACGGGTCTAACGAATTGATTCTTCTTGCCATACATTCGTATGCGTCATCTCCGGAAGACAATATAGCATATGGTTTCCCTTCTTTTATTATTTACCGGATTATAGCGCATAGTTACGGTATTAAAACGATAGAAACAGGATTGAAAAATCACAGGATAGATCTGGAAAAACTGGCGGATTCTTTGACAGAGCATACAAAAATCGTTTTCCTGTGTAATCCCAATAATCCTATGGGAACAATGAACCGCAGGGATGAGGTTGAAGCGTTTATAGAAAAGGTGTCGTCAAAAGTTCTTATTGTAATGGATGAAGCCTATTATGAGTATGCCGATAAAAAGACTTTTCCCGACCTGGTAAAAACCTCCACGGAGAGAAAAAATCTCATTATATTAAGGACATTTTCAAAAATGTATGGCCTGGCGGGGCTCAGAGTGGGTTACGCGGTCGGGCATAAGTCAGTAATCGAGACATTGAATAAAGCAAGGCAGCCCTTTAATGTCAATTCTGTTGCCCAATCTGCCGCTTTGGCCGCGTTAGACGACCGCGGGCATGTAGAAAGGACACTGGAGATTAATGAGGAAGGAATCGATTATATAGTTTCGAATCTGCGCGAAATGGGACTGGAATTTGTTCCGACTTCCACTAATTTCATTCTGATTAAAACAGGCGACTCAAAAAAGTTTTTTGATATGCTGCTTGAAAAGGGTATTATTGTTAGGCCGATGGGAGCTTACGGATTGAATGAATATATCAGGGTTACCGTGGGGTTGCCCGCGGAAAACAGGGAGTTCATCAAAAATTTGAAAATTGCTATGAGCCAAACCGGAGGAAATAAATGATTATTGTTTTAAAACCCGGAATCACAAAAGAACAGAAAGACCATATTATATCAAAAATAAAAGAGTTAAAACTTACTCCGATGGTTTCCGAGGGGGAGGAAAGGACTATTATCGGCGTAATCGGCGATGAGGATGTTATCAGAAACACTCCTCTCGAGGCTTTTTCGGGCGTTGAAAAAGTTATGCCGATTTTAAAGCCGTATAAACTGGTAAGCAAGGAATTCAAACCCGATAGGACCGTAATAAATGTTAACGGTGTTGAAATCGGGGGAAATCTGGAAGTGATAATGGCGGGGCCGTGCGCCATTGAAAATGAAAAGATGATAATCAATACGGCTGAGCATATAAAGAAAGCCGGCGCGCATATACTTAGAGGCGGAGCGTTCAAACCGAGAACGTCTCCTTACAGTTTTCAGGGACTCGGGGATAAAGGCCTGAAATTTATGGCTAAAGCCGGAAAAATAGCCGGTTTGCCGATTGTTACGGAAGTTATGGACACACGCGATGTTCGGCTTGTGGAAGAATACAGTGATATCATACAGATAGGCGCGCGTAATATGCAGAATTTTCACCTTTTAAAGGAGGTGGGCCTTTGCAAAAAACCCGTTCTTCTTAAAAGAGGTTTGAGTTCTACAATAAAGGAATTCCTGATGTCCGCGGAATATATTCTTGCCGGCGGGAATAAGGATGTCATGCTGTGTGAGCGCGGCATAAGGACATTTGAAGATATGACAAGGAATACGCTTGACTTGAGCGCCGTTCCGTTGATTAAGGAATTGAGCCATCTGCCGGTGATAGTTGACCCGAGTCACGCTACCGGAAAGAGAAGCCTTGTTCTTCCGATGAGTAAAGCCGCTATCGCGGCGGGAGCGGACGGGCTTATGATAGAAGTGCACCCCGACCCTGAAAGGGCTGTATCGGACGGGGCTCAGTCGCTTAACTTTGCAGATTTCGGCAAATTGGTTGAAGACATAAAACCGTTTGTAAAAGCCGCAGGAAGAAAATTATAATTAGGTGAATATAAAATAAACGTTGAAATTCGAAATATGAAACACGAATCTCGAAACAAAAAAATTAAAATTTCAATTTCAAAAATCTAAACATTAGTTTGAATATTGGGATTTTGGTTATTAGGATTTGTTTAGAATTTCGGATTTTTGATTTTTATATTTAAAGTGTTTATAAAGGGTGGTAATTATAAAATGAAGCTCAAAAAAGTTGTTATCGTAGGCCCGGGCCTTATAGGCGGCTCAATCGGGAAAACTCTGCTGACAAATAAACTTTCCGAAAAAATCGTAGCGGTTGTAAGAAGAGAGAGCGCCGTGGATGAAGTTGTTAAAGCGGGCGCCGCCACCTCTGCCACACTGGATCTTGACCTGGCCCTAACAGGGGCGGAAGCTGTTGTTTTGTGCACTCCCGTGGGCGCGATAGCGGATAAAGCCGAATCCATAGCAAACCTTATTTCAAAAGAATGTCTTGTAACCGATGTGGGCAGCACGAAAAAAAGCATAGTCCTGAAACTCGAGAAGATTTTTGAGAATAAAGCGCTTTTTATCGGATCTCATCCTATTGCGGGCACGGAAAAACGGGGTGTTTCTGCGGCTACTGACAGGCTTTTCCATAACGCGGTGTGTGTTCTTACGCCGACCGATAAAACGCCTCACGCCGCTGTTGCCAGGGCTCATTCTTTTTGGAAGATGCTCGGAGCCAGGTGCATTGAAATGTCTCCTGAAAAACATGATAAAATTTTAGCCAAAATAAGCCATCTTCCCCATCTCGCGGCATATGCGCTTGTCCGCGCTATAGCCGCAAATGCCGATATCGATATGGATGCAAAATTGGTCGGCGGCGGATTTTTAGACGCGACAAGAATAGCTTCATCACCTGCGGATTTATGGGTTGACATATTTATGGATAATAAAAAAGAAATCCTCTTTTCAGCGAAAGAATTTGTGAAAGAAATAAACAGGATTATCGATGCTTTGGAAAAAGAAGATAAGGGTACACTTCAGAAACTCTTGGAAGAGTCGAAAACAAAACGGGATAAAATCGTCGAACATTTAAAGAAATGAGCAATCTTCATATCACCCCTGTTTCTAAAGTCGCCGGTGAAGTGGACTTACCGGGTGATAAATCTATTTCCCACAGGGCTGTGATACTTGCCTCTATAGCGGAAGGGAATTCTGAGATCAGGGGTTTTCTGAGAAGTGACGATTGCCTGAATACTGTATCGGTTTTTCGTAATCTCGGGGTTGACATAGAAGATGACGGCAAGCTTATAAAAATAAAAGGCGCGGGGAAAAAAGGATTAAAAACCCCCGGCAAAGATTTATATTTCGGAAATTCCGGAACGGGAATAAGGCTTACGGCCGGAGCAGTTGCCGGATATCCTATAAATGCCGTGCTTACGGGCGATGAATCTCTTTCCGCAAGGCCGATGTCCAGGATAATTACGCCGCTTTCTATGATGGGGTGTAACGTATCCGGTGCGCCGGGAAAAAATAAAAATGATGTTACGGCGCCTCTCAAAATAAAGGGCGGAATGCTTGAAGGGATCTTCTATGATATGCCTGTTTCGAGCGCGCAGGTTAAATCCTGCATATTGATTGCCGGTTTGAACGCCGATGGCACAACCATAGTAAATTCGCTTTTGCCCTGCAGGGACCATACCGAAAAACTGCTTGAGTTTATGGGCGGCAAGATTCTTGTAACGGAGAAATCGGTGGCTGTTAATCCGGAAGCGAAACTGCATGGCGTAAGCATAATTGTGCCGGGTGATTTTTCGAGCGCGGCGTTTTTAATCGCGGCGGCTCTGGTAACAAAAAAATCCGAGCTGCTGATAAAAAATGTCGGGTTAAACCCTACAAGAACCGGTTTTTTGAAAATCATCCAGAAAATGGGAGCGAAGGTAGAGATTAGTTATGATAATACAGGGTGTTACAGCGAACAGGCCGGCGATATTTTTGTCAGGAGTTCTTCTCTGAGAGCGGTTGAGGTTTCGGGAAAAATAATCCCCAATAGCATCGATGAAATCCCTGTTATTGCGCTTCTCGCGACATTTGCGGAAGGCACAACTGTAATCAGGAACGCCGGGGAATTAAGGCATAAAGAATCCGACAGGATCTCTAATATTGTAAGTAATTTAAAATCCGCCGGAGCGGATATTCAAGAAACAGACGACGGAATGATTATAAACGGCCCTTCTGAATTCAAAGCGGGTGTTTTTGACAGCAAGGGAGACCACCGGATAGCGATGGCTATGGCGATAGGCGCGTTAACAGCGGATAAGGACTCTTCGATTGAAGGGTCTGAGTTTATCAATACGTCATTCCCCGGTTTTGAAAAAATACTGAAGAAAATTGCCAGGTAACTTCTTGTGTTTTGAATTTGTTTTATATTTTATGCTTTGAATTTTGTGTTTGTTTAGTATTTAGAATTTAGGACTTAGGATTTACTTCGTATTTCGAGTTTCGTGCTTAGAATTTTGAATTTTATCTATTGAGGGGATCATAAATGCCCGACAGGAAGAACCCCATTATTGCCATAGACGGACCCGCAGGCTCGGGAAAAAGCACTATCTCAAAACTTTTAGCCGAGAAACTGAATTATTCTTATATAAATACCGGCGCAATGTACAGGGCAGTCGCGCTCAAGGTTATGTCTTCAGGCTTCCCGCTTGAAGACACTGCTTCGATAACTAAAACCGCGCGGGAAATAAAAATAGAGTTTAAAAACATCGACGGCAAGACAAAAATCTTTATTGACGGAGCTGAATCTAACCGGCTTGTTTTCAAGCCGGGAGTGGATAAGGTAGCTTCAACAGTGTCAAAAATTCCGGATGTCAGAAAGGCAATGGTCGCGCTGCAGCGTAAAATGGGCGAAAAAGGCGGTGTTGTGCTTGAAGGAAGGGATATCGGGACGGTGGTATTTCCGGATGCCGAATTTAAGTTTTATCTCGATGCCGGTATCGAAGAAAGGGCGAAGAGGCGATATAACCAGTTAAAAGAGAAGGGCGAGGAAAGGAATTTGGATACTCTTGCGCGGGAAATTGAAAAAAGAGACAATCAGGATTCGACCAGAAAGACCAGCCCGCTGAGAAAAGCCGAGGATGCCGTTTATGTTGATACAACCGGCATGACGATAGGTCAGGTAATAGACAGGATATCATCGCATATAAGGGGAAAAACAGGGAAATGACGTATTTGATAAGCAGGTTTATTATAAAAGTTTTCGCTAAATTGTTCTGGTCTTTTAAAACATATAACATGGACCGGGTACCGGCAAAAGGAGCTGTTATTATCGCCGGCAACCATGCCAGTTATATGGACCCACCGCTTGTAGGCTGTTGCGTGAAAAGGAAACTGTGGTTTGTGGCGCGGAAGACTCTTTTCAGAAATAAGTTTATGGGAAGGTATCTTAAAATGATACAGGCGATGCCTATTGATAACAAAGCGGCTGATGTCGGAGCACTGAAGATGATCTTAAAAAAATTGAAAGAGGGCGAAGGTGTTGTTATATTTCCGGAAGGGACACGGTCAACGGATGGGGAACTGCAGGATCCGAAACTCGGCATCGGCGCCATCGTCCTTAAAACAGGTGTTCCTGTCGTCCCTGCCTACATCCGGAATTCCTATAATGCCTGGCCGCGCGACTCCAAGACGCCCAAATTCGGGGTGAAAGTCAAAGTCTATTACGGCAAGCTCCTGCAATTCAACAAGATAGCAAAACCTTCCAAAGAAGAAATCAAAGAAGCCTCCGAGCGCATTATGAGGGAGGTGGAGGCTTTGAAAGAGGGGGCTGTTTAAAAGCATCAGACTAATTAGATGATTTTTAAAGGAGGTTTTTATGAAGTTCAGAACCACCGTGATTGTCTTAATCGTGATATTGATACTTTGTGTTTTGGGTTTAATTATCAACTATAACGGTTTTGTGAAATCGGAAAAGGAAGTTGAAGAAGCAAAAGCGCAGATAGAGGTTGCTTATCAAAGAAAAATAGACCTTATTCCTAATCTGGTCGAAGTTGTGAAGGGCTATGCAAAACACGAGAGAGAAACGTTTGTCGCCGTTTCAGAAGCCCGAAGCAGCGCAAAAGAAGCATTGGACAGTGTCGCCGGTAAAAAAGATTTTACCAAGGAAGACCTAAAAATGCTGAATGATTCCCAGTCAAAGCTCAATGTCTCTTTAATGCCTTTGTTTGCTGTAGTCGAAAGATACCCTGATTTAAAATCACAGGCGAGTTTCCTGTCTTTGCAGGATCAGCTTGAGGGCACGGAAAACAGGATTGCGGTTGCCAGGAACAGATACAACCATGATGTTAAAATCTACAACATAAAGATATCTGCGTTTCCCGGAAACATTCTGGCTTGCCTGTTTGGTTTTAGCAAGAAAGACAGTTTTGAATCCTCTGCGGCGACGACCGGTGAAACCGTGAAGGTGGAATTTTGATAAAGGTAATAAGAAATTTATGCGCGGCGTTATGTGTTTTTATAATCCTGGGGTTTTTATCAGGCGGCTGCGGCCATAAAGATGAAAAATTTGACCTTTCTAAAATAATAAAATCCCGCCCGAAAAAAAACTTTTCTGTTTATGATTACGCCAAAATACTCAGTTTTCCCGATGAGTATCTCATGAAACGAACTGGGAGTTTTAAAAAAGAATACAATATGGAAGTTGTGGTTGTGATAATACCTTCTTTGGACGGAAAAGATGTGGTAGAGGTATCTTCCGATCTGTTTTCAAATTGGAACATTGGTAAAGACAACAATGGCAGAGGCATTTTGTTTCTTGTATCACAGGATGAGAATCTTGTTAAAGTTGAAGTAGGGTATGCGCTGGAAAATACGCTGACTGATTTTTTCTGCGGCTATATAGAACGCAATAC
The DNA here is from genome assembly GCA_023228325.1 of bacterium. NCBI lineage: Bacteria > bacterium. The sequence goes on from JALOBK010000001.1 coordinate 1,684,985, forward strand.
AATGGCTCCTTTTTTCGAAAACAACCAGATAGACGAGGGATTCAGTTATTCCCTTTGGAGAATTGAAGATAGGATAGAGGGAAAATTGACTGACGGGAAAATAGAAAATCTCAAAAAAGCGGGTGATGAATATTTATCCGGCGGAGGAGGGGTGAAAGCAAAAAGTCCCATAGGAAAATTTCCTGTTTATCAGGAACTGCCGGATGTTGAAAAGGAATATTATTCCGCCCAGCCGACACCTGAACTTCTGTGGGAAAGGTACCTTGAGGCCATTAAAAATAATGTGACAGACCCTTCTTTGGGGATTTACGCTGAAAGCAAAAATGCCATGTTGAAACGTTATCAGGAATTCTCGACGGGATATAACTGGGATTGTTATCAGAAATATTCGTCTTGTCCATATGAAATAAAAGAGAAGGGCGATTATGCCGTTCTTATCAGCGACCCCAGAGTTTTCTTTATGAAGAAAAACGAAAAGGGGTGGCAGATAGATTTCGTGAACATGAGAAAATGGTCGCGGGGAACTGAAGGCTGGATTATATGCGGAAGCAAGCATCCGTACATATTTCCTTTTAAGGAGGAAAAATATGCGTCCAGACTCAAAGATGGGCGGTATTTTTACGAGTATTCCAATGTTTCGGGTGTCTCCGATAATTTTGAAGAGTATCTGACTAAATATGAACGTTTACTTGAGGAAGACCCGGATAATGTCGACTATATGATAAAATTGGCGGAAGGTTATATGGACCTTACTTTGCCACACCTAGCGGTTCCTCTCTTTAAAAAAGCCATTCTGATTGAACCGGATAATCCTCTGCCCTATAAATATCTGGGGCTTATGTACAGAGATTTGCTGCACTGTTACAAAGAGGCAGAGAAGTTCATTGACAAATATATAAAATTGCGTCCTTATGATCCCAAAGGGTATGAGTATGCGGGTAATTTATATATCAGGTTGGAAAGGACTAAAGAGAACTGTGAGAAAGCCGCAAAATACTGGCTTGGATATGCCGAATGTTCTGAAAACAATAAGAATTATGGCTACAACAATGCTGGATATTTTTATTTTAAATGTCAAAATTATGATAAAGCTGAGGAATGTTTTTATAAGGCGTTGAAACTTAATCCCAGGGATAAATATCCGATAGAGTGGCTTAAGAAAATGCACTCTCCTATCCCTGCATTGCCTCAGGAAGAAAGTTCTCATACGGAAGTGGTTTTCGAGCAAAAACCTGTCAGCGGAGCCAAAGCATGGGCATTAGCAGCTTCAGCTGTTTTGACGGAGGTGAATGGGCGTAGTCATGTTTTACTAGGCACCAGGAAAGCAACAGAAAAAAACATTGAAAAACAGCGAAAAGCTATAGATGAATGGTGGGACATAAAGACTAAAAAAGATTTGATAGGATCATTAAGATGGATTAAAGAAGGAGGTCACCGCAAAGGTTTTGAAAAAATGGGGGCATATATCTCGTCATTAAATTTTGCCCAGTATAACCAGCTTCTGGCACAAGAGGGAACTAACCCTGAGAGTAAGAATAAAATAAATATTGTTTCCAAATATTATAAGAAGCTTGGAGATAAGAGCCTGTTGGGGTGGGACTATTCCAGGTATATATCGCTTTGCAGATGGGGATACCTGACGGGGTTGTTATCTGAAGAAGAAACATGGCAGTTGATTATGCCTGTGGTCCGTATGCTTCAGAAAAGATTTGATTCGTGGAAAGACCTTGGGGAGAATTACCTGATTGGGAGGCAATACTGGTCCTACAGCCAGACTCAAAAAAATGGGGATGAGTACGAAGAAGCATATCAAAAGCTGCTTAATGACCCCCGAAGCCCATGGAATACCCTGCCGTGGGATATGAACCTGAATTAGCGCAAGATAACAAAGATATTGTTGCATTTATCTACTACGGCAAGCTCCTGCAATTCAACAAGATAGCAAAACCTTCCAAAGAAGAAATCAAAGAAGCCTCCGAGCGCATTATGAGGGAGGTGGAGGCTTTGAAAGAGGGGGCTTCCTGAAAGGCCTCTTTATTTGTTGCAAGGAATATGGATGTATGTTAGAATGATTTATCTGTTATAAATAATTCCATCCGGGGGTCTTGATGGAGCCGTCTTTTGGCATTCGTTTATTGAACCTTTTTAAAGAAAGCGTAGAGCTGTCTTCAACCGAGATAGCCGCAGTCCTTGACATCAATCTTTCATCAGTTGAAAAGGGCCTGTTCGATTTTATGCAGAACGGATGGGTCCAGGCGAGAGTTTCCGGCGAGACATTATTTTATTCTCTGGTGAAAGAGCGCCTTCGGGAGATAAATTATTTTATTAATATGTACAGCCGCTCAAGGATGGAGAAAGATATTTCCCGCCTGGAAAACATACTTAAAGCCAGATTCTCAACCGAGGAACCGGCCAACTTTTCAAGTTAGTTTCGCATTCGTTTATATAATTCTTTCCGAGATGTGGCGTTAGCGTTATTTCTCTTGACAATTCTTGCGGCTATTTAATATCATACACACTCACTTTTTATCTGATTCATTTTAGATAGAAAGAATATATTAAAAGGAGGAAATAGCAAGGTGATAGCAAAAGAACTGAAAACCAAACAAACACTCGAAGAGCTTGATGAGTCAAGCGAAAATTCTGCTGGAAAGGAGGGCATGCTTTCCGATGACGAGCTCAGCAAGTTATATGAGCAGAGCTTCAAAGTTCTCGAAGAAGGGAAAATAGTTGACGGAACCATTATCAGCAAGGATGAAAAAGGCGTGATTGTTGATGTTGGTTATAAATCAGAAGGTTTTGTTGCCAAAGAGGAATTCCGCGATTACGACAAAGTCAAAGTCGGCGATAAAATAAATGTGATGATAGAAGAAAAAGAAAACGAGGACGGTATAATAGTACTTTCGAAACTGAAAGCCGACCGGTCGCTTAACTGGGAAAAAACAATTTCTTCCTGCGAAGAAGGAAAAGTCCTTAAAGGAAGGATATTCAGGAAGGTCAAAGGCGGGCTTATGGTTGATATCGGGATGGAAGCGTTCCTGCCGGCTTCCCAGATAGACGTTAAACACATTTTCAATATGGATGATTATATCGGCAAAGAGTATGATTTTAAAATAATCAAGATTAATCCCCAGAGAAAGAACATAGTCGTTTCAAGGAGAGAACTGCTTGAAGAAGAACGGCAGAGAAGTAAATCGAAACTCATCCAAAACGTGGAAGAAGGACAGATCAGGAAAGGGTTTGTAAAAAATATCACTGATTTCGGCGCGTTTATTGACCTTGGCGGAATAGACGGACTTCTTCATATTACCGATATGACGTGGGGAAGAATATCTCATCCGTCCGAACTGCTTGCTGTCGGCGACCACGTTGAAGTGATGATACTTGAATTTGACAGGGAAAAAGAAAGGATTTCCCTGGGGTTGAAACAGAAAACGGCTAACCCATGGGAAGACATTGAAGAAAAATACCCGGTCGGCTCGAAAATCAAGGGTAAAGTGGTAAGTATTATGCCTTACGGCGCTTTTGTAGAGGTGGAAAAAGGCATAGAAGGCTTAATCCATATTTCAGAGTTGTCCTGGACGAAAAGGATTAACCATCCGTCCGAGATGCTTGCTGTCGGGGACAGTGTTGAAGCGATGGTCCTTAATCTCGACAAATCCAACCAGAAAATTTCGCTTGGATTAAAACAAACTGAACATAATCCCTGGGAAAAAATAGAGGAAAAATATCCTGCAGGCACCAAGATACGCGGGAAAGTCAGGAATCTTACCAACTACGGGGCTTTTGTTGAGTTGGAGGATGGTATTGACGGATTAATACATATATCCGATATGTCATGGACAAGAAAGATCAACACCCCTTCGGAAATCCTTAAGAAAGGTGATCTGGTAGAGGCTCAGATAATTTCCATAGACAAGGATAATAAAAAGATTGCGCTGGGAATGAAGCAGTTACAGCCCGATCCGTGGGACCAGGTCAAGGATTCTTTTAAAATAGGCGATGTAGTTAAGGGAAAAGTTAACAAGATAACGAAGTTCGGAGCTTTCGTGGAAATCGGCGAAGGAGTGGAAGGGCTTATCCATATTTCTCAATTGTCGGATAAACCCGTTGAGAAGGTAACTGATATATTGAAAGAGGGTCAGGAAGTTGAAGCAATGGTCATTAAAGTGGAAAAAGAAGAGAGGAAGATAGCTTTAAGCCTTAAGGATGCATCGGGACCGGAAACAGGCAAGTCAGAGGATGAAGAAACAGCGGAAGAAAACTCCGGTGAGCATGATGAAGAACCGGAATCGAAATAAATCTTAATAAAAAGGGACTTGGTCAAACAAGTCCCTTTTTTCGCGCCTTTTTCAGGAGATAGTCGTGAATATTACGGAACAGTTAAAAATCTTATGCGGCGGGGTTGAAGAAATAATACCCGAAGCGGAATTCAAAAACAAACTTGAAAAGTCCGCTTCCACAGGTAAACCGCTGAGGATAAAATGCGGAATTGACCCCACGAAACCCGATGTGCATATCGGACACCTTGTCCCTTACAGAAAGATGAGGCAGTTTCAGGATTTAGGGCATACAGGTGTTGTGATAATAGGTGATTACACCGCTTCGATCGGGGATCCTACCGGAAAATCCGAAGAGAGACCTCATCTTACACCGGAAGAAGCTAAAAGAAACGCTGAAAAATATCTCGAACAGTTATATAAAATTCTGGATCCGGAAAAAACAAAAGTTCATTTTAACGGCGAATGGTTTTCAAAATTTTCCTTTAAAGATGTACTGGGCCTTGCGAGTAAAGTTACATTTGCGCAGATAATGGCCCATGAAACTTTCAGGACGAGATATGAAAAGGGAGAGCCGCTCTCTATGCATGAACTTATGTATCCCCTTCTCCAGGGATATGATTCCGTTGAAATAAACGCGGATGTTGAATTAGGCGCTACTGAACAGAAATTCAATATTCTTATGGGTCGGGAATTACAGAGAGCTTTCGGAAAAGAACCTCAGGTCGCGATGCTGTTTCCTATTCTTACAGGCATAGACGGAATAAATAAAATGTCAAAATCCTTGGGTAATTACATCGGTTTGAATGACAAGCCGGATGATATTTTCGGCAAAGTCATGAGCATACCCGACAGCGCAATCATAAATTTTGTTGTTTACGGAACATCCACAGGACAGGATTTTGCCGATAAAGCAAAAAACCATCTTAAATCCGGTAAAAATCCGAGAGATTTGAAACTTGAACTTGCGGAAATAATCGTGAAAGAACTATCTTCCGGGGATGATGCCGTTAAAGCGCGTGAAAATTTTCTTAATACTTTCAGCAGGAAAACAGGCCCGGCGGAAGAGCTTATTCAGACAATCAGCATAAAACCGGGAAAATACTGGGCAGTGAAACTGCTCGTCGATAACGGCTGCGCTAAAAGCAACGGAGAAGCCCGGAGACTAATTGAGCAAGGCGGGTTTGCAATCGGAGATGTAAAGATAGACGATGTTGATTTGGAAGTGAATGTGCCGGAAGACACAGACGGTAAATTGCTGAAAATAGGGAAAAAGAAATTCGCGCGCATTGTTGCCAAAAAATAATTTATATTTTTTGTAGAAAAAAGTTGACATAGCTTTTCAGTTTTAATATTATGGTCGCCGTGCTCTTTATAATGTAAATAGAAAAATAGCGGTTTTTATCGTGTAAAATAAATATTTGTAAAAGGTATTGACAAATAGAGATTTCAGAGTATATTTGTTAAAGGCAAGAGCAAGCTAATATCTTTTATTAAAATTTTGTTATTTGATAAAGTGACAGCTTTCAGGTTGTCACTTTTTTCTGCGGTTTTTCTGCTCTTTGAAATTTGAATAGTATGATGTGAATTGTGCAAGGTGCTTCTGTTTATTTAAGAAATACCTGATACTTTTAAGTGTCAGGTTCAAGCTTTTTTTATGGAGAGTTTGATCCTGGCTCAGAACGAACGCTGGCGGCGTGGATTAGGCATGCAAGTCGTACGGTGTTGATCCGGATAGCAATATTTGGATTAACATAGTGGCGGAAGGGTGAGGAACACGTGAGTAACATGCCTCAAAGAGTGGGATAACTCCGAGAAATCGGAGCTAATACCGTATATGTCGGGAATTAGGCATCTTTTTCCCGGTAAAGATGGGGACCGTAAGGCCTATCACTTTGAGAGTGGCTCGCGTCCTATTAGCTAGTTGGTAGGGTAACGGCCTACCAAGGCAAAGATGGGTAGCTGGTCTGAGAGGATGGTCGGCCACACTGGGACTGAGACACTGCCCAGACTCCTACGGGAGGCTGCAGTCGAGAATCTTTCGCAATGGGGGAAACCCTGACGAAGCGACGCCGCGTGTGGGATGAAGGTCTTCGGATTGTAAACCACTGTCAGCAGAGACGAAACATGTTAAGGTGAACAATCTTAATGTTTGACGGTATCTGCAGAGGAAGCCCCGGCTAACTTCGTGCCAGCAGCCGCGGTAATACGAAGGGGGCAAGCGTTGTTCGGATTTACTGGGCGTAAAGGGCGTCTAGGTGGCTGAATAAGTCGAATGTGAAATCTCCCCGCTCAACGGGGAAATTGCATTTGAAACTGTTTGGCTTGAGTACAGAGGAAGAGAGCGGAATTCCTGGTGTAGCGGTGAAATGCGTAGATATCAGGAAGAACACCGGTGGCGAAAGCGGCTCTCTACTCTGATACTGACACTAAAGCGCGAAAGTCAGGGGAGCAAACGGGATTAGATACCCCGGTAGTCCTGACCGTAAACGATGTACACTTGGTGTAAGAGGTATCGACCCCTCTTGTGCCGCAGCTAACGCGTTAAGTGTACCGCCTGGGGAGTACGGCCGCAAGGCTAAAACTCAAAGGAATTGACGGGGGCCCGCACAAGCGGTGGAGCATGTGGTTTAATACGACGCAACGCGTGGAACCTTACCCAGGCTTGACATGTAACTGCAAGTCCTGTGAAAGCAGGATTCCTTCGAGGGTGTTACACAGGTGTTGCATGGCTGTCGTCAGCTCGTGTCGTGAGATGTTGGGTTAAGTCCCGCAACGAGCGCAACCCTTATTCTTAGTTGCTAATCCGAAAGGGTGCACTCTAGGAAGACTGCCCGTGTTAAACGGGAGGAAGGTGAGGATGACGTCAAGTCAGTACGGCCCTTACGCCTGGGGCTACACACGTGCTACAATGGCCGGTACAGAGGGTTGCCAAATCGCGAGATGGAGCCAATCCCAAAAAGCCGGTCTCAGTTCAGATTGAAGTCTGCAATTCGATTTCATGAAGCTGGAATCGCTAGTAATGGCGCATCAGCCACGGCGCCGTGAATACGTTCCCGGGCCTTGTACACACCGCCCGTCACGTCATGGAAGTTGGTAACACCTGAAGTCCATGTAATAACCGTAAGGAATTAGTGGCCCAGGGTGGTGCTGATGACTGGGACGAAGTCGTAACAAGGTAGCCTTACCGGAAGGTGAGGCTGGATCACCTCCTTTCTAAGGAGTAACCGCCTGCAATGGATTTATTCATTATAGGTAATGATTTTCGACCTGTAAAAAGGCGAAAATCTGGTAGGTCGGTAGCACTTGCACAAACATCATACTATTCAGGTTTTAAAGAGCTTGTTCTTTTAAGATTTTTTAAAATGGTTGGTTCACGAAAGGACAACGGACCTTGCAGTTGGCCAATTCGCGACCTTAATTGGAGGGCCTATAGCTCAGTTGGTTAGAGCGCAGCCCTGATAAGGCTGAGGTCGGTAGTTCGACTCTACCTGGGCCCACCACCAACAAAAATTTTGTTTAAAAATTCGAAATACAAATATCGAAACGAAAAGTAAAGTATTGAATTTGAATATTGTTTTGGATTTCGAAATTATAATTTAGGATTTTATTTTTTTTGATCTTTTTGATTTTTTATAAAGCACTGGAAGGGTATTTGCCCTTACTTTCCGGCTTCCTTAATAAAGGAAGATAATTGTGGGGTAGTAGCTCATCTGGTAGAGCGCCGCCCTTGCAAGGCGGAGGTAAGGGGTTCGAGTCCCCTCTACTCCACCAGTGAACCGTCGCTCCGAAAGAAGGTTCAGGTTAAGGTTGAGGGAAATAGGTTTTAATATTAAGTTAAGATTGAGAATGAATCTCGGTTTTAACTTAATATTAAAAGCTGAAAAAACAGAGCTTTTATTTGTTCTTTGACAACTGAATATCAGTAACAATAGAGAACTGCTGCAACAATTGAGCAATATAGGATTCTTTAAGGTCAAGCTATTAAGGGTATGCAGTGGATGCCTTGGCATCGTTAGGCGATGAAGGACGTGGTAAGCTGCGAAAAGCTTCGGGGAGGCGCAAACTGCCGTTAATCCGGAGATGTCCGAATGGGGAAACCTATTTCAGGTAATACTGAAATACCTTGTGCTGAATACATAGGCACAAGGAGCGAAACTGGGAAAACTGAAACATCTAAGTAACCCAAGGAAAAGAAAACGATAGTGATTTCCTGAGTAGTGGCGAGCGAAACGGAAAAAATTTGCCTAAACCTGATAAGTGTCAAGCCGGCAGGCGTTGCTTATCGGGTGTCGCGGGATCCAATGATTTCAATCTGCCGATTGGAAGAGAAGTTACAAATCTGTTTTTTAGCGGAATAGTCTGGAAAGTCTTCCCATAGAAGGTGAAAGGCCTGTACGCGAAAAGAAGCAGACTTCTTATTTGGATTCCCGAGTACTGTCAGACACGTGGAACCTGGCAGGAATTTGCCCCGACCACGGGGTAAGGCTAAATACTAAACGATGACCGATAGTGAACTAGTACCGTGAGGGAAAGGTGAAAAGAACCCCTGTTAGGGGAGTGAAATAGTACCTGAAACTGTATACTTACAAACCGTCGGAGGCCTATGCTTCGGTTATCCGAAGAACGGCTGACGGCGTGCCTTTTGCATAATGATCCGGCGAGTTTATTCTATGCGGCAAGGTTAATCCTTTAAGGGAGAAGCCGTAGCGAAAGCGAGTGCTAAACGCGCGATTAGTCGCATGGATAAGACCCGAAGCCAAGTGATCTATCCATGGCCAGGTTGAAGCCTCGGTAACTCGAGGTGGAGGACCGAACTAGTGAGTGTTGAAAAACTCTTGGATGAGCTGTGGATAGGGGTGAAAGGCTAATCAAACTTGGAGATAGCTGGTTCTCCCCGAAATATATTGAGGTATAGCCTCGTGTAATAGTTACTGGGGGTAGAGCACTGGATGGGCTAGGGGTCTTACCGGACTTCCAAAACCAACCAACCTCCGAATACCAGTAACCGTATCACGGGAGGCAGACTGCGGGTGATAAGGTCCGTGGTCGAGAGGGAAAGAGCCCAGATCGCAGGTTAAGGTCCCTAAATTTACGCTAAGTGAGAAAGGAAGTGAAATCTCTAGAACAGCTGGGATGTTGGCTTAGAGGCAGCCATCATTTAAAAAGTGCGTAACAGCTTACCAGTCGAGAGGTTTTGCGCCGAAAATAATCGGGGCTAAGCGTAATACCGAAGCCGCGGATTTATCCCGCCCTCGGGCGGGGTAAGTGGTAGGGGAGCGTTCTATACGGATTGAAGGCATACCGGAAGGAGTGCTGGACTGTATAGAAGTGATTATGCCGGAATGAGTAGCGATAAGGTGTGTGAGAATCACACCCGCCGTAAACCCAAGGTTTCCTGGGGAAGGTTCGTCCGCCCAGGGTTAGTCAGGACCTAAGGCGAGGCCGAAAGGCGTAGTCGATGGACAACAGGTTAATATTCCTGTACTGTCTTGGTGAGTGATGGAGTGACGCAGTAGGCTAAGTGGGCCTTGTGCTGGATATCAAGGTCTAAGCGAGTAGGGGGATTGATAGGCAAATCCGTCAATCATTACCCTGAGAAGCGACGGGACACGGAGTCTTCGGACGAAGTGGATTCACTGACGCCACACTGACAAGAAAAACTTCTAAACTTATTGCCAGGATACCTGTACCGTAAACCGACTCAGGTGGGTGAGGAGAGAATCCTAAGGCGTGCGAGAGAACTCTCGTTAAGGAACTCGGCAAATTAACCCCGTAACTTAGGGAAAAGGGGTGCCTTAACCCGTGATGTAATTAACTTGCAAAAGCGGGATAAGGTCGCAGTGAAATGGCCCAGGCGACTGTTTATCAAAAACACACGACTCTGCTAAAGCGCAAGCTGATGTATAGGGTCTGACACCTGCCCGGTGCTGAAAGGTTAAGGGAAAGAGTTATGTCCGACTTGTCGGACAGAAGCTTAGAACCGAAGCCCCAGTAAACGGCGGCCGTAACTATAACGGTCCTAAGGTAGCGAAATTCCTTGTCGGGTAAATTCCGACCTGCACGAATGGTGTAACGATCTGGGCACTGTCTCAACGAGGGACTCGGCGAAATTGTAGTGGCGGTGAAGATGCCGCTTGCCCGCGGCTAGACGGGAAGACCCCGTGAACCTTTACTGTACCCTGATATTGGATTTTGGTATGACTTGTGTAGCATAGGTGGGAGGCTTTGAAGTCCCGGCGTCAGCCGGGATGGAGCCGTCAGTGAAATACCACTCTGGTTATGTTGAAATTCTAACTGTATGCCGTGAATCCGGCTGCAGGACATTGTCAGGCGGGCAGTTTGACTGGGGCGGTTTCCTCCCGAAGCGTAACGGAGGAGCACGAAGGTTACCTCAGCACGGTTGGCAATCGTGCGACGAGTGTAAAGGCATAAGGTAGCTTAACTGCGAGACAGACAAGTCGAGCAGATACGAAAGTAGGTCTTAGTGATCCGGCGGTAGAATGTGGAATTGCCGTCGCTCATCGGACAAAAGGTACTCCGGGGATAACAGGCTTATCGCTCCCGATAGTTCATATAGACGGAGCGGTTTGGCACCTCGATGTCGGCTCATCGCATCCTGGGGCTGAAGAAGGTCCCAAGGGTTTAGTTGTTCACTAATTAAAGCGGTACGTGAGCTGGGTTCAGAACGTCGTGAGACAGTAAGGATCTTGCTGTCTATAAACTTGACTGTATGCTGGAAAAGCCGGCGTATTTAAAACTACCGTGATATCCTTTATTATGGTAAAAATGTTTTAATGCGGCTAACCAGCAGGAAACATAGGGCGGGCAAAGTATGGATAACAATTACATCTCAGGGTTTGTTGATGGAGAAGGAACGTTTCATATCTGCTTTCAACGTAGATCTGATTTGAAATATAATTGGCAGGTAGTTCCCGAATTTCATATTAACCAAAACGGGACGAGCAAAAATGTGCTCGAGAAAATAAGGAATATTCTTGATTGTGGTTATATAAAAAGAAATGACGGGAAAAGCGAAAAAGACAAAACCCTGGTGTATGTGGTTAGAAGAAAAAAGGATCTTCTTGAAAAAGTTATTCCATTCTTTGAGAAATATCCATTGTGGACCGAAAAACGCAATGATTTTCTGAAATTTAAAGAAGTTCTAAAGATGATGGATAAAGACCAACATCTTGTTGATAAAGGTTTCAGAAAAATTGTAGACATTGCTTTTTCAATGAACGCAGAGGGTATTTACCGCAGGATAAAAAAAGAACAGATTTTATCCACTTATGGATCCTCAGAGACTATACGTCAGGCAACCTGAAAATTCAGGTTAAAGATATAGTCCGAACTGCATAGCGATATGCAGAGGTAATTTGAAAAGATTACCCGCCTTTTCGGGAGTTTATGGAAGAGGTTAGTATCCCGTTAGTTCGGGAGAAAGTAACAGAATGTCGGTCCCTATCTACCGTGGGCGTAGGAAGTTTGAGGGTGACCAGTCCTTAGTACGAGAGGACCGGGATTGACGTACCAATGGTGTTCCGGTTGTTCCGCCAGGAGCATAGCCGGGTAGCTAAGTACGGAATGGATAAGCGCTGAAAGCATCTAAGCGCCAAGCCATCCCCAAGATAAGACTTCCCAATCAGGCTCCTTGTAGACTACAAGGTTGATAGGCCAGGTGTGTAAGTCCAGTAATGGATTTAGCTAACTGGTACTAATAAGCTGATCGGCTTGACCATTTACAAACTATATTGGTTGATATTGTTTGCTGCAGTCCTCATAAAAGATATTCAGTGTTTTTGTGAGGAGTGTTGCGGGTTTACCCGCAACCTCCTCATAGTCAATAATTTTTCCCGGTGACAAAATAGAGAGGTGGCAACACCCGATCCCATTCCGAACTCGGCCGTTAAGCACCTCATCGCCGATGGTACTGCGATCACACACGTGGGAGAGTAGGTCGTTGCCGGGGTAAATATTCTAAAAGAGGGGTTAATTTAACCCCTCTTTTTTTGTTGCAAAAAACCCGCGGATATGTGAAATTATCTAAATATGAAACGTGTTTATATAAATATATTATTTTTTATCTGTTCTGCCTGCCTGTCTCAGTTGTCTTACTCGGCCGCAAAAAAACCGTTTGACCTGCCCGGATGGGTATTAATCTGGAATGATGAATTCGAAGAATCCGAACTGAATTTGTCAAAATGGCGTGTTTCCGATACTGCTCCGGTAAAGAATAAAGAGCTTGAGTATTATACACCCGATGATGTTTATCTTGAAAACGGGTGCCTGATATTGAGAAGCCAGAAACGGGATATGGGAGGAAGAGAATACACTTCAGGGCATGTCGATACAAAACTGAAATTTGCCACAACATACGGCAGGATAGAAACACGCGCTAAATTGCCGGGCGGACAGGGGATATGGCCCGCGCACTGGATGCTTCCCGTAAAAGGGGGATGGCCTCCCGAGATTGATATCATGGAGTTGCTCGGACACGCTCCCGACAGGGTTTATATGACGCTTCACTGGGGTCATTGGCCTAACAATCAGCATGCGGGAAAATCTTTCAAAGGCCCTGATTTCACAAATGGTTTCCACACTTTCGCTGTGGAATGGGAACCGGATGAAATAAGGTGGTATGTAGATGATGTGCTGAAATATACAGCCGTAAAAAATATTCCCCGGGAACCTTTTTATATAATTTTGAATACCGCCGTCGGAGGCGACTGGCCGGGTAATCCAAACAGCAAAACCAGATTTCCCCAGCACCATTATATTGATTATGTAAGAGTGTATATCAAAGATATAAAGGGGACCTCTTATCTTTATATTACCGCTGAAAACGGGAAAATCGAGTGCACGCCCTATAAAGAGAGGTATAAAACAGGGGAAACAGTGAACCTGTTTGCAAAACCGGATCTTTGTTATAGGTTCAGCCGATGGGAAGGGGATGCTTCCGGGAAAAATAATCCTCTGCGGTTAAAAATGGACAGCCATAAGAAAATACAGGCTGTATTTGAACCGGACCCTGAAGGACCTAAAGTCATATCCAAAGGTAAAAAAACAAAATCTTCTTCGCTGGAATCGCCCGCGCTGGATGACAGATACGCGGTTGACGGAGATAAGGAAACAAGATGGTCATCAGCATGGTCAGACCCTCAGTGGATAAAAATAGACCTTGGTGATATCTGTAAAATTATCGGAGTGAAACTTTATTGGGAAACCGCATATGCCAGGGCGTATGATGTGCAGGTGTCCATTGACGGAGTGGAATGGAAAACGGTTTATTCACAGAAATCTTCGGGGGGCGATATCGAAAGCATAGGAGATATAAATATAGAAGCCAGATATATCAGAGTTTTCGGTAAAAAGAGGGCAACCGATTACGGATATTCTCTCTGGGAAATAGAAGTGTTCGGAGAGAAAAAGTAGGTTTGCTACCTTGCTTTTTCCACATACTTCTCAACTGTGTTGATGTCGTGGGTCGGACTTCCTGTTTTTTTTCCCTTTTTATCGAAAACCCATATGTTGGGGACACTTCTTATATTATACTGTTTTACCACTTCGCTTTCCCAGTTCACAATATCGATTTTCCTTAATATCACGTCATCGTATTTATTAATAATTTTTTCAAGCCGGGGCGCTATGCTTTTGCATGGCCCGCACCAGTCAGCATAAAAGTCGAATATCACTACATAACCATCTACGAGATAATCTTCTATAGCGACTTTTTTGCCGGAAGATATTTTCTGTTCTTTTTTTGGTTTTTTTAAGGCGGTTGTTTTTGCGACAGGATTATTTTTGGATGGATTAACATGGGATTTCTTAAGCAATTTCAGGTTCTCTATGTCCGACTGTTTTTCAATGGATTCGACTTTGTCCATTGAGAATTTCATTTCGCCCCCTTCAAGCCGGATTTTTACATAATCATCTGTTTGCTTTGTTATAACGCCTTTCATTTGATATCCTGTTGTCAGTGTTATAATATCGGCAAATGATATATTTGCGCGCAGCATAACAAGCAATAGAGTAGCGGTTATAAATAGTTTCAAAATGTTGCTCCTTTGTTATTTTTTAAGAAAGAAAAGTTTTATATCATATTTTCTTAGCGATTTTCCCGTGAAGTCGGTGTTGTATGTCTGGGCTAAAACACCTTTATCGGTTACATGGAGTATGTTTCCCATATTAAGAGTGGGATATCTCCAGAGCTTTTTTCCTTCGATATTGAAAAGATAGAATGTAACGTCAAAATCAAGCGCGTTGAAACCCGATACCGCATCCATGACATTAAAGTTAAATTCGCTTTTAATTGTCGCTATAAGTTTTTCATTTATCTTTGTCTCGCTGCCTTCAATATTTACGTTTTTTTCCACCACGCCATCGGGAAGTTTTATAAATGACAGGACAGCGCTTTTTATCCGGGGAATGTCCTTTCCGTTTTCTTTCATCTGCTCCGCGATTTTTGCGGCCATCTCCGATGCCGAACTGGCTTTGATATCTTTTTTGCCGTCGAGCATATCTTCAAAATCATTGAAAATCGAGGTTAAATCCGGCGTGCCCGCCTGAACGGCTTTCAGATTGGGCTTATCCGATGGCGGCGGAGTTTCAAATGCTAATTTTTCCACCACCAGGTAATTGTTGGTGATTTGTACGGGCTTTAAACCGGCGGAGCTCTCACTCCATATAAGGTGAAAAGTCTTTGAGTCTAAAAGTGAAAGGCTGTTTGTAGTATTAAGAAGGATATATTTATCATTTATCATGCTCAGAAAATACATTTCCCTTTCACTTTTCCACAGGGTTTTCCCTTCAAGGCTGAGGATTTCAGTTCCTGAAGCGCTTACTAAAAGGACGGTATTATTCAGAGAATAAAGCAATCCCATTGCTTCTTTTGACCACTTTTCCGAGCCGTCTTTTATTGAAAAACATTTAACGGTTTCTTCTTTGTTGAACTTATTGTCTTCAAATGAAGTTTTCAGTGTGGATGCGAATACAAAATTGTTTGCTATCGCGCATGAAACTACCTGTGAATCCACTGTGATTTTCCGGATTTCTTTTCCGGTTTCTATGTCATAAAGAGTGATAGACGTTGAGCCTGATGACGGCATAATGAAGGAATCAATAGACGCGTCGTTAACTATGCCGGAGATATCCAGGGTAGCGATATATTTGCTGTCCTGCGCGATTTTCCCTGCGCTCGCGTTTTTTACCCAGAGAGTTTTGTGTTCTTGTCTTGAATATCTGGCGAAGTAAGAATGTGAATTAATCAGTATATCGCCGTTTTTGGCTAAAGTCATGGTTGTCGGCAGAAAGTCGGACAAAAAGGAAAAGATAAAATTTTGCTGGTTTATATCAATTGATTTGCCTATGGGGTTTTCCTGGGTGATACTGCCGTTTGAAGTATCCAATTCCAGAATTACATCTTTTTCCGTCAGCAGGTATGCGATTCCGCTTTCCGCGATCGAAGCTTTTATTGCCCCTTTGTCATCAATATTAAGGGACCATGATTCGCTCGCTTTATATTTGAAGAAAATTTCATATATGGCTGCTCCTGCGACTATAAGAAGAACCAGAAGGATGGTCTTTTTAATAAGCGAGGAAATTTTTGACACCCTTTCCTCTCTGGCGCCTATTTCCCTGGCGCTTTTTTGAGCAAGTTTTTCTGTTAAAGATGAAACTTTGGTTTTGCATTCTTCCGAGCAGAAATATCCATATTTGTTTCTCATTTCAGCGGTTATCTCTTTACCGCATGTATTGCATTTGCCTATGACTTTTTGCTCTATGCCCGGCGGCGGATTAGATGGTGTCCGCTTTATTTTAAGCTTGGAATGATTGTTTTCCGGAGCTGTCGCGGAAGTATGGGTCCCTGATGAAGAAATTTGGACCTGCTTTCCGCAGGCCGGGCATGTTGTTTCATCTAGGACATAATCCGGCGGAATTATGATTATATGGCCGCATTCGCACTTAACTTCTCTCATTTAATTTATCTCCAGGATTTTTGCGCATTTCTCCAGTTCGCTTTCCGATATTTTCTTCAGCTGAAAGGCATCAAGATCCGACTTCTTTATCCTTAACTGTATTGTGGGAAAGCAATATTGGGGATTATGGATTCTGTTCGGGTCGGTTATGTGCAGAACCAGCAAATCTTCATTTTTGAGGCCTCTGATAGTAGGAAAATAGGTTATCATAATACGCCATGCTTCCTTCTTTATGTCATCTATGGATATCTCATTTCTTCTGTAAATCTGGCATATGAACACGAGCCCGTAATCTTCGAGGTAGACTCCCTGAGGCATATTCGCCTGGAAAGCTTTTTGCAGTATGCCCTCAACGATTGATATATCTTTTTGCATATCTGACAAGCTGGCGCTGTTGCCAACAGGCATAATGCGCGAACAGGCGACTTCGGAAAAAGCATTTGATGAATACAAAAAAACAAAAACAGATAACAGGAAAAATAATTTTTTCATGGTGAGGCCTCCTTTTTACTCTTAGACTTTATTATACTACAAAGTGTTCAAATTATATCAGGGATAAATCCTGCGGTGTCATAAAATATTTGCTTTACAATGAAAGAATTTTGATTTAAATTGATTTAATGAATAAGGGGGAGCGTTAGCTGAGATCTTTCCTTTCAGGAAAGGAACCCCATGAACCTGGTCAGGGTAATGCCTGCGGAGGGAAATGGTTGAACAGAGACCTACCCGTATGCGGGTGGGTTTTTTTATGATATGTAAAAACAAGAGTTATTGAGTTAATGGGTTACCGGGTTACTAAGTATTGAACAATTAAATTAATATTATTAAATAACTAAATAACTGCTTTTAAGAAAAGGAGATAAAAAATGAAATTGGATGAAGTTACTGTAACAAGAGCGATTCTAGACTCTTATTTCGGCAAATTAAAAGACTATTCGGATACGGATGTTGTAATAGCGGGAGGCGGACCTGCGGGTATCTGCGCCGGATATTATCTCGCTAAAAAAGGCATTAAAGTTGCTTTATTTGAGAGGAAGCTTTCCGTTGGCGGCGGGATGTGGGGCGGCGGAATGATGTTTAACAGCATTGTCGTCCAGCAGGAGGGGAAGGAAATCTTAGATGCATTTTCAATAGGTTCCGATGAATATGAAAGCGGTTATTATACCTCCGATTCAATCGAAGCCGTGACAGCGCTGACTTATAAAGCGGTAAAGGCGGGGCTTAAGATATTTAACTGTATGAGCGTTGAAGATGTGATGATAGATGAAAAAGAGAACATAACGGGAGTTGTCATAAACTGGTCGCCTGTTGAAATCGCAAATCTCCATGTTGACCCTCTTTGTATAAGGTCCAAATATATCATTGAAGCGACAGGGCATCCCTGTGAAGTGGCGAAAGTCATAGTAAGAAAAGTCGGGAAAAAACTTTTCACGAAAACAGGCGATTTGATGGGCGAAGGCTCGATGAACGCGGAAGCGGGCGAGAAAGCAATCCTTGAGAACACAAAAGAGTTTTATAAAAACGCGTATGTTGCGGGAATGTCCTGCAACGCGGTTTTCGGCGCTCCCAGGATGGGCCCTGTGTTCGGCGGGATGCTCCTTTCCGGAAAAAAAGTCGCCGAAATAATAGCGTCTAAACTGGGGAAATAAATGAGGATTTTACACAGGGAATCTGGTATAATAATCCTATGAAAAAGATTATAAAAAAAATGAGGTTAGAAGACAAAAAAGACGACCTTGCTTACTGGTTATCCAAGACCCCGGAAGAACGTATTGAAGCAGTAGAAATACTGAGAAAGCAGTTTAATGGAAGCGCAGCAAGATTACAAAGAACTGTTAGAGTTATTAAACAAGCATAAAGCCGATTATGTCATTGTTGGAGCTTATGCTTTGGCATTTCACGGGTACCCGAGGTATACCGGGGATTTAGATATTCTGGTTAAAACCGATAAACCCAACGCAGAAAAGATACTTTCCGCAATCAGAGAGTTCGGTTTTGAGTCGCTGGATATTTCGCTAAACGATTTTTCTTCGCCGGGAAAAGTCGTCCAGTTGGGTGTTCCCCCTGTGCGAATAGATGTTATTACATCAATAACAGGTGTTGGCTGGGAGCGTATTTCCCCTAACAGGATTAAAGGCGAATACGGCGGTGTTCCGGTGTATTTCATCGGCAAAAGTGAATTTATCGCCAATAAAAAAGTTATCGGCAGGCATAAAGATCTGGCTGATGTTGAAGCCATTGAGAAGGAAAACAATACCTGATTCCTGCCGTTATTATTTAACTTTCTCGTAAAGCGTATCAAGAGGGCTTTTAGGCGCTTTAGACATATTTCTTCCGTGTCCTAAGTGAAACTTCGGACACAAATGAATAAAAAGGAGAAAAACATGAGTGAAACAGCCGGTAGCGCGAATGAACTGAGCATGCTTTCCAAAGATGAAATCAGCGCGCTGGAGGAAACAGTTCAATTCCACAAGACCCGGCAGGGAACAAGACTCGCATTCCATGAGTATGGAGATTTAAAGGGCCATCCGATTTTTTTCTACCACGGTACAGGTTCGCATGTGCACGGCATGCTTCTTCATAAGCCTGCTCTCAGATACGGTTTTAGGATTATCGCGCCGGATAGACCCGGTGTTGCCCAGTCGGATTTTCGTCCGGGCTGGACTATCCTTGAATACGCGCGGGATATGGCCGACCTGGCCAACAGACTTGGAATCGGCTCTTTCGGAGCCATTGGAATTTCAGGTGCCGGACCCACCCTGATGGCCAGCGCTTTTGCCATTCCCGAACGCCTGCACTGCGTGGTTGATTTAGCCTGCGCCATGCCGGTTTATGCTGACCCGGAAATGACAAAGCATCTTGGCACAGCGGACCGGTTCTATGCCAAACTCGGCACCGGGTTGCCGCTTTCTTTATTCAGATTACCGTTTTCTTTACTTGGAGTGATGCAGAGGGTAATGAAAAGCCCGAAATCGTTTGCGAAAATGTTCGACTCCAGTTTATGTCCCGCCGACAAAGAAATTTTCAAAATGGCTGATTTTCAATACCTGCTTATGCGGGATTTCCAGGAACTTTTCCGGCACGGCTCGAAAGGCCCCGCCTATGATGCGCAGACAGTTTATAAGCAATGGGGATTCAATCTTTCAGATATAGGAATCCACATTGAGGTGTTCCAAGGGTCATCGGATAAATTTGTCCCCGCGATGTTCAGCGAATATCTGGCAAAAACCGCAAAAGATGTCAGGCTTAACATCCTCGAAGGTCAGGGGCATTTCTGTCATCTTGCCTACGGTTACCGAATGCTGAAAAAGGTAAAAGAAATTTTCTATGGGGGAAAAGATCTTCGCGCGCAAAGTTAACCATGGAATAACACTTCCTGCAAACAGATAATTCCTTTGATTAAAAGCCCGATATTCTGGTAAATTCATTCTGTTCATAATTTGAGAAAGATAATTAAGCGCACATTTATACAGCCTTTGAATCAGGGATTACACGGAATGTGAATTATGTCTAAAGGTATATATAAGATATTTATTAAATTGTCCAAGATTTTGTCACGTAAAGGCATATATGAATTTCTCGATAAAGAATACGCGGCGATAAAAAAAGGAAACAGGGTTTTATCTGTGGGGGCGGGCGGGGATATTAACTTTCTTTTAATGAAATATGCGAAAAATAATGAGTTTGAAGTTATAACTATTGATATAAATAAAGACAGGAACCCGGATATTATCGGAGATGTTTGCGTATATGACTTTGGCGATATGGTTTTCGATATAGTTGTTATGGGCGAGGTTTTAGAACATTTGCACTCTCCTCATGCGGCAATTGAAAATATATACAGATCAATGAAAACGGACGGGCGGCTCATAATGACCGCTCCATTCATATTTCCTATACATGAGCGTCCCTGTGACTATTTCAGGTATACACGCTACGGCCTGGAATATTTGCTCGGAAGTTTTGAAGAAGTGAATATCAATGAGCGAAACGGATGGGGTGAGGCGGTTAACGTCCTTTTTGTAAGACATGTAATGGAAAAAAATATTTCATCACGTTTAATCGCGCCTCTGTTTATCCTTCTTGCTTTCATATGTCTTCCATTTACGGTTCTTTTAGGCAAGCTTATCAGAACGGATTTTATTACAAGCGGATATCTGGTTTCTGCTAAGAAACCGTCCGGCAGAGCGCCGGCTCAAATAAGCAAAAACGCTCAATTGCGCAATTATTCTCAAAGGTAAAAATTTAACCCCGGTTTTTTTTATTCATAACAGTTATGAAATAAACAAAAATTGAATTATTTTTGCGCAGGCATTATAATCTAACGGTTATCGATACTTTAATCTTAAAACAAGGAGGGAATTAATATGCCGGAATTCGGGAACCCGTTCTCGGGTTTAAAGAAAGACAGGAAAGTGACAAAGGAGGAATTAATCCGCGCAATCCGTTTTATGATAGCCGCGGAATATGAAGCGGTGCAGTTGTATATGCAGTTGGCTGAATCCACCGATAACAAGCTTGCGCAGGATGTTTTGAAAGATATTGCCGATGAAGAAAGGGTGCACGCGGGGGAATTCTTAAGGCTTCTCAAGGAACTTGCTCCGGATGAAGAAGGGTTCTATGCAAAAGGCGCTGAAGAAGTGGAAGAAGAAATTGAGAAAATGGGGAAATAACCGGTTTTCCGCCGGCAGGTTACTTTCTTAGAGGAGGCTTAACATGGCGTACAAATGTCCCAGATGCGGGAAAACGGTTCAAAGAGGATATAGCGGCGGTGCTCAGGCGACCGCAGGTCTGGTCGGGGCTCTTTTCTATGCCGCTTTCGGAGCTTTTGAATGCAAAAGCTGCGGCAAAATCGCCGGGAAGGAATTTCCCTCCGCAGACAGGAAAAAAATGCTGTTCGGTTCGGTATTGCTGGTTATTGCCGGTATTGCGGTTATCATAGGGCTGATTGCTCTTTTGGCTAATATGAAATAGCGTCATTAATAAATAACAACGGAGTTTTTAGATGAATAAGATTTTTATATTGATTACAGTATGTTTTTGCTTTTCGGCAGTTTGTTTTGCGGCAGGGGAAGATGTTGCCGAAGTAAAAGTCGGTGGCGTATCTATAAATGTGCCTCCGCCTGCAGATGGTTTCAAAGAAGTAGGTTATGACAAAAGAGAATTTTTGGAAATTGCCGTTCCTCCCAACAACCGCCTGCTCAGCGCTTTTCTGACCGAAGAAGACCTTAAAAAATTCGGGACCGAACAACTGGAATATCTTTCGCGTTATATGATGCTGCAGGTAGCCCGCGGCGCCGAATACATGTCCTGCGGACCGGAAGATTTCAAAATTGTTATTGAAAGTATGTCGGAAGCGATGAGCCAGGGCATGAAGGATACAATAGATGAAGCCAATGCCGAAATATCAAGACGCTTGAAAGCGCTTAATGTTGATGAGGTAAAGCTTGATAAACCTGAAATGCTCGGGCAAATATTTTCGATTACGGACGCGGCAGCTTTCGCAATGGTGATGTCCGTCAAAGAAGGGGCAAGAACGACAAAAATGATTTGCGGCCTTTGTACTATCAGGGTAAAAAGCAAACTACTTTTTGCGTATGTTTATTCCGAGTACAAAGATGAAGCTTCGGTAGACTGGGTCTGTAAAACCACCGAAAACTGGGCTAAGGCGCTGTTAAACGCCAACCAGTAGAAGAAACATCAGGGAAATACATGGCGATACTGGTTGAGAGAGACAATATAGGTATTTTCGGCAAGATGAATTCCGGAAAAAGCAGCGTGATGAACCTTATTACGCAGCAGGAAACATCCATTGTCGATTCTACGCCCGGGACCACTTCCGATACCAAGAATTCTTTGTTTGAGATACACGGGGTAGGGCCGGTGAAACTTTTTGATACAGCCGGCGCAGATGAAAATTCGGCTCTCGGAAGCAAGAAAAGAAAAAAAGTGTTTACCGACCTGAAGGAATGCGACCTGGTATTGCTCATCATAGACCCGTCGGCGGAAGATTTCCGCACAGAACATACTCTTATAGAAGAAGCCAGAGCCCAGGACAAACAGGTTCTCGTGCTTTATAATATATTCCGTCCGGCAGATGAAAAGAGAATCGATAAAATCGAAAAAGAACTGCCTTCTCTCAAATTCTATAGAAAATTAAAGGTTATCGCCGTTGACAGGGCATACAGGCAGAAACTTCTGGATTTCATAATAAAAAATTTCGACTCCCGGAATAAAAAGGTTCCTTTGCTTCCTTTTCTCGAAAAAGATGAATATTATGTGCTTATAATACCGATGGATGAAGAAACTCCCCCCGGAAGGTATCTCAGGCCTCAGGCTATGGTCGAAGAATACATTACCCGCAACTGGGCTTATCCTGTTTCTTTCAGGATGGATTTAGGGAAAGCAAGGGATAAGAACAGGGAAATATCTGAAAAAGAATATGAACGCTTTATGTCTGTAATAAACGGTTTGGCCAAACGGCCCAAAGCCATTATTACCGATTCCCAGGCAATGGACATAATGAATGGCTGGTGCCCCGATGATATCCGCCTTACGACATTTTCAATCACTATGATTAACTATATGAGCAGAGGCCGGCTGGACAACTTTGTTAAAGGTCTTGATGTTATGGATAAACTGGAAAAAGGGGATAGTATCCTTATAGCTGAAGCTTGTAACCATTCGCGCATAGGCGAAGATATCGGAACAGTCCAGATACCTGAGTATTTGAAAAAAGCCATTCCCGGTATTGTTATCGAACATGCTTTCGGCAGGGAGCTCCGGGAAGAGAAAACCTTGTTAAATTACAGGCTTGTTATACACTGCGGAGGATGTATGATAAGCCCTCAGCAAGTGGCGTCGAGAATAAGAGATCTTGAAAATATAGGAGTTCCGTTTACCAATTACGGGCTTTTTCTTGCTTATATGCAGGGCAGAAAAGCTCTATCAAGAGTTATTGAACCCTGGGGCCTGAAAATTCACTGATTTCCGTCTGTGAAAATCGTTTACAATAACATTTTATGTTGACTTACTGTCCGGCATGGGTATATACTATTGCTTAAATATTAAATATATAAAGTAGTATTTGAAAGAAAAGAGGTTTTAAAACCGCAAGGCGTTAGAACGTTCGCTTTGTGGGTTTTTTGTATTCACCGAAGATTATAACGGAGAAAATAAATAATGACAAACTGTTTAAAACCACTGATATTGGGCGACCTGAAAATAGATATTCCTTTGGTTCAGGGGGGGATGGGCGTGAGGGTTTCCACTGCTCCTTTAGCCGGCGCGGTCGCGAATTGCGGAGCAGTCGGCACTATAGCCGGTGTGGGACTTGCGGATGAAGAAGATTGCATCGGCAGAGATAATTTTTTCAGGTCCTCCAGACAGGCGCTTGTCGATGAGATACATAAAACAAGAGATTTGACCAAAGGTGTTATCGGCGTCAATCTTATGGTGGCTCTTACAAATTATGAAGATCTGGCGAGAGCTGCTGCCCGGGAAGATATAAATTTTATTGTTTCCGGGGCGGGTTTGCCGCTGAAACTGCCTGAGTTTACTCTCGGAACAGATGTAAAGCTTATACCCATAGTTTCATCCGGAAGAGTCGCGGAATTAATAATAAGAACATGGAAAAAAAGATATAACCGCGTTCCTGACGCGATAGTTATTGAAGGCCCTCTTGCCGGCGGCCACCTGGGATATAAATTTGAAGAACTTGAATCTGATAAGGCCGATAATCTGGACCATATACTGGTTGAAGTCCTTAAAATAACCGGTGACTCGTCCTTAAAAATACCAATTATTGTGGGAGGCGGTATTTTTGACGGTAATGATATTGCCCGGGTTCTGAATCTTGGGGCGAGCGGAGTCCAGATGGGCACAAGGTTTGTTACTACTAATGAATGTTCTGTTTCAAATGAGTTTAAGCAGGCTTATCTCAATGCCAGTGAAAAAGATACTACAATAATTAAAAGCCCCGTAGGGTTACCCGGAAGGTCGATAAAAACTAAATTTATTGATGATTTGCTGAAAGGCATTAAAGCGCCGTTTGAATGCAAGTTTAAGTGTCTTAAAACATGTGACCCGAAAACCGCCCCTTATTGTATTGCCAAGGCGATGGTGAACGCGTTTAAAGGCAAGATAGACGACTCAGTCGTATTTGCCGGCAGCAGTGTTTTTAAGATAAAAAAGATTATTTCAGTTAAAGAATTAATCAATGAATTGATTTCCGAAACGTGCGCCGCTTTAGCTCCAAAAAATGCAGTGACTGCCCAAGTTTTTTCTTCCTAAAAACAGATCCTGTATTGACAGAATAGCCCAACGGGTGTATAGTAGTATATCTGAGTATACTCTATTATAAGTTAAGGAGGCTATTTTGATAGACAAAACTTCACATGTTCCTTTTTACCAGCAAGTTAAGAAATCTATTGAGGGAAGAGTAAAATCCGGCAGGCTTAAACCCGGAGATAGCATAGAATCTGAAAAAAGTCTTTGTAAGATATACAATGTCAGCCAGATAACCATAAGGAAAGCAATTTCTGATCTTGTAAATATGGGTATTCTTTACAGGGTGCCCGGAAAAGGAACATTTCTTGCGTCTTTGAGTGAAAAAAGCAAGAGCCCGTTTTTGCTTAAAACGAATAATATCGGTTTTGTTATCTCCAGGGAACACCATCCGGCTTTTTCCAATCCATTTTACTCGTTTGTATTCAGAGGTGTTGAATCGGAAGCGAGAGCGCACGGATATAACCTTTTTTATCAGCTTTTGGACCAGAACATAATTGCCGACATATCGAATTTTAAACTGGCAAGTGAAAATAAAGTGGATGGACTGCTTCTTGTGGGAGAAATACCTCATAATTTTATTATGGACATTAAAGATAAAGGAATACCTCTGGTGCTTGTCGACCATTATATAAATGATGCGGGGCTGGATTCAGTTGTGACCGAAAATGAAAAAGGCGCGTATCAGGTAGTCAAATATTTAATAGACCTGGGACACAGAAAAATAGGTTTTTGGGGAGCTTCGCTCGACCATGGCACTTTTATGGAGAGGTTTAAAGGCTATAAGAAAGCTTTATCTGATTATGGCATCAAGTTCTCGGAAGATCTTATAGAAACAGTGTTGTTGATTGAAAATGACATTATTGTGGATAAGATGTTTAAATCGGAGAATATGCCGACTGCTGTTTTCGCATGTAATGACCTTGTCGCGATTAAAGTGATGTCCGCGTTGCAGGATCAGGGTCTGAAGGTGCCGGGTGATATAAGCATTGCCGGTTTTGATGATATCGAATTGAGTTCGCAGATCAGGCCTCCATTAACTACGGTTCGTGTCCAGAGAGAGCAGATGGGGGTTCTGGCGGTAAAAAAATTAATTAAAAACATAGAAAAAAAGAATAATAAGAGCGAGAAAACTGTTTTGACCACAGAGCTTATGGTGAGACAGTCATGCAGAGCTATTTAACAAAGGAGGATTTAATGAAGCGGTTTTTCGGTTGGATTGCGGTTATGTTTATTGTTACAGCTTTCGCAGGCGCTTTATCGGCGGAAGAATATATCTGGGAAGGATTTGAAGGCGGTGTTATATGGGTGCCTGTGGAATGGGAGAATACCGGCGGCGCAGAGCTTTCAAAAAGTTCCGATCAGGTTAGCGAAGGTAAAAATGCTTTGAAGGTTGATATTATCGAGGAATCGGAAGACTGGAGAGAGAAAGTAGGTTTTTCGCGCGAAGATTATTTGAATCTTGAAGGGACAAAGATAATAATGGATATCTACTGCCCGTATCCTTTCGGGTACTCCGTCTCTCTGGGGTTTGATGCAGGGCCTGAGTGGACATATTATGAAACACCGCGTATCGCTCTTTCGCAGGGCTGGAACAAAAACATTACTTTTGATATGACTAAAGATGATTTCAAATGTAAAGCCAGCGACTGGCAATATAACCAAAAGCTTGAAGACAAAAATTCAGTAAAGAAAATACATGTATTGATTTACAGGCCCGCTAAACTTGAGCCTCAGGTTGTTTATGTCGATAACATAAGGCTGGCGAAATAGTTTGTATTGAATAAAGGTAAAAAAGGGCAGAAGATAAAAGTTAATAATCGAAGGCGCTTCCTCCGATGAATTCTCTTAAGATCGACGCGGGCGGAGTCTGATTCGGGGATATGGCTACAAATAAATTCAGAAAATCCAGAAGCCTGGTGGCTTCAACGTATTCCCTGCGGTCGGCGCGGACTTCAAGGAGAAATCTTTCAGCGAATATCTTCAGAACGGCATATTCATAAACCAGGGCGGAATTGAAAATTATATCCGCGCCGTCCTGATATGGGAAAATGTATTGTTCTTCGCCTTTTCGCACCGAGTACCATCTTGATAATGTGTCTGCGGCGCTGTAACCTCTGAACATGCAATCTCTTATTAAGCGTCGCAGCAGCCTTGTATCGGATGTAAATATCCGGTTGTGATCATCAATGCACAGTTGAGTCAACGCGCTTAAATATATTTTTAATTTTTTCTCTTTGCCTATATCAGGCAGGATACCCGGATTAATAGCGTGCAGGCCTTCGATTATTATTACAAAATCTTTATCTTTGGGGATACGGCAGGAAGTTCCCGCCACCTGTTTTCCCTCGCTGAAACTGAATTTATTAAGTATTGTTTTTTTGCCCGCAAGAAGGTTGGCGATATCTTTATTAAATGATTTGATATTAAGAGCGCCTGGGGTTTCAAAGTCATATTCTCCATACTCATCAAGAGGCGATTTTTCCCTGTCCAGAAAATAATCATCAAGTGAAATGGGGATGGAGTGTATGTTGTTTACCGCAAGCTGTACGGAAAGGCGCTTTATGCTGGTTGTTTTCCCTGAAGCGGAAGGGCCTGCCACAAGTATAACTTTTATTTTTCTGTTATTTTTGATTTTGTCGCATATCTGTATTATCTTTTTTTCGTGAAGAGCTTCAGCCACTTTTATTGCCTCGGAGATATTTCCGTTTATACATATATTATTGAGGTCGCTTACCGTTCTCACTCCTATAATCTTGTTCCATTCTTTTGTTTCCATATAAGTCTTAAACAGGGAAGGGTTGGGGGGGATTTTTGGTGTCAGGTCCGGTTTTTCAGGATCGGGAAATACAAGTATAAAGCCTTTATTATATAACTGGAGATCGAATATCCGGGCAAACCCGGTATGAGGAAGCATAGGCCCGTAGGATATATCTGAAAATCCCGCGCAGGTTACGATTCTTGTGTCAGGGCCTTTAAGGGTTTCCAGAAGTTTTACTTTCTGCGGATACCCCAGTTTTATAAAAAGCTTTATGGCTGATTGTTTGGGATAAAGCTCGTGGATAAAAGGAATTCTTTGCTTTATTATTTCGCGCATCCTGTTTTTGATTTTTTTAAGCGCGGAATCCGTCATTTTTATTTTTGGGTCTCCGAAGTCATAGTAATAACCGTTTGATATGGATTGTCCTATTTCCAGCCGGCTTTCCGGAAAAAGGGCTTTTACCGAAGCATGAAGTATGAATGAAAGGCTGCGCCTGTAAACCGAAGCGCCCACTCTGTCCTTATAACTGATAAGTTCGACAACAGAGTCTGTTTTAAGCTTGTAATCAAGGTCGAAAAGGCAGTTGTCTATTATGGCGGCGATAGGCGGGGGAGACAGCCTTATGCCTTTTTCCTCAAGAATCCTGAAAATAGGTTTTTTTGATTTTACCTGAATACTTTTTTTAAAGTTGCTGCCTGTAAAAGTAATTTTCATTGTCCGCATTCCTGTTTTTCTATTATATCAGTTTATACTAAAACATTAAAAAGTTCCAATCAAGAAAACATGTTTGTCTTTGGGTACTCAATGTGTTATATCTATTCCATTAAAGGCGGGATATATTTTATGCCAGAAAAAAGCAAATATAAGTTCACTCCGGTTTTAGGATGGTCCGTAAGCAGATACGACACGTTTAAAAAGTGTAAACGGCAGTATTATTATCAGTATTACGGCAAATACGATAAAGAGGTAAGCCAATCGAAGATAAATTCCCTGAAATATCTTACGAGCATTCCTTTGGAAATAGGGAATGTCGTCCATGATGTGATTGCGGTCCTTCTTAACCGGCTGAAAAAAACGCAGGAGCAGCTTAATGTTGAAAAATTTATAGATTTTTCGAGCCGCGAATCTGAAAAGCAGATCAAAAAGAAAAATTTTTTTGAAACATATTACGGCATAAAAGAGAAAATTCTGATTTCCGATTTGTATCCAAAGGTCGAAACCTGTCTTGAATCTTTTTTAAACAGCAATTGGAAAAATTGGGTTTTTTCTGAAGGGATAAAAAACAGCGATAAGTGGATTGTAGAGCCGGGAGATTTTGGCGAGACCAGGGTTAACGGCCTTAAAGCTTATCTTAAAGTAGATTTTTTATTTCCGAAAGACGGGAAATTTGTTGTTCTTGACTGGAAAACCGGGAAAAAAGATGCAGACAAACATGAAAACCAGCTTATAGGGTATGTTTATTATGCAATGATGAAGTTCGGATTTTATCCTCACGCGGATAAAGTCGACGCATATATTATTTATCTGGGAGAAGATTATGATGAATTAAAAGCGGTTATAAATGAGTATGACATCTCCCGCTTTGAGGACAAGACTAAGGAAGAAACGGAAAATATGTATAAGTATTGCTGTGACGTTGCAAATAATATTCCTGTCGGAAAAGAGGAGTTTAAGATGACGGACAACCTGAATATTTGCAGGTTTTGCAATTATAAGGAGTTATGCGGAAGAGCCTGAGAAGAGAATTTAAAATAGAAAAATTGTAACCACAGATGACGCACCTGCCTACGGCAGGCAGGGATTTACACACTTGCCCGCCTCTGGCGGGGATGGAAAAAAATAAAAGAAAAAATAACTTATATAATAAAAATTAAAATAGTTTTATCTGTGATTATCTGTGCTATCTGTGGTTGTAAAAAAAGTTTTTTGAGGTATTCTCATGAAAACAAGAAAACTGGGCGGTTCAAATCTTAATTTGAGCGTTATCGGCCTCGGAGCGTGGGCGATTGGAGGTTCGGGATGGGCTTACGGCTGGGGAGACCAGTCCGATAAAAATTCAGTTGAAGCCATTAAAAGAAGCATGGATTTGGGAGTGAACTGGATAGATACGGCTCCTGTTTACGGTTTGGGGCATTCCGAAGAAATAGTGGGAAAAGCAATTAAAGGCTTAAGGGATAAGTTTTATATAGCTACAAAGTGCGGGCTCATATGGGATGCAAAAGGCAAGTTAGGGTATGATTTATCCGCCGAAAGCGTGAGAAAAGAAGCGGAAAACAGCCTTGCGAGATTAAAAATCAGCTATATAGATCTTTATCAGATTCACTGGCCTTTTCCCGACGAAAAAATTGAAGAGGCATGGGAAGAGATAATGCGGCTTAAGGATGAAGGCAAAATAAGATATGGGGGAGTGTCTAACTTTAATGTGCCGCAGATTCAGAGAATCCTGAAAATAGGGCCTGTTGTATCGCTGCAGCCGCCTTATAATATGTTAAACAGGGCAATTGAGAAGGATATAATCAATTTTTGCGCGGATAATAATATCGGAATTGTCGCATATAGCCCGATGTCATGCGGGCTGTTGACCGGTAAATATGACAGGGCCAAAATAAGTTCTCTCCCTGAAGATGACTGGAGGAAAAAAGAAAACGGTGAGTTCAGGGAACCTAACCTGGAAGTCAATCTGTGGCTGATAGAAGAATTGAAAAAAGTTGCTGATGAACTTGATACTACCGTTGCCCGGTTATCGCTTGCCTGGGTTATTAACAGGGAGTCTGTTACAGCGGCGATTGCGGGAACGCGCAATAAAAAGCAGATAGAGGAAACCGCTCCGGCATCCGGCATAATTCTTAGCGTGGATATAATGGACAGAATCGGGAAACTTCTCAAAATCAGGGATGAAAAACTGGGAATCATACATGAACTCAGGAAAAGTTTGCCGGGAAAATATAAAGGGAATAAGGAGAAAAAATAATGACAGGTAAATTTGTTGTTTTATCGGGTATTTTACTGCTGTTTTTTTGCATGCCGGGCGCTTTTTGCGATGATGATAATGTAGTTTCGGAATCAGTAAAAAGTGTCGGCAATCTTGTTGTGGAAACCACCAAAGCCGTCGGCAATGTCCTTGAGACTACGGCCAAAACATTTGACCCGGACGAAAATCCTACCGGAGGAAACAAAGGTTATATAATCAGCGATTCCGATATCGATGAGCGCTCGAAAGAGATAACACAGGCTGTTTCCGAAGATAAATTCTCCGGACAGAAATACCGCGGCAAGCTCACGACCGGCACGTATAACGGGAAATAGCTTTTATTTCCTTATTTTTAAATTGCTTTTGTATCCCCTGACACCCGGCACAGACATTATCGCCTGCTGGATTTTGTCTTTTTGTTCCAGGGAATCGACGTTTCCGCTGACAGTCACAATGCTGTCTTTTACCAATATTTCTAATTCTTCAACAGGGACTATGTCGGCTTTTTTTAAGGTATCCGTAACCTTATCCTGTATATCTTTGTTGGAGATAACATTTATTTTACTGCTGCCGAAATTGGTTCCCGTAGAGACTTTTTCCTGGAGAGACGCCTCTTTTTCTCTCTTTGCCCTGGATTTGTCCGCGCAATAAGCGGATGAAAAGGTAAACATTAAAACCAGCAAGAAAATAATGTATTTCATAATGCCCTCCTGTGATGGATGAGATAGTATATAGCTTTTTATGTATAATTGCAAGTTAGTTGATGACTATAAAATTACGATTTGATATCATTTATAAACTATGAAACAGGTTTTTCTTCAATTTGGAGACAGCAATTTTATAAGGGCTTTTTTTGACCCTATTGTCCACGAGCTTAACAAAAAGGAGCCGACAGGTTCCGTGATAGTCATACAGCCGCACCGCTCGGGAAGGGTCAAGGAACTGCAGAACCAGAGCAACCTGTATACCCTGGTGCTCCGGGGAAATCCCAAAACGGGCCGTATCGACAGGAAAGAAATAATTAACTGCATATCCGAATCAATAAATCCCTACGTTGATTATAAGAGTTTTTCAGAGCTTTATAAGAGAGACGATCTGCGTTTCATAATCTCGGACGATAAATCGGATAAATGCCATGCCGAACCCAACGAGCAGATTACTGCGAAACCGCCGGAAAATATTGCCGGTAAAATAGCGTTATTCCTTTTTAAGAGGTTTAAGCATTTTAAAGGGAATAGCGATAAGGGAATGATATTGCTTCCATGCGAAAATACCTGCGACAACGGGGAATTGTTGAAAAACGCGGTCATTAAAACGGCAAAATACTGGTGTCTTGGCGAAGGGTTCCTTAAATGGCTGAATACAAGTTGTTTTTTTCTTTCTACGGTGTGTGACAGGATAGTGACGGGTTTCCCTTTCGGGGAAGCAGAGCGTATTGAAAAGGAAATGGGGTATTCCGACCGTTTAATACTTGAGGCCGAACCTTTTTACAGGTGGGTAATCAAAGGGCCCAAGAAGCTCGCCAGAGAAATACCCTTTATTAAGCCCTATCTGAATGTTCTTTATACGGATGACATTTCTTATTATTATGATATAAGAGAGAAAGTTTATAAGGAAACTTTGACTTTTGTCTATCTGTTGAAGACCCTGATTAACGCGAAAAATTTTTCGGAAATATGCAATAACAGGATTTATTCGAAATTTATTAAAAATATGGTTTTTCATGAGATTCTGCCCTCCGTAAAAGAAGTGGGGGAAAAACACATCAAAGATTCCGAAAATATTATCGAGAGGCTGAACAACCCTTATATAGGCGATGGAAAATCATTTGTTCTGATAAACGGGAGCATAAGCCCGGCGCGCGATTTCCTGGAAACAGTAAGGCAGTATATGGCGAATACGGGAAAAGCGCCCGTCCATCTGATTTTCTCTTTTGCTTTGAGGGTATATTTCTGCAGCAAAGACAAATATGTCAAAGACCTGGCGGCAAAAGATGTTTTTGTGAGATTTTTGAATAAAATATGGAAAGTGGCGGGTAAATCCACAAAAGGCATTCAGTTAATGAGCAGAAAGATAATTGATTCCAAATTGGTATGGGAGCACGAGGATACGAAAGACATAAAGGCTATCAGAAGGTTATTACAGCTTTTTATTATTAATCTTACGAGGTTTGGCCCCGGAAAATCCATTGAGAGGATTATATTAAGAAAAAAAGGGAAAGGAATAAAATGACAAAGCCGCACAGCATTTTGAAGGACGGTAAATATTTATTGTTGATTTTTATGGTTTTTGCGTGCCATAAGGATTGCCTTTCAAAGCAGGCATACACCGAAAAGGAAAAAAGGGAAATTATAATTGAATGTTATGAGACAGGCATCAGCGAATATCAATCCGGTAATTACAGCGCGGCGAAATCTGAGTTTGATAAAATATTAAAGTTCGATCCGGATAACAAAAAAGCTCAAAGATACGCGCTTAAGTGCAAGGAGAAACTCAAACCTGAAAACGTTGATGAGCAGGATGAAACGCTAAACTCCGGCGAATCCGGCGAAGTGATTACCGAACCCGATGCCATAGAGGAGATTGCGGAGGGAAAAGCTCCGGAGGATATATCAATTAGTGAAGGGGATGATAGCGCAGCGCCGGGGGAAACTTCCGAAGAAGTCATGCTTTCGGTTCAAACGGCTAAACTTATGGATGAAGGGGTAAACTGTTACAGAAACGGTGAGCATGAGAAAGCGAAAGAGATTTTTGAACAAGTCCTTTCTTCAGACAGTTCGAATAAAAAGGCGAAGAGATACATTAAAAGGTGCGATGACAGGATAGCGAAAAAAGAGAAGGTGAGGGAAAAAGAGCTTGCGCGGGAGGAAAAGGAAAAACAAAAGGGAAAAGCGCTGGAAGAGAAAATTGCGTTAGAGAAGAAAAACAAGCAGTTACCGCCTCCGGTTGCTGTAAAGGAAGAACCCGAAAAAGCGGCTGACTCAACCGCAGTTGTCTCGGATAATGAAGATGCCGGAGCTCTTTATAAAGCAGCTTTGCTTGAATACAGGAAGCAGAATTACAAAAAAGCCGTTGAAATGTTCAGGGCGGTATTGGAAAAAGATCCCGGTAATGAAAAAGCCGGAATGTATATTAAAGCCGCTGAACGCAAGTTATAAAAGTCTTTTCTGCACGGGAGTATCCGCGTAGCAGTAATGCCCGAGCGTCTCATAATTTTCAAGTATAACGGGAGGGCATTTGATTTTCGATTTAAGAACCATCGATTTCAGTTGCAGGATATTGGCAAGGGCTTTTCCCTCATAATGGTTGTTTCCTACCGCGTACCCGCGCGATATATCCGGATGCGATAATCCGTCAGCGAACGGACGCAACTCTGATTCTGAATATAAATAATCGTACCTTTCATCTCTGCCGGATTTTTCGCTGAACCAGTTTTCTTTATTCCTTCCATGCAGCCGAAGGTAAAGGATCATGCTTCCGCCATGGAACCGGGGTTTAATGTTTAATGATTTTTCGGGCTGGTCTATAGTCGCTATGCCTGCGCTGTTTTCACAGAGGAACGATTCCGCGTCCCCGCAGTCCCATGAATTATGCCTTATTTCCATTACAACATCATAATCATGGAAAGTTTTAGTTATTTTTTCGGCTTTAAGCCTGTTTTCTTTTGTGAAGTGGAAAGAATACGGGAATTGCGCGAGCAGGCAGGCGAATTTCCCATTGTTTTTCAGGGCGTCCAAAAATTTTTTCACTGCGGATATGCTGCCTTCAGCGGGAAAATTTATGTTATGGGTGAAATCCTTATGCAGTTTTGCGGAGAACAGAAACCCGCTTTTATCTTTTACGGAGTTACTCCAGTTGTTTGCGTTCATTACGGACGGGTAACTGTAAAAAGAGCTGTTGATTTCAATGAAATCCACGAAATTTGAAAGATATCTTAACCTGTCGAAATTACCGGGTATCTGCGGAGGATAAACCTTTCCTTTCCAATCAGGATATGACCATCCGGCGGTTCCGAAAAACATTTTTTTCATTTGTTTATTATCATATATTAAAAAACAGGATATAAAAAACTATTTTTTCTAAATAGGTTATTATAAAATATCTGCTTAAAATGACATGGTTTAAGAATATCTGTATTTCTTTCATAAAAATACTGATTGCAGTGGCGTTGACACCGCTTGCCTGCGGCCTTTCAGTAGCCTTATATAAGTCTGTATCCACGTATTTCGACGTTTACAGCCTGATGCCGTTCGTTTTCGGGTTTTTTTCATACCTGCTGATATACGCTGTTTTACAACAGCCCATAAGGACTTATGTTTTTACTCATGAATTAGTCCATGTTATATGGGTTTTTCTGTTCGGGGGAAAAGTAAAGGGCTTTAAGCTGCATAAGAACGGCGGAAGCGTAAAAGTCACAAAAAGCAATTTTGTCATAGAATTGGCCCCGTATTTTTTTCCCCTTTATTGTGTGCTTGTCATATTCCTGTATTTGTTTCTGGATATCTTCTTTGAAATGAAACCTTATTGGAAGTTGATGTCTTTTCTTGTGGGTTTCATGTGGGCTTTCCATTTTACTATCACGCTTTATGTCCTTACAAAAGAACAGACGGATTTTCAGGGCCCGGGAGTTGTCCTGTCGCTTGTTATAGTATATATATCCAATGTAGTGATATTATCTCTTATGTTATGTTTTCTGTCCAAATCAACTTCATTTGGAAGTTTTTTCCGGGATTCGATGGAGTACAGCGTTAAAAGTTACGGCCAATTTATAAATGCATGCAGCCAATTATTTGAAAGGACAAAATTATGAGACGCCGGACATGGTTGATTATTATATTTTTACTGGTTTTTCTGGCTTCGGGCCGGAACGCGTATTCAGAGAAGAAAGTTATTACCCTCGATGATTTAAAAAACCGTTTCGGCAATAAAGAGGCCGAAGCTAAAAACAGCGGCAATGAGCCGATCACGGTAAGCAGTGTTTTGAAAAAAGTGGACCCGGGGGAGTCAAACCGGATATATGTAAAATTCAGGATAAGGGCAAAGGGATGGCATGAGGTCAAACTGAGAGCGGCTACGCTTGATGCCGATATGAAAGTGCTGGAGGTGCTGGATAACGGGTCTGCCGACGACAAGGTTGTTTCTGACAGCTGGATAAACGGCAACCAGCTTAAAGGCGGACATACATACGCTTTTGAATTCCCTTATACCAGGAATTACAAGTATGCCGTTGTTGAGGTAACATTTGGCGAAAGGGAAGAGAAGAAAGTCATCAAAAAGGCTTCAACCTCCAAGGTTAATGTGGAGGAAATAACAATTCCGGAAGCCGGAGGAGGGACCGGAGAGTGAACGCCGAAATAGAGACGATTATTGATATTCCCTGCAGGAATGCCGGCGGGTTGTTCTCCGGGACCGCGTACAGGTTCGGGAAAAGGAAGTACACTTATAAAAAACTCGACCGCTTATCGGATAAATTTGCTTCGGGCCTGGCTGCTAAAGTAGGCCTTTCGAAGGGGGATAGGGTGGCGCTGATTGCCGGTAACTGCCCGGAATATGTTGTAAGTTTTTTCGGCATTCTCAAGACGGCCTCCTGTATCGTGCCTATCAACAATTTCCTTGTCGCCGACGAAATAAAATATATCCTTTCGGATTCCAAAGCCAGAGCGGTCATTACGGGCGTTAAATATTACGATGTTGTCAGGAAAGCCGTCATGCAGATGGAAAACAGGCCTGCGGTTATTGTCATAGGGAACTGCGTCAAAGAAGACAGGGACATAGATTACAGATCGCTTTTCAAAAGCGGGCGCTTCAGGGAAACAAAGGTTATGCCCGATGATGCGGCCGTCATAATATATACCTCCGGCACTACAGGTTTTCCAAAAGGCGCTATCCTGAGCCATTATAACCTGGTTTCCAATGTTAAAGACTGCCTGGATGTGCTTCACGTCGGGAAAAAGGACAGGATTGTCGTTGTCCTTCCTCTTTTTCATTCATTCACCATAACCGTCTGTATGTTGACCCCTCTGTTTGCGGGGGCTTCATTTATTCTTCTCGAATCAGTCAGGCCTTTCCACAGGGTTATAAGGGCTATTATACTGGGCAGGGTGACCGGGTTTGTGGGCATACCTCAGATATTTCATCTGCTGTCGGATAAAAAAATTCCGTGGCTTGTAAGAAAGATATTAAAGATAAGGTTTTGTATTTCAGGTTCGGCCCCGCTGTCCGAGGAAGTGCTTAAGAATTTCGAAAAAAATACAGGCCTGCCTCTGATGGAAGGCTACGGCCTGTCGGAAGCTTCCCCCGTGGTTTCCGTTAATCCTTTGCGCGGAGAAAGGAAAGTAGGTTCTGTGGGCCTGCCGTTAAAAAATGTCAGCATAAAGATTGTCGACGATGATGAAAAAGAACTGCCTCCCGGCGAGATAGGGGAAATTATCGTTAAGGGGCCTAACGTGATGAAAGGTTATCTGAACCTTGAAGAAGAGACTGCAAAAGCCATAAGAGGCGGCTGGCTGTTCACGGGCGATATAGGCAAGGTGGATAAAGACGGCTATATTTATATAATAGACAGGAAAAAGGATATGATCCTTTCCCACGGCTTGAATGTTTATCCGAGAGAAGTAGAGCAGGTGTTATATCAGCACCCTTCCGTAAGAGATGCGGCCGTTGTGGGTGTGAAAGATAAGCACAGGGGTGAGAAAGCGGTGGCCTTTGTCACTTTGAGGGACGGCTTCCGCGCCGGGCCCGGGGAACTTGTAAAATTCTGCAAGGGGAAATTAGCTCCTTACAAGATCCCTCATACGATCAGGATAGAAAAAGAGCTTCCGCGGACGCCCACGGGTAAGATATTGAAAAAAGATATCAAGGCGCTGATGGAAAAATAATGTTTTTATTGACAAAAACTGTATAGCATTATATTCTGCAGAAAGTGGTGATTTAAGCTACAACTTGCGACCACATAAAATAAGCGCTAAAGCGTAGGTTTAACGGTTTTTTAGACCTGGTGCTTTACGCATCAGGTTTTTTTATGTAAAATGTTGAAAGGCGTGAACGAGATGGAAGCAAACGGCGGAAAACAATCAGTGGGCCTGGTAAAGCCCGAAACAGTTACATTCGATTCGCTTGAATTGGAATGCGGCAGAAAACTGTCTCCTGTCGATGTCTGCTATGAAACATACGGCAAACTTAATTCCCGTAAAGATAATGCTGTGCTGGTTGCGCATGCCCTTTCGGGAGACGCTCATGCCGCCGGCTTGCATTCCGCGGACGATAAAAAGCCCGGCTGGTGGGATATCTTTATCGGGCCCGGAAAAGCGATAGATACGGATAAATATTTTGTTATTTGTTCGAATATTATAGGCGGGTGCAAAGGCTCGTCAGGGCCGGGTTCAATAAATAAAAAAAATAACAAACCGTACGGCACAACTTTCCCGCCTATTACCGTAAGGGATATGGTTAATGTCCAGAAGCGCTTAATCGACCATCTGGGCATAAAGAATATTCTGGCCGTTATAGGAGGTTCCCTCGGCGGAATGCAGGTCCTTCAATGGGCTGTAGATTATCCTGCAGTGGTCAAATCCGCGATTGTCATAGCTTCGACCGCCAAGCTCAGCGCCCAGGGCATCGCCTTTAACGCGGTGGGAAGAGAAGCTATTACTTCGGACCCCAACTGGTTTAAAGGCGATTATTATGATAAAGGCAAAAATCCCGAGAAGGGATTGGCCATAGCGAGGATGATAGGCCATATTACCTATTTAAGCGAGGATGCGATAGAACAGAAATTCGGCCGGAAGACAAAAGCTGATAAAGACGCTGTTAACGGGGATTCTCCCGCCATGGTTGATTTTACCCAGGATGAGTATGAGATTGAAAGTTATCTCTCATACCAGGGAGATTCTTTCGTTAAACGGTTTGACGCCAATTCATATCTTTATATATCTAAAGCAATGGACGCGTTTGACCTGTATCGGGACTACGGCAGCCTTGAAAATGCGTTTAAGGATGTTAAATCCGGGTTTCTAATAGTTTCTTATACGTCGGATTGGCTTTTTCCTACATGGCAGTCAAAAGAGATAGTTAAAGCTTTAAAAGCCAATAACATTTCTGTGACTTATTACAATATCAAATCCGAAAGCGGGCACGACTCCTTTCTTGTTGAAAAAGAGATAGGCGAACTGGAAGAAGTTGTTTCTCCGTTTCTGGATAATATCAGGGGCAGATAATGGAAACTTTAAGAAAAGACCATCAGATAATCGCTTCGTTGATTGATAAGGGGAGCAAAGTCCTTGACCTTGGCTGCGGGGACGGGTCTCTGCTAAAAAAACTTTCCGAGTTGAAAAACGCGAGCATCCAGGGCGTGGAAATCGACCCCGACAAGATAAAGGAATGTTCCAAGGCCGGTGTTCCCGTAATCCATACCGATATCGATGAAGGGCTTTCCGATTATCCCGATAAATCGTATGATTTTGTCATATGTTCCCAGACTCTCCAGGCTGTGCATAAGCCCAAAAAAGTCCTTGATGAAATATTGAGAGTCGGCAAAAAGGGTATAGTCATTTTCCCCAATTTCGGCCATTGGAAAATACGCAGAATGCTGTTTTTCGGCGGGATAATGCCCCGGTCGAACGAACTGCCTTACAACTGGTATGATTCTCCCAATATCCATCATCTGACTATCAAGGATTTTAAGAAATTCTGCGGGAACGAAGGTATTGCCATAGAAAGAGAATATTGTTTCAGGTCTCTGAATCAGGAAAGGTCAGGCCTTTTTCCGAACCTTCTTTGCAGGTTTGGGATGTTTGTGATATCCAGATAGGAAATGGCACTTTTTCGCAATCTTTTCGTCAGCCTTCAAAAATCCTTGTGCGTTCCGCCGTTGGCGGGACTCCAATGCAGTCCTGAAAGAAATATTCGCCTTCCTTGACCTTGCAGAAAAATTAC
Source organism: bacterium (assembly GCA_023228325.1). Lineage (NCBI taxonomy): Bacteria > bacterium. Next base: position 1,724,195 of record JALOBK010000001.1, read on the forward strand.
TCATTTTCGGGAGTGGTGGTAGGGTATCGGTGATAAAAGATTCGTTTAATTCCTATTATTTTATAAATGGAAAAAGTTTTATTTCTTCGTTATCAACGTTTCTAAGTCTGATTGCTAATTCTTCTCCATCTTTCATTTTTCCTAAGAAAACTACACCATTTAAAAGTCCATTTGGGGGGATTCTTTCATCTTTAATTTCTTTATACATATAATCATCTTCCATCCGCTGATTTGCCTTTGAAGATCCAACACCATCAACTACAGCAGGAATTAAGAAAGGCCATATGAATACGCCAGCAACACCATAGGCAGTTGCTCTGCCGGCAGTGCTGAAACCACATTCATTTGCAACTTCCTCGGCAGGAACGGTATCTTTATTTAACATTCTTTTTTTAAATTCATATGTATTGGCCGTTCTGTTATCAATGAGGATGTATACAGGTTGATAAACTCTGTATAATTTTTTGACACCAAAAACCTGTTTTGATTCTTTTGCATCAAAAAATTTTGCAGCTACCTTTAATCCATCTTGATCTTGGGCAGTGCTATAAGAAGCAATATCTGAAGTAGGCAATCTTCCTGCACGATAACTTGCACAGCCGCTGATAATAGAACATAATAATAAAAGCAAAAACGAATGCTTCCTCATAATCCCCCCTCTTTAAAACTAAAATGAGTATTGCATAAAGATGGTAATCTTCCATTAATGGAATGTCAATGAAATTTAAAATAGTAATTTCTTGGTATGCAGATAGTTATGTAATATAAATTTGTTAAAACAAATAAAAAGATTAAAAAAATGTGATAGAAATAAGCAAAGCTTTCCAAACTGGAACCTTATCTGAGAAGAAAAACTTAAAATTTTTCTGAATCTGAAATAAAGAGGTTGGTTAATTCATTTGAGGTTTAGAGTGCCGGTGATTAGGGTTGTATTATTGGGGGGATCAAACTATAATAAATCAACTAACTGAAAGAAAAAAGTATCCAGAGTTTTTCCTATCCATAAAAAAGGGTAAAAGATATTTTTGGGTGATAATGAATCTGAAATGCAAGATATTAAAACACCTCTTTTTTGTCTTAGTTATTTTTTATCCATATCTTCCTAATCTACAAGCAGAAACACATCAATTCGTGATAATAAGTTCCGAAGCTCCTGCAACTATAAGAGAATTGCCAAACGGAAGAGATTCTTTAGGGAAAATACCCCCAGGTAAAAAAGTAGAAATCTTCGAAGAAAAAACTGTAAGAAGCGGGCCTTTACTTGTTATTTGGTATAAAGTAAAAGCTAAAGGGAAATATGGATGGATTAGTCAATATGTGACTGAAGGGAATAAAATAATTGAAGATACTGATAAGGTTGCAAGTGAGATAAAACGAATCCCTGGCGCGGATAAAGTGAGAGAAGGGCCATTTGGTGAAGAAGCCAAAAATAATTTTAAAGACTGGCTTTTAAATACTGGCGATGTAAAGTGGGTAAGATTAAAAAATGATTATAAAATCTATGTAAGACTTGATTCTTCTAAATATACATCAATTCATAATGTCAAAAATATTGCCGCATATATAGCAAATGCTTACAGGAAACAAACCAATTACCAAAAGCCTATAGAGGTAATAGTTTTGGGGTCTAATAACGCAAAGATTTGGGCGGAATATAGATTGCCTTGAAAAATAGACTTAATTTTTTGACATTTGATATTAAAACAAGCATACGAATATTTTTAGAGAAATGAGAATTACAGAATTTACCAATCCGATAGAGTTCCAACGTTTTTGTTCACTGCTATTTTCGGCAGAAGATCATAATTTTCAAAGCATAGATGATAGCGGTGGTGATTTGGGGATAGATGGATATATTGCTGATAGTAGAATATTTATGATTTATTGTCCTGAAAAACCGCAGAAAAATAATGACTCAAAAAATAAATCAAAAATTTCAAGTGATATTAAAAAAGCAGTCAAAACCATAAAATCTAAGAACTTGTCGGTTAATACACTAGTTTTTGTTACACCGATGAATTTGAGAACAGAAGTCATTTTGTATCTTGAAAAAGAAGCGTCGAACTATGGTTTTAAAAGCGTTTCTTATGGAGAGGATAAATTAACCGAATTAGCTGCCAAACATCCACACATTGTAAAACAATTTCCATTGATGATTTTTCCAGATATAGAAGCAAAGATAGATAAGGTAAGGGAAAAAATGGATATTCGTTTTGATTGTTTAGAGAGATTAATCAATCCAGCGTTCCATGATAAAAAGGGAGAAAAAAGTGTTTTTGTCATTGAGCCTCGTTTAGAAAAAGCTCTAAAAAGTTATGAAGATGGCGATGTTGATAAAGCCGTAACAATATCACGGGAAGTATATTATGAAACTTCCAATGACAGAGTTAAATTGCAAGCCATTATAAATATTGTAACAGGCCATTATGGATTGCGGGAGAATGTATCCGAGTTAATTCCAATGTGCGATGAGGGTATTAAGATAGCTGAAAAAGTTAAAAATCAATTAGCTAGATTGTCATTAATGGCACAAAAAGCTTTGCTGCTCTCTGATGAAAGAGATTTCTTATTATTAGATCGATACTTTATAGAACAAGTAGCTTATAAAACTGGCATTTTTAATGAAGCAGAGTATGAACATATAAATAAAAAAATTGGGAAAAATCAAGAAGATATTGAAAGTATATTACGAACTGTGATTGAAGATTCTCGTGCAAAAAAAATGTATAAGGCTTTAGCTAATATGTATTTAATTAGTGGCTTAATGAATGCTAATAGTTATATTATTCTGGCGAAAACATATCCTGAAGTTGCAGGTTTTTGTGATAATAGATGTAAGACTGCTTTTAGTGAATCAAAAAAAATTTATGCTGCTCTAGGGGATGAAGAAGGAGTTGTTAATGTTACACATAATTTATCTAATCACTTGCGTTCAACGGGTGAGATAGAATTAAGCAAGAAATATGCTAGAGAAGTTATTGCAAAAGCTAAAAGCAAAGGATATTTTTTGTTGGAACTTAAGGCATCGGAGTTATTATATGCATTGGAACATACTACACCCGACTATTATAATATCCCACCGTCTCAATTCTTAGACAAGCTTAAGAAAAGAAGAGAGATGATATTAAAAAGTTTGAAAAATAAAAAGTAATCCTTAATAGTTAATACGAATTTTTGCTTGTTTTTTTGATTGTCATTATGTAAAATTCACTTCCTTAAGTTCCTGTTCTTTATAGACACAAATACGTATGTAGTAAAAATTGTAGTAAAAGTTTGGCAAAACAGGGAATTTTGGGGAAGTGTTGGGAAATTGTAGAAGCCTTTAAAATTTGCTGTTTTACCGTCAATAAAATATAGTTCACGTCGTATCAATGCCCCAATAGCTCAGTCGGCAGAGCAACTGACTCTTAATCAGTGGGTCCTAGGTTCGAGTCCTAGTTGGGGCACCACTGAACCACACAGGGTTCAGTGCAAGCGCGAAACCACATAAAGTTTAGTGCAAGCGTTAGAAAAGGTTTCAAGGCATGTGTTTTTTTAATCCCCGCCTAAGGCGGGTAAATGTGTAAATCTGAGTTATCCCTGCCCGCCGAGGCTTTGTGGCGGGTGTGGTCAAAAATTAAAAGTTTACACAGTGTTTTTCTTCTCTAAAATAACCATTGTTTCCATATGCGGGGTCTGGGGGAAGAAATCGTACGCGAAAATATTTTTCAGCTTATACGCGGACAGTAATATTTTTAAGTCTCTCGTGAGCGTTGCCGGGTTGCACGATATATAGGCTATGGTTTTGGGCGGTTTCATCAGGATGTGCCTGCAGATATTCTTATCCAAACCCTTCCGCGGCGGATCAATAATCAAAATGCCGGGCGATGATTTCAACACAGAGCTTATCAATTTTCCGCAGTCGCCTTTACCGATATGAAAATTTGTAATATTGTTGAGTTCAAGATTTTTCTTCAGAAAATGTATATTTTCTTTCGAGGACTCCACGGCAATAACCCCTGACACTCTTTTTGCCAGCAGGATACCGAATGTTCCGACGCCGCAGTAAAGATCGGCGACAGTTGTATTTTTGTCCAGTGTAATGGATTTTATCAGGTCTTCCATCAGGATATTTAACATTCCGATATTTGTCTGAAAAAAAGATTCGGACCCTATAAGAAAGCGGGTTTGGCCGGCATATTCTTCGATAAAATAATTTCCCGCCAGGACAAGCCTGTGATTTTTCTTTTTGCAGATATATACGGCGCCGGCAAGGGGAGATTGGGCTGTTAATTCACTGAAGCTGTCGGAAAAATCTTTCAGTTCTTTCGGCTCAACGCCGTAAAGGGTTAAAAGCAGGCTTTTGTTATGCGAACTTTCCTTCACTACTACTTTATTTATAAAATCCAGTCCGCTGTCTTTTATTATCTGTAACAGCCGTTTTAACAGCAGGCTTATATTGCCGGATACCAGAAAACACTGTTCTATTTTTTCGAACTGTGTCCGGGAATCAGGCAGATTGTATGCGAGATGAGGGGCTTTATTTTCCCATATTATATTGAGGCTTATCTTGTTCCTGTAATTCCATATCCTGGGTGATGGACGGAAGATGATATCCGGCGATTCTATTTTCAGCTGGTGGGCGAAAAAATCTTCTTTTAATTGCGCGTGTTTGATTTTTATCTGCGTATCATAGTCCATATATTGGTAGGGGGAGCATATTTTGTAATGTGCGCACCGCGGTTTTATCCTCTTGGCCGAAGGGGAAAGTATACTGACGGTTTTTGCTTCAATGAAATTGCTTTTTTCTTTTATGGGTTCGACTTCCACCAGTTCCCCTCTCAGGCCTTCATCGGTAAAGATTATTTTTCCGCCGGTTTGGGAAAGGCTTTTTCCGGGATATACTATTTTTTCTATTTTAATTTGCATGGCGTCAATTATATCATACCGGTAAAATACTGAAATAATCACATGGTAATTTATATAATTAACTGTTATAAAATATATATGGTGATAGGGGATTGATTTATGCCTGATTTTGGCGTCAGTTTAGAGAAGCAGAAAGCGCTTGATAAGAAAATGTCCGAGCTTGGCGTGAAAGACGAGGATGTAACGGAGAAGTTTATCCGCTCGGGCGGCGCGGGCGGGCAGAATGTCAATAAAGTATCCACCTGCGTATATTTAAAGCACCTTCCCACGGGCATAGAAGTCAAGTGCCAGAAAGAACGTTCCCAGGCATTGAACCGCTATGTTGCGCGGAAACTTCTTCTTCAGAAGATAGAAACAGCTATTCTCGGGGAATTGTCGGAGGAACGGAGAAGAATAGAAAAAATACGCCGGCAGAAGCGCAAAAGGTCGAAACGGGCCAAAGAAAAAATGCTTGAGCGGAAACGCAAGCGCTCGGAAATAAAAAAACTCCGGCAAAAGGTCGATAATGAATGAACTTATAGGAACAGTGATTAAAGGAAGGGGGGCGGCCGCAGACAGGTTTAAAGAATGCCGTTCCGTCCTTGAAAAATACGGGCTGAGATTCCCCCCGCTGCGTTTCGGAACGGTAAATGTAAAAATCGATAAAAAATATAAAACACCGTATTACGGGGTGATAATCCCGTATCATCTTCTCGATGATATTTCCCGCATGAATAAGGAATACTGGCAGTTTATCCCGATAGAAAGCATTAACGGGAAAAAAGCAGAAGGCTATATCCTGAGAACCAGCATAAATATACACGGGGAAGAAGTTATCGAGCTGTTGGCCGAAGATATCGGCGATGAAGCGAGGCAGGGAAACAAAATAGTTGTTGAATTGGGTAAAACTTTATAAATAAAAGGAGGGGTCAGATGACAGTTGATACATTGCGCGCAGTTTTAGGGTGGTGTTCTTTAATAAACATCGCGTTTCTTCTGTGGTGGTCATTGTTCTTTATTTTTGGACATAACTGGATATATAAGATGCACAGCAGGTGGTTTAAGCTGACTCCGGAAAAGTTTGATGCAATCCATTATTCCGGAATGGCTTTCTACAAGATATGCATATTCATCTTCAATGTCGCGCCCTATTTCGCGCTTGTTATTGCGGGGAAATGAAATTACGGGGGACGCAAGACGTTCGCTTTGCTGGGACGATGGACGTGCTGGGTTTTAAATCATCCTGCGAATTTGCCTATGCGCCGAAGCCTCTAAAACCTGAACAATAGACCGCAATTGAGTTTTTTCTAGGTTCTATTATCTATTGTTCAATTGCTCTGTCCCGCCTTTGGCGGGACTGGTGCGGGCGGAGGGAGTTGAACCCCCAAGGGTTTCCCCACTAGATCCTAAGTCTAGCGTGTCTGCCAGTTCCACCACGCCCGCTTTGAAGAATCGGAATATTATATATTGCAGGATATAATAAAAACAAGGCTCAAAAAAATATTTTTTTCATTTGTCCCCATATTCTGGTATAAATAGATTAAAGGACGGAGAGGATTATGGAACCTTTATGTAATGTTTGGAAGAATATAGGTTTTATTTCTACCAGGTTTGCGGGAACTGACGGCGTTTCCCTCGAAACCGAGAAATGGGCGGAAGTGCTGGAGAAAAAATGCTTCAACTGTTTTTATTTCGCGGGCGAACTGGACAGGCCCGAAGAGAGAAGCATGCTTGTCGAAGAAGCCCACTTTATGCATCCCGATATTCAAAAACTGACCTCCGAATGTTTCGGAAAAATGAAAAGGAAGCCTTCCGTTACGGATAAAATCCTCAAATTGAAGGACCACTTAAAGGCCAAAATCTATAAATTTGTCAAAAAATACGATATCGATATCCTGATTCTCGAAAACGCGCTCGCGATACCCGTTAATATCCCGCTGGGATTGGCAATCACCGAATTCATATCAGAAACCGGTATGCCGGCAATAGCCCATCACCATGATTTTTTCTGGGAAAGAAAAAGGTTTTTGGTGAACTGTGTTTGGGATTATCTCAATATGGCGTTTCCGCCGCATCTGCCTTCAATAAAGCACGTCACGATAAATTCATCGGCAGACAACCAGATAAGTTTCAGGACAGGCGTTTCAAGCGTTGTAATCCCGAACGTGATGGACTTTGCGAATCCGCCGAAAATAGAATCGGACCGCGATGAGGTGAGAAAAGCTCTCGGGGTGCAGGACGGGGAAACCCTTATCCTTCAGCCGACAAGGGTTATCCAGCGCAAAGGCATTGAGCACGCTATCGAGCTTGTCAACAAGCTGGACAGGAAGGCGAAACTTGTAATATCTCACGCGTCCGGCGACGAAGGGCTTACATATGAAAAAAGGGTGTCTCAGTATTCAAAAATGCTGAACGTGAGGACAAAATTCGTTTCAAAAATAATATCCGACAAACGCGGTGTCACCGAAGACGGCAGAAAAATATACAGGATAGAAGATGTTTATCCCCATGTTGACCTTGTTACATATCCTTCGACGTTTGAAGGTTTCGGGAACGCGTTTCTGGAATCTATATACTTTAAAAAACCTATCGTCGTAAACCAGTATTCGATTTACGCCATTGACATTAAACCGAAAGGGTTTAAGACCATAGAAATAGACGATTTTGTTTCCGACGCTACCGTAAGAAAAACAAAAGAAATCCTGGATAACCCTGAGCTGGCTGCTTCGATGACGGAACACAATTACCGCCTCGGCAATACTTATTATTCATATAATGTCCTGGAAAAGAAGCTGGATGCGATTATAGTCAGCTTTGCCTTCTAAGTTTTCAAAAATGGGTCTTTTGCGTAATCTCAGCGTCAAACTTCAGTAATTGCTTGTGCGGCGTACAATGATTACGCCTCCGCGCAATTCTTCGCTTTCCTTGACATTCCGCAAAACTCCTCATTTTTGATTCAGGGGATAGAGTGTGACAAATTTATAATGGTTCTTTTGCGAAATCTCAGCGTCAAGTTTCAGTAATTGAAGCGAATTAAGGATAAGGTTAAGGTTGAGGCTGAGAAAAGATTTTGAAATTTTTATTTTTTAAGTTTTCCTTAACCTTAACCTTAACCTTAACCTTAACCTTAACCTTAGCCTAACTGCCTTTTTCCTGTTGACAAACGGAATAAAAAACGTTTAAATAACGGCTTATTTACGCGAGCGTAGCTCAGTTGGTAGAGCACCACGTTGCCAACGTGGATGTCGCCGGTTCGAACCCGGTCGCTCGCTCCAGATATTTCAGCCCCGAAGAATTCGGGGCTTTTTTTCAGAAAAGGCCCGGTTTTTTGAAAAATGCGCCTGTTTCTGATGTTTTTTAAACGGCTTTCACAAAACAAGCGCCGGTAAATCTCTGATTAGATTTGACAAAATAAGTCAGCTGGGTTACGATATATTTTCTCAAAATACTTCTACTATTTATAAAAAGGGGAATTCGATGGAAAATGGCGTTCAGGTGAAACTTGATAAGAATGAAGGCTGCCGCAGAGTGGCCCATGTAAAAGTGCCTGCGGAGAAAATGGCTGTTAAATATGAGGAAATGAAAAAGGAAATTTCAAAAACCGCAAAAGTCGCCGGTTTCAGGCCGGGAAAAGTGCCGGAAAACATAATTGATAAAGTTTACGGCCCGGCTATAAAAGATGAAACAATGAGAAGAATGATCGCCGATGCTTATTCTGAATCGCTGGATAAGCTGAATGCAAAACCCATAAGCGAACCTGTCATTTCGAACGTCAGTTACGACAGAGGAAAAGAATTGGCCTTTACCGCCGAATTTGATGTTATGCCTGAATTCAAGCTCCCGGAACTTGCCGGGTTGAAAATAAACAGGAAGAACTACAGCGTTACCGAAACAGATGTTGACCGCGCCATAAATGAGATTCTTGAAAAAAACGCGACATTTTCGGATATTGCGGACAGGGGAGCCGGGGAAAAAGATATTATTGTAATAAATTATGCGGTCAGCGCGGGTTCAAAGGTTATAGATAAAAGAGATAACATATGGTTGACCCTTGACGAAAAAAGCCTTCTGCCCGGCATGTATGAAAATGTCAGTGGAATGAAGCCCGGAGAGGAAAAAGAGATAGAAATCAAGCTTCCCGAAGATTATTTTAAGAAAGAATTTGCGGGAGCGCAGGCCGGCATAAAAGTAAACCTGGTCTCCATAAAATCCAAAAACATCCCGTCTCTGGACGACAATTTTATTAAGAAAATGGGAGCTTTTGAAAGTGTCCGGAAGTTCAGGGAAGCCGTGAGGGAAGATATAGAATCTTTTAAAAAGAAAGAGCGGGAAGATGATGTCAAATCCCAGATAATGGATTATCTTATAAAAAACACTGATATAATCCTTCCCCAGACGATATTCCAGAAAATGAGGGGAAAGAATCTCGATAATTCAATCAATATGCTGAAATACAGGGGGTTGAAGGAAGAGGATATAAACAAGGAGAAATCCAAGATAGAAGAAGCTTCGGCGAAAGATACGGAAAAAAACATGAAAATTGCGTATATTTTCCATAAAATCGTGAAAGATTTTGATCTTGAAGCTAAAAATGAAGATATAAACGATATGATAAAAGAAATGTCAAAAGACAACCCCCAGAAAGAAGAAGAGATAAGAAAGTATTATTCTTCCGAAGAAATGAAGGAACACCTGAGGAATAAAATAGAAGAAGAAAAGGTTATAGACTTTATTCTTAAGAAAGCTAAAATAAAAGAGATTGAGGAAAGCAAAAAATAGGAGGTTTATATGTCTTCGCTCGTTCCCATAGTTGTTGAACAGACAGGAAGGACAGAGAGAGCTTATGATATCTTCTCAAGGCTTCTTAAGGACAGGATAATATTTCTGGGGACACCGATAGATGATAACATCGCGAACCTTGTCATCGCGCAGATGCTTTTTCTGCAGACCGAAAGCCCGGAAAAAGATATTAATTTATATATTAATTCCCCCGGCGGTTCGGCTACGGCAGGTTTGGCGATATATGACACCATGCAATTTTTGAAGTGTGATGTGACCACCTATTGTGTGGGACAGGCGGCGAGCGCCGCCGCGGTTCTGCTGGCCGCGGGCGCGGACGGGAAAAGATTTGCTTTGCCGAATGCCAGGATAATGCTGCATCAACCGTGGGGAGGGGCGGAGGGTTCCGCTTCCGATATTAACATCAGGGCGAAGGAAATAGACAGGTTGAAGGGTCTTATAAACGATATCCTTGTCAGGCATACGAAACAGACAAAGAAAAAGATTGAGGCAGATACGGACAGGGATTTTTTCCTTTCGGCCGAAGAAGCAAAAAAATACGGTGTTGTGGATGAAGTTGTCTTTCCCATGAGAAAAATGAAAACACAGGGAAAAAAATAGAACAATGAAAAAAAATGATAACCTGAATAATTACCACAAATGTTCCTTTTGCGGAAGGACAAGCGGCAATGTCCGGATAATAATTTCCGGGTCCGGTCCCAATATTTGCGAAGAGTGCATAAAAGTCTGCAATAAGATCCTGCATGGCGATGAGAGCAGGAATGACCAGAAAAAGAGAGCTCCTTTACCTAAGCTCGAGGTTCCGAAACCGGCATTCATAAAGAATAAACTTGATGAGTACGTTATAGGCCAGGAGCAGGCAAAGAGAACAATTTCAGTCGCGGTCCATAACCATTATAAAAGGATTGTCACGGGTAATTATAAGGAAAGTGATGTAGAGCTGGAAAAAAGCAATATCCTGATGATAGGCCCGACGGGCAGCGGTAAAACATTGATGGCGCGGACACTGGCAAAAATACTTGATGTCCCTTTTGCCATAGCAGATGCCACATCGTTGACGGAGGCCGGTTATGTCGGAGAGGATGTAGAAAACATCATATTAAAATTGCTGCAGGCTTCGGATTTCAATAAAGAGCGCGCAGAACTGGGAATTGTATATATTGATGAGATAGATAAGATAGGCAGGACAACCGGAAATGTTTCTATTACAAGGGATGTTTCAGGGGAGGGAGTCCAGCAGGCCCTGCTTAAAATCCTTGAAGGCACTGTTGCGAATGTGCCCCCGCAGGGAGGCAGAAAACATCCTCATCAGGAATATATACAGGTTGATACGACAAAGATATTGTTTATTTGCGGCGGAACTTTTGGGAACCTGGAAAAAATAATAGGCCGGAGAATGGGGAAAAAGGTAATCGGGTTTGACCGGGGGAACGACGCCGCGCAGGTAAAGAAACACAGTAATATATTTGATTTTCTTGAACCCGAGGACCTTGTGGAATATGGTCTGATACCCGAGTTTGTAGGCAGGCTCCCGGTTGCGGTGAATTTTGCCGGACTGACGGAGAGCGATCTTATCCGTATTCTGACAGAACCCCGCAATGCCCTGATAAAACAGTATCAAAGACTGCTTGAAATGGAGAATGTAGAGTTAAGGTTTGATGAACAGGCTGTAATGGCTGTCGCGAAAAAAGCAATTTCGAAAAAAACGGGAGCAAGGGGCCTGCGTAATATACTTGAAACAGTGATGATGAATGTCATGTATGAGATACCTTCAATGGAGAACATTTCCCAGGTGATAGTGACAAAGGATGTAATAGAACAAAATAAGGATCCCAGGTTAATCAAGGGAAGAAAAATAGCTTAATTAAAATGGCAAAACTTCAGGATAACAGGGAAAAAGATAAAAACAGGGATTTAACGGAGGAATACGGCAATAAGTTTCCTCTGCTGCCGTTGCGCGACCTTGTTATTTTCCCGTATATGGTTGTGCCTCTGCTTGTGGGCAGAGACAGGTCCCTCGCCGCTGTAGAATCAGCCATGCTGGCTAATAAGATGGTTGTCCTGGCTACTCAGAAAGACAGCGAACTGGACGACCCGAAGCCGGCAGACCTTTATAAAGTGGGAACAGTATCGAAAATATTGCAGATGTTGAAACTGCCCGACGGTTCCGCAAAAGTCCTGGTGGAAGGATTCAAAAGAGTTTCTATCCTGAAATACGTTTCGGAAGATAAGATTTATGAGGTTAAAGTTCAGGAGATAAAGCCCGGAATTGAAAAAACCGCGGAAATAGAAGCGTTAATGAGATCCATATCGGGCCTGTTCGAAAAATATGTCGGGTTGAATCCGCGAATACCGAATGAGATATCAAGTTCCGTTTATGAAATATCAGAGCCTGACAGGCTTGCTGATTTTATCGCGTCCCACACAATGATAAAATTGAATGACAAGGAAAATATACTTGAGATTTTTGACCCTGTCGAGAGGCTTAAAAAGTTAGGCGAGCTGATTAACGCGGAAATAGAGATCCTTCAGATAGAGAAAAAGATAACGGGGCAGGTCAGGCGTCAGATAGAACAGAGCCAGAAGAACTATTACCTTCACGAGCAGATGAAAGCCATTGAGAGGGAACTTGGCAAAGAAGGCGAGTATTCGGGGGAATTGAAGGAAATAAAAGACAAGATTGAAACTGCGGGGATGCCGAAGGAAGTTAAAAAAGTCGCATTGAAAGAAATGGCGAAACTTGAAAAGACGATGCCCGTTTCTCCGGAAGCCACGGTTATAAGAAATTACCTGGACTGGCTGGTGGAATTACCGTGGTCAAAAGCCACAAAAGATAATCTGAACCTTGAAAACGCCGAAAAAATACTTGATGAAGACCATTACGGGCTTAAAAAACCGAAAGAGAGGATATTGGAATATCTGGCGGTCAAAAAGCTGACCAGCGGGAATAAAGGCCAGATACTCTGTTTTGCCGGGCCTCCCGGCGTCGGAAAAACATCTTTAGCCAAATCTATTGCCCGCGCGCTGGGTAAAAAAATCGTCAGGATATCTCTTGGCGGCGTCAGGGACGAAGCTGAAATACGCGGACACAGAAGAACATATATAGGGGCTCTTCCGGGCAGGATAATCCAGTCTTTGAAAAAAGCGGGGACTAAAAACCCCCTGTTTCTGCTGGATGAGATAGATAAATTATCTAAGGATTTTCACGGGGACCCTTCATCTGCTTTACTGGAGGTGCTTGACCCCGAACAGAACAATGCTTTTAATGACCATTATCTCGAAGTGGATTTTGACCTTTCTCAGGTTATGTTTATTACGACCGCGAATATCCAGGATATGATACATCCCACCCTTAAAGACAGGATGGAAGTGATAGAACTTCCGGGATATACACTGTGGGAAAAAGAACATATTGCCGAAGATTTTCTTGTGAAAAAACAGTTAAAGGAACATGGTCTTGATAAATCTAAGATTGTATTTTCAAAAGAAGCGATAGCCTCGATAATCAATCATTATACGAGAGAAGCCGGCGTAAGGGAGCTGGAGCGGTCAATAGCCGCGATATGCAGAAAAATGGCAAAAGAATACCTTGAAGATCAGCAAAAAAAGAGAAAAATCATTACTAAAAAAACGGTCATGAAAGCTTTGGGGCCGGTGAAATATATGTATGAGAAAAAAGAAAACAAGAGCGAGATAGGGGTAGCGACAGGGCTTGCCTGGACGCAAAGCGGAGGGGATATAATCAAAATTGAAGCCGTGTTGATGCCGGGTAAAGGCGAGTTGATGTTAACTGGACAGTTAGGCGATGTTATGCAGGAGTCGGCGCGGGCCGCATTGAGTTACGTCAGAACAAAATTAAAAAAACTTACGTTACCCAAAGATTTTCATAAAAACAGAGACATTCACATACATGTTCCGGAAGGCGCTATTCCCAAAGACGGGCCTTCGGCCGGTATTACTATTGCGACAGCTCTTTATTCCGTTATCGCGCAGGCGCCTGTTATGGATGATGTGGCCATGACAGGGGAAATAACTTTGCGCGGCAAAGTGCTGCCTGTGGGAGGCATAAAAGAAAAAGTGCTTGCCGCTCACCGGGCTAAAGTAAAAAAGGTGATACTGCCAAAGGAAAACGCTAAAGATCTGAAAGATATCCCTAATAAAATCAAACGGGATTTGAAATTTTTTGTAGTCGAAGAGATGGAAGAAGTATTAAAATACGCGTGCAGAGAAAAATAAAAAAGCAGGAAGGGAGAAACAAGGTATTATGAAAAAAGAGTTCTTACTTGCCCCGGGGCCTTCTCAGGTTCCGCCCGAAACATTGCTGGAAATGGCTAAACCCGTATTCCACCACAGGACGAAAAGGTTTCAGAATATTTTTGCTGAAGTGCAGGAAGGGTTAAAGTATGTTTTTCAGACAAAAAACCCTGTTCTTGTCTTTGCTTCCTCGGGTACAGGCGCGATGGAAGGCGCTGTTTCAAGCGTGCTTTCTCCGGGCGACAAGGCTATATCTGTAGTCGGCGGTAAGTTCGGCGAAAGGTGGAGTAAACTCTGTAAGGCGTTTGGGGTTCAGTCCATAGATATAAATGTCGAATGGGGAAAGACAGTTGACCCCGCCATCCTGAAAAAAGAACTGGAAAACAATGCGGACGTCAAAGCCGTATATGTGACGCTTGTAGAAACATCAACCGGCACCCTGGCGGATATAAAGAAAATAGGAGAAGTCGTTGACAAGACAGACGCCGTTCTTGTTGTTGATGCTATCAGCGGGCTTGGCGCCGATATGCTTATGACGGATGAATGGAATGTTGACATAACGATTTCAGGTTCACAGAAAGCATTGATGCTTCCTCCCGGCCTGGCGTTTGCTTCGGTCAGCGAAAAGGCAATGAAACTGATAAATGAAGCGAAAAACTCAAGTTTTTATTTCAGCTTTAAAAAAGCAAAGGCTTCGCTTGATAAAAATGATACTGCCTATACTCCTGCGGTAACCCTGATAATAGGGCTTAAGAAATCGCTGGATATGATAAAAGAAGAAACAATAGAGAAAGTCTGGAAACGCCATGAAGATAACGCCGCCGCCATGAGACAGGCCGTAAAAGCAATAGGGTTAAAATTATATTCCCGGAACCCAGCGAATGCCGTTACGGCGGTATGGATACCCGAAGATGTTGACGGTTCGGCTTTTGTGAAGAAAATAAGGGACGAATACGGTGTTACAATGGCGGGCGGGCAGGGAGATCTTAAAGGCAGGATATTCAGAGTCGCGCAGATGGGTTATGCTAATCAGTTTGATACTGTGGTGGCCGCATCCTCGGTTGAAATGGTGCTTTCGGAGTTAGGATATAAGTTTGAACACGGAGCCGCGACTAAGGCCGCGGTTGCCGAATTAATAAAGAGAGGAGTTAAATAAGATGAAGGTGCTTGTAAGCGACCCTCTTTCTAAAAACGGATTGGAATTACTCAAAAAAAATAAATTTGAAGTAACGGAAATAGAGCCCGCTCAGTTGAAGGAAGAAATAAAAAAAGGTTATGACGCCCTGATTGTAAGAAGCGGCTCTAAAGTAACCGAAGAGGTTATCAACAATTCAAAAGGGCTCAAGGTCATAGGCAGGGCGGGTGTCGGCGTA
Source organism: bacterium (assembly GCA_023228325.1). NCBI lineage: Bacteria > bacterium. The sequence goes on from JALOBK010000001.1 coordinate 1,739,509, forward strand.
GATAATGTTGATGTGGAAGCAGCCACAAAAAAGGGTATTGTAGTTATGAATACCCCCGGCGGCAATACATTATCCACAGCCGAACATACTATGGCGCTTATATTGTCTCTGGCGAGAAACATTCCGCAAGCCTATAAAAGCATGATCGAAGGCAGGTGGGACAGGAAAAAGTTCAAAGGCATTGAACTTTCACGGAAAACACTTGGCATAATCGGGTTAGGCAGAATCGGGACTGAAGTGGCTAAGAGAGCGAAATCTTTTGAGATGAGGGTTTTGGTTTACGATCCTTTCCTGTCGGACCAGCACGCGGCGAAACTTGATGTGGAAGTTTCATCGCTTGATGCGATTTTCTCCGAATCGGATATAATTACCGTGCACACACCCATAAATGATGAAACAAGGAATTTGATAAATAAAGACACGATATCGAAAATGAAAGAAGGCGTAAGGATTATTAACTGCGCGCGGGGAGGCATAATAGATGAAGATGCCCTTTATGATGCGCTTAAGAAAGGGAAAGTCGCCGGGGCGGCTATTGATGTTTATGCCAGCGGGGAACCGCCTACGGATAAAAAACTTTTTGAGCTGGACAACGTGGTGTTGACGCCTCACCTTGGCGCTTCTACGGCGGAAGCTCAGGAAAATGTCGCTTTAGGCATCGCAGAGCAGATTGTGGAATATTTTGTAAACAACAAGATTGTAAATGCCGTAAACGCGCCCTCGATAGACCCCGAAGTTTTCAAACTGCTTAAACCGTATATTCTGCTCGGGGAAAAGATCGGCAAACTGCTTTCTTCGCTTGTCGCTTTCGGAATAGAAAACATAAAGATAACTTATTCGGGAGATGTCGCTGACTTGAATACCGCGCCGGTGACCTCTTCTGTTTTAAAAGGTCTGTTTGAAAAAGTTCAGCAGGAACCTGTCAATGAGGTAAATGCCCCCGGCATCGCAAAAGAAAGGGGTATAAAGGTCGTCGAATCAAAAACAACGAGGCATGAGGATTTTGCGACTTTAATTGATGTATCCATAGAAGGAAAAGGGACAAAGGTTTCCGCGGCGGGTTCGCTCTTTGCCCATAATGCGGATCCCCGCATTGTTAAAATAAATGATTTCAGGATGGATATGGTCCCCTTCGGGAATGTTCTTATTGTCCATAACAGCGATATCCCGGGGATGATAGGGTTTTTAGGGACCGTTTTGGGAGAAAATAAAGTTAATATTGCCGGTATGAGCGTCGGCAGGCATAATAAAGGAAAGACTGCGATGACGGTAATAAATGTTGATAACGCCGTATCCGAAAAAGCCATCAGCGGAATTAAGAAAAACAAGAATATCATAGACGTTAAACTGGTTAAATTTTAGCAAAAATCCGAAATTCGAATATCAAAACTCGAAACAATATTAAAATTATAATTTTCTAAATTCGAAATAGTTTGGAATTTAAAGTGTTTGAAATTTGTTATTTATTTCGTATTTCGTGCTTTGTATTTAGGATTTTGAACTTAGCATTTATCACTTCAGACTGAAGAAGATATAAAGGGATAGTAAAAGGGGAGCAAGATTTATGTCGGTTACTGTTCTGGTCGGTACACAATGGGGCGATGAGGGAAAAGGCAAGATAATCGATGTCCTTACCGAGAACGCTGATATTGTAGTGAGATATCAGGGCGGGAATAATGCGGGACATACAGTTGAAATAGGCGATGACAAACATATATTGCATCTTATCCCTTCGGGGATTTTACGGGATAATGTTGTTTGTATAATAGGCAACGGTGTTGTCGTTGATCCCGCGGTTCTGCTTGATGAAATCAAAAACCTGGAAAAAAATAATATTAAAGTGAGAAACAGGCTTTTTATCAGCGATACCGCCCATGTTATCTTTCCATACCACAAACTGCTCGATAAACTTGAAGAAGGCTCGAAAGGCAGGAAAAAAATCGGGACAACCGGCCGCGGAATAGGGCCTTGTTATGTGGATAAATACGCAAGAAAAGGGATAAGGACGGCTGATTTGCTTTATCCGGATATCCTTAAGGATAAAGTGGAAGAGAGAGTCGCAGAAGTAAACGAAGTGCTTGTCTCCAGATATTCGGAAAACAAAATAGATGCCGCAGAGATTATTAGCGAATACATAAAGTACGGGAATATACTCAGGGATATGCTGAAGCCCGCCTACATCATTATTAACAAAGCAATATCTGAGGGCAAAAAAATTCTTTGCGAAGGCGCGCAGGGCACGCTTCTCGATGTCGACCACGGCACTTATCCGTATGTGACGTCATCGAATGCCACCGCCGGCGGAGCATGTACGGGAACAGGTATCGGGCCCTCAAAGATAAAAAGTGTTGTCGGTGTAATGAAAGCGTACATTACAAGAGTCGGCGAAGGCCCTTTTCCCACGGAACTTGACAAGCGGATGGGCGAAGTCATACGTAAAAAAGGCGGTGAATTCGGCGCCACCACGGGGCGGCCCAGAAGATGCGGATGGTTTGATGCCGTGATAGGAAAATACGCCGTGACGCTTAATGCTATCGATAAAATAGCGTTTACTAAACTTGATGTGCTGGACGAACTTGATGAGATTAAAATATGCACTGCATATAAATATAAAGGTAACACGCTGACTGAATTCCCTTCCATTCCGGAAGTGCTTGAAGAATGTAAACCTGTTTATGAAATCTTCAGGGGATGGAAAATAAAAACATCCGGCTGCAGAGAGTTCAGGGATTTGCCCGAACAGGCGAAAAAGTATGTAAAAAAACTGGCTGAACTGGTCGGCAGCAGGGCATGGATTGTTTCGGTCGGGCCGAAGAGATCGCAGACGTTTTACATGGAATAAATTTGACATAAAAGGTCTTGTAAAATTTCGGCCTTGTGATAATATCATTTCATCTTGTAAATAATCAGAAAAAAATAATGTGAAAGGAGCGCAGAATGAGGAAGATTTTATTTTTTGCGGTTGTGCTGGCTGTGGCTTTTGCGTCTTACACTTTTGCCGGTCCTGCCGGAAACCCGTCTGACCCGACAATACCCCACGGGCCGGGGCTTATGGGTATGAGCCCTGATAAAATCGGGGTTCTGAAACTATCTTACGAAAATGACATCATCTTCGAAAGAGAATTGGATGGCCACCTGGAAGATAGGCTCGGTGATGCAAGCGTAAGAATGAGTCTCAGAGACACAAAATTCAAAGGGCAATATTATTACGGGAAAATTTCTTACGCCGCGTTTGACAGGGTGGAGGGTTTTGTTATCCTTGGCGCGTGCAACGGAGTTAAAATTGACGGAAAAACTAAAATTGCCAACGATGATTTTACACTGAAATATAAAACAGATTTTATTTGGGGAGTGGGCGGAAAAGTTTTAGTTTACGAATGGGCGGATTTGGGCATTAAAATACTGGCAACAGGGCAGTACCGCCAGACGGAACCCAAGCTTGATGAATTCAAGATTAACGGGGTCAATGTTACCCCCGACCTTTCTAAAAAAGGCAAACTTGAGATAAAAGACTGGGATGCGGGCGGCGCAATCAGCAAAGAATTCCAGATGGGCGAGAAAATAGTTGCCGTTCCTTATGTCGGGCTTAAGTATGCCGATTCGGATATTAAGTACAACGCTACCGCGACAACAGGGGAAAGAGTTGATTTGGATGCGGACAGCAGGTACAAAGTTATGCCTTATGTAGGGCTTGACCTGATAGTAAACGATTTTCTTTCTTTGAATGTTGAAGGAAGATTTGTTTCTGATTACGCATTGTCCGCAGGCTTGACATTGAGGTTCTAACCAGCGGATTTGTTTCGGATTTTAAAGGGGTGAGCATGTGTTTTTGCTCGCCCCTTTTTTTATGTTTTTGTCCTGCAAGAAGGCCTATTGACAAACATTTATATATGTGTTAAATATAAACTAACTTGATAGTCAACCATACATAAAAGGGTAAAATTTATGAAAATATCCATTAAAACAAAATGTGATCAGGTTAAGACTTTTATATTGAACCTGATAAAAGACTATCCTCCGAATTCAAGAATAATGAGCGAACCTGAATTATCACAACAGCTTGGTGTAAGCCGTGTTACAGTTGCAAAGGCTTTATCCGAGCTGGTTGCGGAAGGAATTGTTTACAGGGAGCAGGGCCGCGGCACATTTACAGCTTCCCCTTCATCTATACCTAAAACCAACCAGATAGGTTGTCTGGTCAGCAGTTATCCATATCCCATTATGGGAAACCCCTTCTACTCAAAGATTTATAATGCAATAGAAGAAGAAGCCAGAGAAGTGGGGCTTGACGTGATTCTTCAATCTGTGCATGAAAGAAGCGGAGTGGATTTTATTATGCCTTCTTTAATAGACAGGAAACAGATTGACGGAATACTTCTTGTCGGCGAGATAAGCAAGGATATTGTCCGGAAAATAGATAATTTGAAGTTAAAATGCGTAATAATCGACAATTATTATGATGATATTGCGCTGAAGTACGTTAAAACAGAAAATATCGAAGGAGCAAAGTCCGCTGTTGATTATCTTTTGAAACTCGGCCACAGGAAGATAGCTTTTATCGGGGGGCCGCTTGAAAGGAACAGTTTCAGCGACAGGTATGTCGGCTATAAAAATGCTTTGAAGCAGGCCGGCGTAAAAAGGCAGAAAGATTTCGAAATCATAGGCGATGTTAATTGCGGATACAATGAAGCCCTTATAGTCACAAAATTGAAGGAAAAGCCCACGGCGATATTTGCCGCGAACGATGCGATAGCTTTAAATGTAATAAAGGCTTTAAAAGACGAAAATTTTGCGGTTCCGCATGATATCAGTGTCATAGGTTTTGATGATATAGAGCCTTCATCGGAAACGGATCCCGCATTGACGACGCTGGCTGTTGATAAAGAGAAAATGGGAAAGATTTCGGTAGATATACTCAAGAACCTTATTAATGACGATAGAGACATAGAAAGTTGCGAGCTTGGCGTGCGTCTTATAGAGAGAAAAAGCTGTAAAGAAGTTTAATGAAAGGTCGGGGAAAACATGAACTTTTTTGGCGCTGGCGGATTTATCCTGTCAGAGAACTGCCTGCAGGCGGGAGAAACTCCCTCCGGCAGCGGCAAAGACAGAAGCCTTTGTAAAACAGATGCCGTTTCAAAGGACGGGATAAGAAAAAAATCTCTAACGGGGTTTACCCTTATTGAATTGCTGGTGGTTATTGCGATAATATCTATTTTAGCCGGGTTTTTATTGCCCGCATTGAATGAAGCAAGGCACAGAGGCAGAATGGCTGTGTGTGTAAACAATCTCAGGCAAATCGGAAACGCATTATACATGTACACTCTTGAATTTAATGAAGTCCTTCCCCCCTGCCTTGACTATGTCCCGTGGAGAGGGAACCAGTTTTGCGATAATAATGATGATATACAGTATGTTTTGGCCGGCTACATAAGTACCGGAAGGAACGGGGCTGATTCCAGTGTGTGGGTATGCCCCGAAGGCGCGAGGTATGGTTATCCGCATGCTCCTGGTATGAATCTCGGTAAATTCGATATGCCTGACAGCTGGGGGTATACACATGACATTACTTACCGTTATAACACGTGGAGAACCAGAAGCGGTTCGGCCGACCAGAATCCCAATGAGCCAAAAATTAATTTTCCGGCTAAAATAGCTTCTTTGAAACATCCCGAAGAAGCGGCTATCATGTGGGACCTTCCGGATAATGCCAGCTCAGGAATGTTATGCCATAAAAACGGAATAAATTGCCTTTTTCTCGACGGGCATGTGGATTTTATCAGAGTCGTTGACGGAGCGTCCGTTCCGGGAACGCTGTGGTGGTATACGGACAGCGCCGGAGGATGGACAACAAATTAAAAAGGTATGATGTGAACAGAATTTATAAATATTTTATTTCCGCGCTTATAATCTTTTTTATATGTCCGGTTTGTTGTTTTTCGGATGGTGTATATCTTGTGCCGTCTGATGCAGAGGTGTCGTCATTTGACCGGACGCCCGGCTGGGCTCCCGAAGCGGATGCAGGGGCGTTAATTGACGCAAATCTTTCCACACGGTGGGCATCCGACGCCGAAGAGGATAATTCATGGGTGGTTGTCGACCTCGGAGGGGATAAATACATTAATTCCGTGGTTATCAACTGGGAAAGGGCGTTCGCCTCGAAATACAAAATATATCTTTCACGGGACGGGAGTGACTGGGAAGAGGCGGGACAGAAAGAAGGAAGTTCGGGCGGGCGCGAAAAAATCGGGTTTGAACCGCGCAAATCAAGATTTGTAAAAATAGAGTCTCTTGAAAAAATAAATGAAAACTGGGGTGTTTCCATATGGGAAGTGGAAATATACGGCGACCCGGAAAGCAATCCGGGGGAAAAACCTCTCGCCGCGATATATCCTGAATTTGAAAAAGCGATTCATATGAGCGAGCACCTTGAAAAAGAACAACCGGTCTCTTCCCCGCGGGCATTGACTGCGGCTGATTTTCAAAAAGGTGTTGCCTATACTTCCTATCATAATGTCGAGTTGCTTGGCGCTGATTCCGATAAAATTATCGAATATCTGGGGAGCATGGGGGTTACGGATATATCCCTGGTAATAACGTGGTATCAGGATGAGCAGGATTCAACCGATATAAGACCCCTGTATGTCGGGGGAAACAGCGCCAGGGATGAGGCTGTAGTTCATGCTATCAATCAAATTCATAAAAACGGCATGAGGGTAATGCTTAAACCTCATGTTGATTGTGTTAACGGCACGTTCAGAGGCGATATAATACCGGGCGACAGATGGTTTGAAAGTTATTCCAGGTTTATTCTTCATTTTGCGGCGCTTGCCCGGGAGTACGATGTGGAATGCTTCTGTATCGGAACGGAACTGGAAGCCACTACATATGAGGAATATGATGAACATTGGAATAATCTGATAAAAGAAGTGAGAAAAATATTTAAGGGTAAGGTCACATATGCGGCCAACTGGTCGGAATATAAAGGCGTCCTTTTCTGGGATAAATTGGACTTTATGGGTATAGACGCGTATTTTCCGCTGACGGATAAAAATGACCCCTCACAGGAAGATTTGGATAACGCATGGGAAACTGTGAAAACCGAAATCAAAGAATACAGGGATGAAAATAACATAAGCGTTCCCCTTATCTTTACCGAGGTGGGATACCAGAGCGCCGACGGCACAAACAAGACCCCGTGGTACACGTCATCTGAAAAAGAAGACCAGGAAGAACAGGCTATGTGTTTTAAGTCTATGCTGAACGCCATGCTTAAGGAACAATGGTTTAAAGGTTTCTACTGGTGGAATTATTTTCCTGTTAAAGTTTCCAGGCCTTTGGACTTTACTATAGATGGAAAAGTTACAGAAGAAATATTGAAACGTTTAAATACGGAAAATGGGCGATAACAAGGAGGAGTATATGAAGAAAATGTTATTTGTGGGTTTGATTCTGGCGGTTTTCTGTGGATTTCCGAGTATTGCCAGATCGGCGGATGAGGAAATAATCGCTGATTTTGAGATGGATGAGGACGGCTGGGAGATTCCGGACTGGGCTTATGAAAAGGATGACCATGTGGCAAGCGAAATATGCGCTTCCAAAGAGGTATCTTCAAAAGGGAAAGGGTCCCTTAAGATTGAGGCTGATTTTCCTGGAAAAATGTGGTCTGCGGCGATTGTTGAAGTCGCGGAGTATTACGACCTGTCGGATTATGAAAACATAGCGGTTGATATTTATGTCCCGAAAGAAGCCCCCGAAGGACTAAAAGGCAAACTGATACTTACACAGGGCGAGGAATGGAAATGGGTGGAACAGTCGAGGTCGTTTAACATTAATCCCGGAGAATGGACTACCGTTACGGCAAACATAGCGCCGGGAAGCAAAGACTGGAAAAGAACGACGGTTGACGAGGAATTCAGCGCCGATATAAGAAAAATTGATGTCAGGGTGGAATCTAATATGAAGCCTGTTTATAAAGGGCCTATTTATATTGATAATATCAGAGCGTATAAGTAAGGAGTAGTTTGATATGAAACGTCGTGCCGATAAGAAAAAAAAGGTTTTTGTGCGGGTTGGTGTGCTTGTCGTAATAATCATTATTCTGCTTTTCCTGATTAATTTCCCGAAAGAGGAAGCTTTCCAGAAAGGGATGTGCTTTGTCAGCTGGGAGAGCAACTATATTTCGGAGAGAGCCATGGAATCCCTGGATTACCTGAAGCGGTTAAATGCGGAATGGATATCCATTTCGCCCACGTGGTATCAGGATACGCCGGATTCCGTAGAGATAAAAAGGACGAGAAAAACTTTGCCTGACGAAGACCTTGCCGAGTTTATAAAAATTGCGCATCAAAAGGGATTTAAAATAATGCTGAAACCGCACATCGACATCTTGAACCATCAAAGCGGTTCAAGAGTGGATATCGCATTTTACAATGACAAGGACTGGGAAGAGTGGTTCGATAATTACACCGATATGATAACGGGATATGCGGAAACAGCGCAAAAGTATGGAATCGAGATTTTATGTATCGGCGTTGAGCTTTCCGGCACGACGGTTGATAAAGGCGATCTATGGAAAAGCAAAGTAATTAAAAGTGTGAGAGAAGCATACTCGGGTAAAATAACATATGCGGCCAACTGGTATGAAGAGTATGTTAATATCGAATTCTGGAATGAACTTGATTATGCCGGATTAGACCCTTATTTTCCCCTGACTGAAAAAAATATCCCCGGTTATGAAGAAATTCTGGAAGGCTGGAAACCTCATCTCAACGAGATAGAAGAGTGGGCTGATTATATCAAAAAGCCTGTAATATTCACTGAGATAGGGTACCACAGCGCTGATGGCGCGGCCAGACTGCCTTTTGAATGGGTTTTAAAAACCCCTGTTAATTTAAAACTGCAGAATGACTGCTACAAAGCGTTAATAGATACATTTAAGGATAAAGAATGGTTCCATGGTATTTACTGGTGGTACTGGTATGTTAACTTATCGAAAGGCGGGGAAAGAGACAGGTCTTTTGTGATTCACAAAAAACCCGCAGAAGAAACTGTTAAAGAGTGGTATTCAAAGGATATAATAAGAACGCTGCAATAAGTTTTACAGGGTGTCGCTTATTTAAGGAGATTTTTATGAGACATAAAAGATTTTTAAATGTTTTTGCCGCCGTGCTTCTGGTTTTCGGAGTATCATCCTGCGCCCGGTTACAGGAAGACGGACAGAAAAGCAGGGTATTGTTTTTAACGAGAGCGACGCCCGAACAGCTTGAAGTATGGAGAAAAGCGGTTAATGCTTTTATGGCGGAAAATCCGGACGTAGATGTTAAAATCAACAATCTGGATTATAACAGTTATTGGTCGAAATTACAGACTATGATAGCCGGGGGAACGCCTCCGGATGTCGTGTTCCTGGAATCATACAGGCTGCCCGCGTATGCCCTGAAGGGTTCTCTGGTTGACCTGTCGGGATATCTCGAGAATTCTTCGAATATCAGGCAGGGCGATTTTTTTGAAAAAGCTTACGACCTGTACAAATACGGGGATAAGGTATACGGCATACCTAACGACATCGCCGTTTTCTGCATGTTCTATAACAGGGAAATTTTTGATACATATGAAGTTGATTATCCGAAAGATGACTGGACATGGGATGATTTTCTGGATATATCGCAGAAGCTTACCGTAGATACGAACGGAGACGGCGCGACCGATATATACGGGTTCATTTACGGGTATCCTTTCCTCTGGATATGGCAGAACGACGCGTATTTGACCGACAATCCTTATAATCCCGAGAAAATAACGATTACATCCGATAATTTTATCGAGGCTTTGGAATTCCTGGCGGACCTGCGTTTTAAATACAGGGTTGTCCCGAGCGAGGCGGCCGTACAGGCTTTTAATACAGGCCAGTTCTTTACCAACGGAAAAGTTGCTATGTGCGTTGACGGGCACTGGATGGTCCCTTATTTCAAGAATAATGTTAAGTTTGACTGGGATGTGGCAATGCTTCCAAGAGGGAAACAGAGGGCCACCCTGGGGGAAGGGTCGTGTTTTTCCATATGCAAAGGGTCTAAGAACCCAGATGCGGCATGGAGATTGATAGAATTCCTGGCGGGGCCGAAAGGGCAGCAGATAATCGTGAAAGAAGGGTTTTCGACGCCGGCCCTTAAGGAGATAACGAAGACGGATGTATTTTTGAATCCTCCGCCGAAAAACAAGGAAGCGTTTATTAAATCAATACCTTTCGGAATGTACCAGCCCAGGATACAGGGCTTGTCGGAGCTTGAGAATATATTCTACAGGCTGCATGAACAGGTTGTAATAGACGAAAAAGCGGATATAAGGGCTTTATGCGAAAAATATTCAAAAGAGATGCAGGAAGTTCTCAAAAACGAAAGAGAGGGACAGCGATGATGAAATTCGTGTGTAAAAAATATGAGGGGAATCCTATTCTGACAAAAGAAGATATCCCTTTTCCTGCTGAGGCTGTTTATAATTCCGGGGCTGCCAGATATAAAGACAAGTATATCCTTCTGTTAAGGATACTCCAGTTGAATACGATATCCTGTTTTGGTGTCGCGGAAAGCAAAGACGGGTTCGATTTCAAAGTGAGAAAGGAACCCGTTATGAAAAAAGCCGAATCGGGGCCCTATGCTTTATATGAAGACAGGGGGATAGAAGACCCGAGGATAACGAAGATCGGCGATACATATTACATTACTTACAGTTGTTATTCTAACATCGGTTTCAGGACGGGCTTGGCCAGGACGGAGGATTTTGAGAAGTTCGAAAGGGTCGGGATAATAACCGATATTGATTACCGTAATACCGTTTTATTCCCGAAAAAAATCGGCGGCAGGTATGCGCGTTTTACAAGGCCTAATTACGGCGGCAAAGTCGGGACGTGGATATCCTACTCTCCGGATTTAATTTATTGGGGAGATTCAAAGGCTCTTATGATGCCCAGTTCGATAAATATCTGGGAGAACAACAAAGTCGGCCCCGGCGGTCCTCCGATTGAAACAAAAGACGGGTGGTTGTGCATTTATCATGCTACTACGTGCACTATGGACGGACAGATATACCGTTTGGGATGCGCTTTGCTTGACCTTGAAAACCCGGAAAAGGTTATAGGGATAGCGGATCAATTTATTTTAAGCCCCGATGCTGTTCATGAACGGGTAGGCTATGTCCATAATGTCGTATTCACATGCGGACAGATACCCGAACCTGACGGGACCCTTAAAATTTATTACGGCGGCGCTGACCAGTGTATGAATGTCGCGACGGCAAAAATGGCCGACCTTATAGAAATCTGCAAAAAAGGCAAACGGCCGCCGTTGTAAACTAGTTAAACAGTTGAGCAAATAAGTAGTTGAGTGGTTCAGTAGTTTAGTAGTAAAAAAATAAAAAGATAAAAAAGCATTGGAACCACACCCGCCAGAAAACATAGGAGGGCAGGGGTGACTCAGATGCTAAAAAAAGCGATAGTAACCACAGAACACACAGATAAAGATTAATAGATGCAAAATAAAAATTTAATAATTTTAGTTTTCTTGTTTTTTTAATCTGTGTAAATCTGTGTTATCTGTGGTTAAATAAAGAAGTTTAGTATTTAAGTACAATCTGGAGGAACATCTTATGGCTAATGAAAGTGTTTTCAAAAGATACAAAAATAACCCTATTATCACCGCCGCGGCGGTTAAAAGGGCCAACAGTATTCATAACAGCGCCGTGGTGCCGTTTAATGACGGATATGCCGGGGTATTCAGGGTTGATGAACAGGATTTCAGGTTTACGCTGCATGCGGGAAGGAGCAAAGACGGCATTCAGTGGAAAATTGAGGATGAAGAAATCAAAATGAAGTGCTCCAACCCCGATATTCCTGAAAGCAAAAGAAATTATGACCCGAGGATTACCATGCTTGACGGTATCTATTATATAACGTGGTGTGTGGATTCTTCCCAGGGGCCTTGCATAGGGCTGGCAAAAACCAGAGACTTTGAAAACTTCGAGAGGATGGACAATCCGTTCCCGCCGGCAAACAGGAACTGTGTGATTTTCCCGAGAAAAATCAACGGTAAGTATGCGGTGCTGCACCGTCCCAGTGACAGGGGGCATACGCCGTTCGGTGATATTTTTTATTCCGCGAGTCCCGATCTTGTCCACTGGGGCACCCACAGGTTTGTCTTCGGCCCGCTGCGGGGATGGCAATCGACTAAAGTCGGCCCGGGCCCGGCTCCTATTGAGATGGAAGATGGGTGGTTGCTTATCTATCACGGGGTCTGGACCAGCTGCAACGGTTATCTGTATTATGCCGGAGGCGCTATCCTTGATAAGGAAAAACCATGGAAAGTCCTGTACAGGACCAGGGATTACCTGTTAGCCCCCACCGAGATTTATGAAAGGGTCGGGGATGTGCCCAATGTGGTCTTTCCAAGTTCAGCGGTTGTAATAGGTAAGACTTTGAGATTATATTATGGCTGCGCCGACACCTGTATTTCTGTGGCCGAAGCCGATATCGACGAAATCGCCGGGTTTATAAAAACCCACAGTTTTTAGATTTCAATTTAACGGGGGAAACAGGGTGTTAGAAGACGCTATGACGCGGATTTTAAAAAGGTTTTTTCTGTGCGGTCTTTGTTTTATTATATGCGCCTTTTTAAGTTCGTGTTCCGGGGTGAAAAAAGAGCCCGGGATAAAAAAAATAGTTTTTTTGCTGAGGGCCACTCCCGAACAGTTAAGCATATGGAAAACAGTTGTAGATGTTTTTAAGCGTAAAAACCCCGGAATCGGAGTAGAGCTGCAAAATGTTGAAGACCGCTATTACTGGTCTAAATTGCGCACCATGATAGCCGGCGGCACGCCCCCCGATGTCATATTTATGGAGTCGTACAGGATACAGGCTTATGTCCTGCAGGATTCACTCGAGGACCTTTCCCCTTACATCCGCAGGTCGAAAAACATAAAAGCTTCGGATTTTTATGAAGAATCCTTTAACCTGTATAAATTCGGGAATAAGGTTTACGGACTGCCGAATGATATCGCCGTGTACTGTATGTTTTATAACAAGGATATTTTCGACGCTTATGGGGTTGATTATCCGAAAGATGACTGGACATGGGATGATTTTCTGGAGAAAGCTGAAAAGCTGACCCTGGATCTCGACAATAACGGCCTCAAGGAAGTTTACGGATATGTGTACGGACATCCGTTTTCTTCTTTTTTATGGATATGGCAGAATGATGCTTATTTGACGGATGATTATTTGAATCCCGGAAGAATAACTGTGACTTCGGATAATTTTGTCCAGGCGTTGAAATTCATATCCGATATGAGGTTTAAATACGGCATTGTCCCCGGCCTTACGGAGCTGGAAGTGCTGAATACAAGCCTTTTCTTTGTGCAGGGCAGGGTCGCGATGGTAGTCGACGGGCACTGGATGGTGCCTTATTATAAGAACTATGCGAACTTCAAGTGGGATGTTGTCGTTCTGCCGAAGGGAAAGCAAAGGGCTACTTTAGGCGAAGGTTCATGCTTTTCCATAAGCAAAACATCGAAGAACAAAGATGCCGCATGGAAGCTTATTGAATTCCTGGCAGGGGAGCACGGACAGAAACTGATAGTCAAGATGGGGTTTTCCACTCCGGCGTTAAAAAAGATAGCTGAATCGGAACAGTATTTTTCTTCCGAGTCATACAGCGAGAGCGCATTCATAAAATCTATTCCTTTCGGGAAATGTTTTCCGCGGACGGAGCATCTGGCGGAATTACAGGATGCATTTTACCGTCTTCATGAGATTGTTGTAATGGATAACAACGCTGATATCAGACTGTTATGCGAAAAATACGGCAAAGAAATGCAGGAGATTCTCAGCCAGTAAGCTTACCGACAGGCCTTTCCGGCCTTTCCGGCCGAGTTGAGCGAGTCCCTTCACGTTCTATAATCTATTGACACTGTATGTGTAAAAAAATATAATCACTTACTTAAGTTTTAAACCGTCAATAATCTATAAGTGTTCGGGTATGCAGAAATTGAAAGTTCCGGATCATATTGCAATAATTATGGATGGAAACGGCAGATGGGCGAAGAAGAAAGGTCTGCCGAGAATAAAAGGCCATTACGAGGGCGCAAAATCTGTCCGCCGCATTGTGGAAGCATGTGTGGAATTAAAGCTCAAATACCTGACATTATATGCTTTTTCAACTGAAAATTGGAAAAGAGGCAAGAGCGAAGTACATGCGCTGATGAGACTTTTGAACAGGTTCCTGCGCTTTGAACTTAAGAATATGATGAAAAACAGGATAAAGTTCAGAGTTATCGGAGATATAAGCTTATTTCCGCCGGATTTAAAAAAGAATATAATTTCCGCCGAAGATCAGACTAAAGCCAATGAGGGGTTAACGCTTGTCCTGGCTTTGAACTATGGTTCCAGGGCGGAAATATTAAAAGCGGTCCGCGAGATAGCGGTTAAATGCCGGAAAGGCGATATCCAGCCGCAGGCGATAGATGAGGCTGTATTTCAAAGGCATCTTTACACTGACGGTATCCCGGATCCCGATTTATTGATAAGAACCAGCGGAGAAGTCAGATTGAGCAATTTTCTGTTATGGCAGTGTTCTTATACGGAATTCTGTTTTACCGGGGTCCTTTGGCCTGATTTCGGCAAACAGGAACTTCTGGAAGCTGTTAAGGAGTATTACAACCGCGAGAGAAGATACGGGAAAGAAAGAGCTTGAAATTTATGGATAGCCTCGGAAAAAGATTGTTCAGTTCGGCGATATTAATACTTCTTTTGTTGCTGTTGATTTTCTTCGATAATACATATTTGATTATCGGCGGCGCTGTCGCTTTTGTCTTCTGGAGTTCCGTAGAGTTTTACGACCTTGTGCAGCAAAAGGGGATTAAGGCGTCAAAATGGTATGGAACCATTGCCAATATAGTTATTATTATAGTTGTCGGTGTTTTGTGCGGGTTGAACGAAAGGGCATTGTCCCTGCTTACATGGGTCTTTTTATTCGCCGCCTGCGGCGCCTTTGTAAGGCAGCTGTTTGTGGCTTCTACAAATAATGCCATATTCGGGATATCAACCACGATACTCGGTATATTTTATGTCGGTTATCTCTTCAGTTTTCTGGTTTTACTGAGGTTTTTCCAGTCAATTTCCATAGGAAAATACTATCTGTTTTCGGCGGTTATGATGATCAAGTTTTCTGACGCATTTGCTTTTTTCATAGGTTCTGTTTTCGGAAAACACAGGCTTAGCGCCCGCTTAAGCCCGAAGAAATCGATTGAAGGCCTGATAGGCGGAATTATAGGTTCGGTGGCGGGCGGGTTAATCACATATTTTTTTATTAAGGAAGTCGGTTTTTCCATACTTGACGCGGTCGTACTGGGATGTATTATCGGGGTTGTGGCGGAGATAGGCGATCTTTCGGAATCTCTCCTGAAGAGAGACGCTGAAATAAAAGATTCAAAGCAGCTCTTTCCCGGACTCGGGGGAATGCTCGATATTCTTGACAGCCCCCTTCTGTGCGCCCCGGTTTTTTATTTTTATGTCAGCTATATTTTGAAATAAGTTAAATGGTCGAGTAGAAAAGGATGAGGTTAAGGTTGAGTCTTAGGAAAAACAGCAGGCTAATATTGGTTAGGGAGTAAGTTTTGCAGGGCCTCTTTTTTGTGAGCGGCCACGCCTTGCCTGCCGGCAGGCAGGGTGCCCGAAGGGCGAGCGAGTAAAAAAGTGGAGCACAGTAAGCCTCGGTGGGGCTTACAAACGTCCCTGAAAAATTTGCTTCCTAAACAAAATATCATCATAAGGCCAAAACTCCGTTTTTAATATATACAATGCAAAAAATGAAAAAAATATCCATACTGGGCTCTACAGGTTCCATAGGTGAAAGCTGTCTGGACATAATAAGGAATAATCCGGACAGGTTTAAGGTTTTTGCTTTGACTGCCGGAAAAAACGAAAAACTTTTAGCGAAGCAGGTTAACGAGTTTCGTCCCGGGTACGCGGTTATTGCCGATGACACAAAATATCCGGGTATAAAAGGAAAAATACCAAAGGGAACAAAGTTAATTTCAGGAAGCGAGGGGCTTAAATATGTCGCGTCTCTTAAAGATGCGGATATATGTGTTTCCGCATTGGTGGGTTCTGCCGGGCTGATGCCTACTTTTGAAGCGGCCCGCAGCGGCAAACGGCTTGCCATCGCAAATAAAGAATCGCTTGTTATGGCGGGTGAGCTGATGCTGAAAAACGCGGAGAGATTCTCAACGGAAATACTGCCTGTTGACAGTGAACACAGCGCGATATTTCAGTGCCTTGCCGGCAATGACAAGTCCGGTTTTAAAAGTATAATTCTTACAGCTTCAGGCGGTCCCTTCCTGAATTGCAGCAAGAGCCGCATGAGCAGGATGAAACCGGAGAACGCCTTAAAACATCCTTGCTGGAAAATGGGCGCGAAAGTTACGGTGGATTCTGCGACATTGATGAATAAAGCCCTGGAAATCATTGAAGCAAAATGGCTTTTTGGCGCCGATCCCGGAAAAATAAAGGTTGTGATTCATCGCGAATCCGTCATTCACTCAATGGTCCAATTTAAAGATAATTCGGTTATAGCGCAGTTAAGCGTTCCGGATATGAGGATTCCCATCCAGTATGCGTTGACATATCCGGACAGGATTGAATCGCCGGTAAAGGCGCTGAATCTGGCTGACATAAAAAGCCTGACCTTTGCCGAACCCGATGAAAAAAAATTTCCTTTTCTGAAACTGGCATATCAGGTTTTGGAAAAAGGGGGTGTATATCCGGCGGTTATGAGCTCGTCGAATGAAGTTGCGGTGGGCGGTTTTTTGAAAAAACAGCTGAATATTACTCAGATATATGAAATTGTCGTAGACACTCTTTCATCCGTAAGGAATAGAAAGATGAAAACAATTGAAGATGTGAAAGACGCCGATCGCTGGGCAAGGGAATACGCGTCGGAATTGCTAAAAAAGAAAAGGGGAAGCCGCTGATGGAACTGATTTTTAATATTCTTATTTTTGCGATATTTCTGGGGGTGCTTGTTTTTGTCCATGAACTGGGGCATTTCTTGACCGCTAAATTTTTGAACATTTATGTATTTGAATTTATGATCGGGTTTCCTCCGAAACTTTTTAAAGTAAAAAGAAAAGAGACTGAGTACGGTATAGGGGCGATACCGATAGGGGGATATGTGAAGATGGCCGGGCAGGAAGATTTCCCCGGACATGAAGAAGACGAGATAAAAAATATCGGCATAAAGGTTCCCGAAGACCGGAAGTTTAACAGGAAAAGTGTCTGGCAGAGGATGTCCGTTATCGTTGCCGGCCCGTTTATGAATTTCTTCTTCGGGGTATTTGTCTTTATAATGCTTTTCCTTCTGGGGCATCAGGTCTTGCTGGGGATGAAGGAGAATTATATCGGCGGCGTGCTGCCGGATTCGCCTGCCGAGAAAATCGGTTTGCGCGCCGGAGACAGGATTGCAGGCGTAAACGGAGTCGAAACCCCGACCTTTGAAGATATACGATGGCAGATTATTTCAAAAGCCGGGGATGAACTGAAATTAAGCGTGAACAGAAACGGCTTGCTCCATGATTTTACCGTTGTTCCGGAAAAACCCAAAGGCCGTAATCCCGGCGGGATAGGTATAAGCCCTTTTGATTTCACTGAAGTTTATGAGGTCCAGAGCGATACTCCCGCTGAAAAGGCGGGCTTGCTCCCGAAAGATATTATACTTAAGCTCGATGATAAGTATGTCCAGCTTTCTGACTTCAGTATGTTTACGGCCGACAGGCTGGGTAAAAAAATGGAGTTGACCATTTTAAGAGAAGGAGAAGAAGAGCGTGTATCTTTAGTCCCTATGCCGTTAAAATGCCTGAGCGGGATGTTCGTAACAGAGGACAACATTGTCATTGTTTATAATGAGAAAAAGGCGGGAAGCGTAATCCGGACAGGGGACAGAATCGAAAAATTCAATGATATTGATATAGAAAAAAAGAATCAGGTGAATGACCTTGTGGCCGGACAGGCAAAAAGTTCGAAGGTTAAAATAACGGTTTCAAGGCGGACAAAAAAAGGATTTTTCGGGTCATCTGAGAACCGGCTTGAAATTACTTCAAAAATAGATTTCAGGGGTATTATAGGAGTAAGGACGGGGCCTGCGATGATATATGAGAAATATCCTTTCGGAAAAGCGGTCCAAAAAGGGATAAGCCAATCGTTATCGACTTTGAAAATGGTTGTCGGTTCTCTGGCGCTCTTATTTTCGGGCAGGGTCGGTTTTGACCAGCTGCAGGGCCCGGTCGGGATATTCAAAGTAACATCGGCAGTAGCAAGTTTCGGTATTTCCAGTCTGATGAAATGGATGGGTATTTTGAGCATGTACCTGGCTTTCTTCAATATTCTTCCCCTGCCCATGCTTGACGGGGGGCATATCCTTTTGCTGTTAATAGAAAAAATAAAGGGCAGGCCGATTAATGAAAAATATGTCCTTATATGGCAGAAAATCGGGTTAATACTTATTATGTTACTTCTGGTTTTTGTTACGTTTAATGATATAAGGTTAAGATGAAAAGACGTAAAACGATTAAAATAAAAGTCGGAAATGTATTTGTGGGCGGAAACGCGCCCATATCCGTGCAATCGATGACTAAAACCGATACGAAAGATACAGATGCGACATTGCGGCAGATAAGCCGGTTGATAAATGAAGGCTGCGAAATCGTTAGAGTAGCCGTGAAAAATTCTACCGATATAAAGCCGTTTGAAAAAATCGCGGGGCGCGCAAAAATACCTGTGATAGCCGATATACATTTTGATTACCGCCTGGCAGCCAAAGCGGCGGAAGCGGGAGCTTCCTGTGTGAGAATTAATCCGGGTAACATCGGTTCATCCGAAAAAGTAAAATTTGTCGTTGACTGCCTGAAAAAGCACAGGGTTCCCATGCGGATAGGAGTTAATTCAGGCTCCCTTGAACCTGAATTATTGAAAAAATATAAAAAACCTGTTCCAGAAGCGCTTGTCGAAAGCGCCCTGAAGAACATAAGGTTGGTGGAGAAATTCGGTTTTTATGACCTGAAAGTTTCTATCAAATCCACCAGCGTAAGGGATACGTGCGATGCGTACAGGCTTTTGGCGTCAAAGACGAAGTATCCTTTTCATATAGGTATTACCGAAGCGGGGACAGTATTTTCAGGTACTATCAAATCCGCGATCGGCATCGGGTCCCTGCTCCTCGAAGGAATCGGCGATACCGTAAGGGTTTCCCTTACCGCTGATCCTGTCCGGGAAGTCAGGGTCGCCAAAGAGATATTGAAATCCCTGGGCTTGAGGAAGTTCGGCCCGGAGATAATATCCTGCCCGACCTGCGGAAGGAAAGAGATCGATGTAGAAAAAATCGCGCTCGAAGTCGAAAAACTCGCCGCCGGCATAAAAACGCCCATGACTATCGCGGTAATGGGTTGTTCCGTGAACGGGCCGGGAGAGGCGAGGGAAGCCGATATAGGTATAGCCGGCGGAAAAAACATTGGAATTATTTTTAAAAACGGTAGAATTATAAAGAAAGTTAAATCTGAAAAATTATTAAGCGAATTCAGGAAAATCATTGAGAAAAGTTATTAAGTGAAAAAGGCTAAGGTTAAGGCTGAGGCTTAGAAAAACAGCAGGGAAGGTTGGTTAGGAAGTAAGTTTTGCAGGGCCTCTTTTTTGTGAGCGGCCACGGTGCCCGAAGGGCGAGCAAGCAAAAAAGTGGAGTGCAGGAAGACTCGGCGGGACTTACAAACGTCCCTGAAAAATTTGCTTCCTGAACAATGCATGATTGTAAGGCAAGGGAAATAGTTGAGTAGGTCCGGGTACATGCCTCGGACACGCTCACTTCGTGAGCAGGGAGAGCATATGCGGTGGAGTAAAGCGTTAATTCCTACATTGAAAGAGTCCCCTTCGGATGCGGAGGTCATAAGCCATAAGTTGATGGTGCGTTCCGGGATGATAAGGAAAGTATCTCCCGGTATTTATAATTATCTCCCCCTTTGCTTTCGTGTGATCGAGAAGGTGAAGAAGATAATAAAGGATGAGATGAATAAGGCCGGAGCCCAGGAATTACTTATGCCGGTCCTTTCTCCCGCTGAACTGTGGAAAGAGACTCTCAGGTGGGATGTTTACGGCAAAGAACTAATGCGGGTTGAAGACAGGCATAAAAAACAATATGCATTAGGCCCTACACACGAAGAGGTTATAACTGATATTGCAAGAAAAGAATTAAAGTCATACAAACAGCTTCCTGCATGCTTATATCAGATTCAGACAAAGTTCAGGGATGAAATCAGGCCAAGATTCGGGGTAATGAGAAGCCGTGAATTCATTATGAAAGACGCTTACAGTTTTCACAGGACGGGGGAAGACCTTGATTCCTATTACAGCGTGATGTTTGAGGTCTATTCCAATATCTTTAAAAGATGCGGATTGAAATTCAGGGCGGTTATGGCTGATTCCGGAGCCATAGGGGGAGATGTAACCCATGAGTTCATGGTGCTTGCTTCTTCAGGAGAATCTCTTGTCTTGAGCTGCCCTGACGATAAATGCGGATACGCGGCAACCAGCGATACGGCGGAATCCATAATACAGGGCCTTGATGAAAAATCAAAACTGTCCGGAAATTTTACCGAAAAGCATACGCCCGGCAAAAAGACAGTGGAAGAAGTTTCGGGTTTCCTGAAAATAAAACCGTTTAATTTAATAAAGACTTTGATATATAAGACATCGAAAAAACCGGTTGCCGTGCTTATAAGAGGGGACAGGGAAGTAAATACGGCCAAACTGAAGAAGTTTCTCAGGGATGAATTCACGGAACTTGCGGATGACGCATTGACAGAAAAAATAACAGGGGCCGAGGTCGGGTTTGCGGGCCCGAAAAACTTGAAGGAAAATATAAAAATATTTGCGGATTTAAGCATTAAAAATACGGGCCCGGCTGTGATAGGAGCGAATAAAAAGGATACCCATTATTTAAATGCATTACCGGATCGGGATTACAGCGTTGACAAGTTTGTCAAAGTATCGATAGCCATGGCCGGGGATAAGTGCGTCAATTGCGGAAATCAGCTCAACGAGTTCAGGGGGATAGAGGTCGGACAGATATTCAAGCTCGGCAAAAAATACAGCGATTCCATGAAGGCAAAGTATATTGAGGAAAACGGCAAAGAAAACACATATTGGATGGGTTGTTACGGTATAGGTGTTACAAGGACCATAGCCGCGGCGATTGAGCAGAATAACGATGATAACGGCATCATATGGCCCATTCAGATAGCGCCCTATCAGGTTATTTTGACAGGTCTGAATATGAAGGACAAGAATACGGTTGAAGTATGTGAAGACCTTTATAATGGACTTGTAAAAGAAGGTATTGAAGTCCTGTACGATGACAGGGATCTGAGAGCGGGGTTTAAATTTAAGGATGCGGATTTAATAGGAATTCCGGTTAAAGCGGTTATAAGCGAGGCTAACCTTAAAAACGGCGATATAGAGATACAGGACAGGATGACATCAAAAAAAGAAATATTCCCCCTGGGCCGGGCGGTATCCGCGATAAAAGAAAAGATCGGGCAAACCCGCTGACACCAATCTGTTTTTCCTTGACATTTGCCATGCCGTAAAATATACTTTTCGAACACAATAAGTAAAGTCCTAAGTGGGAATACACCCACTTTTTTTATTGGGATAATACCGCCGGGAAGGGATGTTTTTCCGGTGTGGTTAAGAGGAGATATATTTCTATGAACGGAGATTTGCTGTCGGTGCTTGAATATTTAGAGCGCGAGAAAGGTATAAGCAGGGACACGCTTATTGCCGCTGTGGAAAGCTCTTTATTGTCAGCTGCCAGGAAAAGCAAAATTACCGAGAAAGAGCTTGAGATAAAAATCGACCCGCAAACTGGCGAAATCAGGGCATTTGCCCTGCTGGAAGTCGTTAGTAAGGCGAAGGACCCTGCAAGCGAAATTTCCCTGTCCGAAGCGAAAAAAATAATAAAGAAGGTAAAAGTCGGAGAAAAAGTAAAGAGAGAGGTCACACAGAAGGGTTTCGGCAGGATTGCGGCGCAAACAGCCAAACAGGTTATAATCCAGAAAATCAAGGAAGCCGAACGCGAAAATGTTTTTAATGAATATAAAGACCGCGTGGGCGATATTGTGACGGGTTCCGTCAGAAGGTTTGACAGGAAAGATATCATAGTTGATTTAATCAAAGCAGAGGCATTGCTTCCGTTCAAAGAGCAGTGCCATGGCGAAAGTTATAACATAGGCAACAGGATAAGGGCTTATATTTATGATGTAAGGATGAGCGCGAGAGGGCCTGAAATACTTCTTTCAAGAGCGCATCCCAATTTTGTGAAAAAGTTGTTTGAACTGGAAGTCCCTGAGATTTCCGACGGAACAGTGCAGATAAAAGGAATAGCGAGAGAGCCCGGCTACAGAACTAAAGTAGCTGTCTATTCCAAAGATGAAAAAATAGATTGTGTGGGAGCCTGTGTCGGCTTAAGAGGTTCGCGGGTTAAAAATATTGTTGCGGAACTCGGTAACGAAAAGATCGATATAGTCCGTTGGAATGAAGAGATATCCGGATATGTCAGGGAGGCGCTGAATCCCGCAAAATTGAAAAACGTTGAAATTAATGAAGGTCAGAAATTGATTACTGTGACAGTAGATGACGACCAGTTATCCCTTTCTATAGGGAAAAAGGGACAGAATGCCCGGCTTGCGGCAAAACTTCTGGGCTGGAAAATTGATATTAAGAAGTCATCCGATGTCAATGTTCAGGATAAGATAGAGCATGCATGGCATGAGCTGGCTAAAATTAACGGCATAGATGAATCTGTCGCGAGAGCGCTTGTGGAAGCGGGTTATACCGATATTGAAGGGCTTGCTCTGGCGACATATGATGATTTGATGAAGATACCCGGTGTCGGCGAGAAAACAGCTGAAAAGATTATTAACGGTATAAAAGATATAAAAAAGGATAAGAGTTGAGAGTACACGAACTTGCTAAAGAGTTAAATTTAAACAGTAAAGATGTTATAAAAATCCTGAAGGATAATAAAATTACTGTTAAAGGCCATATGTCTTCGGTTTCCGACGAAGGCATAAAACTGGTTAAAGATTCTGCCGCCAAAACATCTGCAGGGACATCTTCCGCCAAAGCGACGCCGCAGAAAAAGAAACAGGCGCATTCCGGTGAAATATCTAAAAAGCCGGAAAAAAAGAAAGTAAAGGAAGTAAAGGAAGATGTCATAAGCGTCGAACCCGTTAAGGCCGCCGGGGCTGAAGAAAAAGAAAAGAAACCGTCAAAGGTCATTGAACTGGACCTTCCTGTATCCGTGAAGAGCCTTGCCCAGAAAATTAATGCCAAACCGAATGAACTGATAGCAAAATTAATGACAATGAGCATATTCGCGTCCCTTAACCAGATGCTTGACGCGGAAACCGCGGAAATTGTAGCCCGCGAATACGGGTATGACCTGTTAAAAAGAGAGGCAAAGAAAGTCGAGCCGGTTGAAATAGAAGAAGAGAAGAAAAGCCTGTTTGAGGAAGAATTACTTGAAAAGATAGAAGATAAGCCCGAAGACCTGAAACCGCGGCCGCCCATTGTTACTTTTTTGGGGCATGTTGACCATGGTAAAACCACTCTCCTTGATTATATAAGGAAGACTAAGGTAGTCTCAAAGGAACACGGCGGGATAACACAGCATATAGGAGCATACAGAGTTAATTCATCCCATGGCTCTATCGCATTTTTAGACACTCCCGGACATGAAGCGTTCACCGCCATGAGGGCCAGAGGCGCTAATGTAACTGATATAGCAGTGCTGATTATTGCGGCGGATGACGGAATTATGCCCCAGACGATCGAGGCTATAAATCATTCCAAAGCCGCGGGGGTCGCTATTATGGTTGCAATTACTAAAGTTGATAAGCCTACCGCAAATGTTGAACGGGTGAAAAGGCAGCTCGCGGAATTGAATCTGGTTCCGGAAGATTGGGGCGGCGAAATCATATGTTGTGAAGTTTCCGGTATTACAGGACAGGGGGTGGATCATCTTCTCGAGATGATTTCTCTTCAGGCTGAGATCCTTGAACTTAAAGCGAATCCGAACCGCCCTGCGGAAGGGGCCGTTATTGAAGCTAAATTGACCCGTGACAGGGGACCCATAGTGGTAGGGCTGGTCAGAAAAGGGACTTTGAAAAAGGGAGATATTATTATCAGCGGTATGTATTTCGGCAAGGTAAAAGCCCTTATTGATGAATACGGTAAAAACCTTAACAGCGCGGGGCCTTCGGTTCCTGTTGAGATATTGGGATTGGCCGGAGTTCCTGAGGCAGGCTCCGAATTCCGTGTAGTTTCCGGCGAAAAAACAGCTAAGATTATCGCGGAGCACAGGCAGAGAAAATATAAAGACGAATTGCTGGATAAAAGACAGAAAGTTACCCTTGAAAACCTTTATGACCGTATTAAGGAGGGGAATTCACGGGAGCTTCGCATAGTGCTGAAATGTGATGTCCAGGGTTCAATAGAAGCTATTCTTAAATCCATACAGGGCATAGATTCTAAAGAGGTTAATCTTAATATAATCCACAGCGGACTCGGAGATATAAATGATTCTGATATAATGCTTGCCTCGGCTTCCAATGGTATAGTGATCGGTTTTCATGTGCGGATGTCGCCGGGCGTTAAAGACCTTGCCAAGACGCAGGGTGTGGAAATCCGGCATTACAAGATTATTTACGATTTGATAAATGAAATAAGGCTGGGGCTTGAGGGTTTATTGGAGCCCGAACAGAAAGAAGTAGTTACAGGACACGCTGAAGTAAGACAGGTTTTTAAAATTTCCAAGATCGGAAATATTGCGGGCTGTCATGTATTGGACGGTTATATAAACAGGAATTCCTTTGTCAGAGTCCAGCGCGGCGACGAAGCGATATTTGAGGGCAGGATTGATTCGCTTAAAAGATTTAAGGATGAGGTCAGGGAAGTTAAAACCGGTTTCGAATGCGGTATTTCTATCGGGGGTTTTAAAGATTTCTCGGAAGGTGATATTGTAGAATCTTATATAATTGAGAAAACAGTCAGGAAATTATAACGGTTTTCAGATCTGCTTGTGCCAGTCTCCAGCCTAAAATGAAAATTGGGTTACTTCAGATAAAAATTGAGATTCCCTGGGCGCTATCCCTGAAAGACAAGAGAAGCGCCGTTAAGAGCCTTAAAGACAGGATATCCGGCAGGTTTAATGTGGCGGTTTCCGAAACAGGCGACATGGATTATAAGAATTCGGCGGAGCTTAGTGTGGTTACGGTGTCAAACGCGGCGGTTATGAATGATAAGATACTTGCTTCCGTGGTTAATTATGTTGAAACGGATAAAAATGTTGAACTGGTTGATTACAGGACGGAACGGTTATAACGGCGGAATAACAGAAAATGTCAAATAGAATTCCCAGAGTCGCGCAGCAGATTAAACAGATAATATCAGAGATTGTTTTTAAACAGGTGAAAGATCCAAGGGTTGGTTTTGTGACCGTTTCGCGTGTTAAATTAAGCAATGATTTACGCGAGGCTCTTGTCTTTATAAGTGTGCTGGGTACGGAAAAGCAGAAACAGGATACAATGAAAGCATTGAAAAGGGCTACCGGGTTTATCCAGTATAATCTGGGCAGGGAAATGAGCCTGAAATTCACGCCGCATATTAAATTTAAGTATGACTCTTCATTGGATCATGCTTTTCATATCGACGAAGTGATAAAAGAGATAAAGAAGGGTGAAATCTAATGGAAATCAGCCATGAAATTTTAAAAGGCCTGAGAAGCATTATAAAGAAAAGCA
Organism: bacterium; assembly: GCA_023228325.1. Lineage (NCBI taxonomy): Bacteria > bacterium. The sequence continues at coordinate 1,765,399 of JALOBK010000001.1, forward strand.
AAAAAATTGCGGTGGTAACCCATATAAATCCGGACGGGGATGCCATAGGATCAGCCCTTGCGATGGTTATCAGTTTACAGAAAATGGGCAAGGAAGCCGCGGGTTTTATACAGGATGCGGTTCCCGAAAATTATGCGTTTCTTCCAAAATCGGGCGCTCTGAGGATTGTTGACTCCATACCCGGGGAATATGATGCGCTTATAAGCCTGGATGTCCCGGAACTGGACAGGCTTGGAAAGTTTGAAAAAGACGTTTCAAAGTTTAAAAGCATAATTAATATCGATCATCATATATGTAACGCCAATTACGGATCGGTCAATGTATCGATTACCGCCGCTGCCGCTACCGCGGAACTCGTGTATGAACTGATAAAAAGGCTTCAGATAGAGATCGATTATGATATTGCCCTTTGTGTTTACACGGGAATAGTTACCGATACAGGCTCTTTCCAGTACAGGAATACAACTCCCGAAACACATAAAATAGTCGCTGAATTAATGGAAAAAGGCATAAAGCCTGAAAATGTCACCGAGGAAGTATACGAGGCAAAAAGCCTGTCAAAAGTCAAATTGCTCGGATTGGCGCTTGAAACGATGAGTTTCAGCGCCGATGGGCAGATAGGCTGGTTATGGGTCACCATAAAGATGAAGGATGAGATTGGTTCAACTCCTGAAGATACTGAAGGTTTTGTGGATTATGCGAGGTCCGTAAAGGGGGTTAAAGTGGCGATCTTTTTCGAGGAGCTTGCCGGTAATAAAGTTAAAATCAGCCTCAGGTCAAAGATACAGCACGTTGACGTGAATAAAATCGCGCATAAATTCGGCGGCGGCGGCCATCCGTCAGCCGCGGGGACGGTTGTTTCGGGGACCCCCAACGAAGTTGAAGAAATGCTGCTGAAGGTGATTAAAATCGAATTTGAAAAAAGCGAGAATTAATTGAACGGAATTTTGATTATCAATAAGCCCGCCGGCCCGACATCCCATGATATTGTTTCCGCCGTACGGAAAAAACTGGATTTAAAGAAAGTGGGGCATGCGGGAACCCTGGACCCTATGGCGCGCGGCGTATTGATAGTATTGGTCGGCAAAGCGACAAAATTGTCTTCCGTGTTTCTTTCCTCGGATAAAACTTACATAGCTAAAATAAGGCTTGGGACGTTAACGGATACATTTGATCTGGCCGGAACAGTTAAATCTGTTTGCGATGTCCCCGATCTTACCGAAAAGCATATCGATGATGTCCTGGCCGGGTTTGAAGGAGAAATTTTTCAACTGCCGCCGATGTATTCGGCAAAGAAAGTAAAAGGCAGAAAACTGTATGAAATGGCGAGGAAAGGGATTGAAGTGGAAAGAAATCCCGAAAAGGTTAGAATTTATGAAATAAAGAGGCTGGATTATCTGAAACCCGACCTTACGATAAAGGTTTCTTGCTCAAAGGGGACATATATAAGGGCTTTAGCGTATGACATCGGCAGGGTTTTCGGCTGTAATGCGTGTATCGCGGATTTGCAGAGGGTGAAAAGCGGGAAATTTTCCATTAATGAGGCGATTCCATTTGAGAAATTCAAATTGATGGACAGGACAGAGATTGAAGGGTCAAAATATTTTTTGAGTAAGAATAATGAAAATTTTGAAAACATTAAAAAAAGTTAAATTCCATAAGGCCACAGCCCTGACACTGGGGTTTTTTGACGGTGTTCATAAAGGCCACAGGATGATTATATCCGGAACAGTCGAATACGCCAGAAAACACGGACTTGTTTCCGTGGTTTATACTTTCCTGCCGTCAAAAACATGGAAATGCCCTTTTGCCAGGAAAGGGCCTTTGCTTACCTCCGTTGACCACAGGCTTAAGCTTATAGAAGATATAGGCGTCGATTATTGTTATCTGCAGGATTTCACAAAGGTTTTTGCCTCTATAAGCGCTGCTGATTTTCTGGATAAAGTGTTATTCCCGAAATTCAGGCCGGAGTATATCTGTATCGGTTCAAATTTCCGTTTTGGAAAGAATCAGAAAGGCACCGCGATGATGATGCGGCAAACGGCCGCAAAGAAGGGAATCAGGTTAAAAATAGAGAAACCGCTCCGTTTAGACGGCAGAAATGTAAGCAGCAGCAGAATAAGAATTCTGGTTGAGTCCGGCAGGATAGAAGAAGCTTCAGAATATCTGGGGAGGCCTTATTCCGTCCTTGGGACAGTTATCAGCGGCAAAGGACTGGGCCGCAGGATTGGTTTTCCTACGGCTAACCTGGATCCTCACAATGAAGCGATTCCGCCTCTCGGCGTTTATGCGACCAGGACAAGAATAAACGGGAAAATATTTGATTCGGTTACTAATATAGGCAAATTTAAATATAACAGGATAATAGAAGCTCATATCTTTGATTTCAGGAAAAATATTACAGGAAAAGACATCGAAGTCCTGTTTTTTAAGAAGTTAAGGCCTGAAATGAGATTTTCATCATCGGATACGCTGTCGGCGCAGATCAGGAAGGATTGTTATAAAGCGCGTAACCTGTTGCGGTCGAAAGAATTATCTTATAAAAAATAAGAATTGGCATAAAATCCTTTACATTTGATATAATACTTTGGTATCGTTGTATCTTTTATGGAGTTTAATATAAAAAATAACCTGGATTTTGCCGGCTGTCTACCCATACCGCCGCGCAAGTTCTTTGGCGTTTAAAAAAGGAGGAATAGATGGGGAACAAAGTAGTGAAAAAGAAAAAAATAATAGCGGATTTCAGGAGAAGCGACAAAGATACAGGTTCTGCGGAAGTGCAGATTGCCCTTATCACGGAAAGGATCAATGAACTGACAGAACATTTAAGGATTCATAAGAAAGACCATAACAGCAGAAGAGGCTTGTTGAAATTAGTGGGGCAGAGAAGGAGTCTTCTTGATTATCTATTGTCAAAAAATCCTTCAAAATATAAAGATTTAATTTCTAAACTGAATCTGCGCAAATAAAATTCCGGAGGATTATTTATTTATGTTTAAACAGGTGAAACTTGAAGTGGGCGGAAAGACTTTAATTATAGAAACAGGTAAAATTGCCAAACAGGCTGACGGGGCCGTTACCGTGACCTGCGGCGATACGGTAGTTTTGGTGACGGCCGTATCAGGCACTTCGATAAGAGAGGGTATTGATTTCTTCCCTTTGACTGTCGATTACCGTGAAAATTCCTATGCCGCCGGAAAATTTCCGGGAGGATATATCAAGAGGGAAGGAAGGCCTACCGAAAAGGAAATCTTAACGGCAAGGTTTACAGACAGGTCCATAAGGCCTTTATTCCCGGAAGGTTACTTTTACGAAGTCCAGGTTGTAGGGGCTGTTTTATCGGCGGATTCCGAAAACAATCCTGATATCCTGACAGTCATCGGGGCTTCTGCGGCTTTAACGGTATCTGATATTCCTTTTGCCGGCCCGATTGGATGTGTCAGAGTATGCAGGCTGGGACAGGAATTTATTGTTAATCCCACATACAGCCAGGCTACGGACAGCGACATGGAACTTGTTGTAGCAGGCACATCGGAAGCGGTGATGATGGTTGAAGGCGGATCTCAGGAAGTCTCGGAGGAAGACCTGCTCAGAGCGATAAGCACAGGCCATGAGCAGATAAGAGCTATATGCAAGGTTCAGGAAGAGCTGGCAAAGGCGCTTAACGTCAAAAAAAGAGATGTTGAACTCCTTCAAATCAGCGAAGACATATATGACGGCATTAAAAAAAGTGTTTCGAAAAATATAAGGGAAGCTATCTTTATAAAATCGAAAAAAGACAGGGAAAAAGCTTTAAAGGCGCTTTTTACCGCGGCGGTGGAACCTCTCAGGGAAAAATATCCCGAAGCAAAAGAATTTGATTATACAATGGCGTTTAAAAAGATACAGAAGGAAGTAATGAGAGGGATCATTCTTGATGAAGGGCTGAGAGCCGACGGAAGAAAATTAAAAGATATCCGGCCGATAACATGTGAAACGGGCCTGATGCCCAGGACACACGGTTCAGCATTGTTTACGCGCGGAGAAACCCAATCCCTTGCGATAACTACTCTGGGCACGGCGGAAGATGTTCAGAAGTATGAGGGTTTTGAAGGCGATAAGGAAAAAACTTTTATGCTCCATTATAATTTCCCTCCTTTCAGCACAGGTGAATGCCGTCCTATGAGAGGGCCGGGAAGAAGAGAGATAGGGCATGGCCATCTTGCCGAAAGAGCCATAGCGAGCATTCTTCCCGAACAGTATCCGTATACGATAAGGGTTGTCTCGGATATACTTGAGTCCAACGGGTCTTCCTCAATGGCTACGGTTTGCGCAAGTTCCCTGTCTATGATGGCTGCGGGTGTTCCCGTAAAAGCATCCCTGGCGGGAATTGCGATGGGCCTGATAAAAGAAGGCGAAAAGGAAGCTATCCTCTCTGATATCCTCGGACTGGAAGATTTTCTCGGAGATATGGATTTTAAGGTTGCCGGCACGGAAAAAGGCATTACCGGTTTCCAGATGGATATTAAAGTAAAGGGAATTTCCGAAGACACCATGAAAGCCGCGTTAAGCCAGGCTCGCGAAGGAAGATTAAAGATTCTTTCCGAGATGAATAAATGCATTTCAGAACCCGAAAAAGATATTTCCGAGTATGCCCCCAGGATAGAGACTATAACCATAGACACTGATAAGATCGGGCTTGTTATCGGGCCCGGCGGGAAAATGATAAAGGAAATCATCAAAGAAACCGGGGCTGAAATAAATATCAATGACAGCGGGGTTGTGCAGATAGCTTCTTCCGACAAGCAGAGCATAGCAAAAGCCATGGATTGGATTGCGAAGATCACCGCCGATATTGAAATCGGTAAAATATATAAAGCTACGGTGAAAGACATCCGGGATTTCGGCTGTATAGTTGATATCCTTCCGGGTAAGGACGGACTGGTGCACATCTCTAGGCTTGCCGATTACAGGGTTAATAAGGTTTCCGACATATGCAAGGTTGGAGACGAAATGTATGTCAAGGTTATGGAAAAAGACGAAAAAGGCCGGTTTGTGCTCAGCAGGAAAGACGCTTTAAGGCAGTTAAAAGATAAAAAAGAAGCAGAATAATTTTCAACAGAGTTATATAATTGAAACATATCAGAATAAAGGTGAAAGCGTTAAAACACGCTGAAGGGCTTCAGTCGCCTGAATATATGAGCGCCGAAGCCAGCGGTATGGATTTATATGCCGCTGTAGACAGTGACAGGGAGTTAGAGCCCGGCGCCATCTTTCTTGTGCCCACAGGCATATGCGTATCAATACCCGTGGGTTATGAAGCGCAGGTGAGGCCCAGAAGCGGCTTGTCGCTTAAATATGGGATAAGCATTGTGAATTCCCCGGGTACCATAGACTCTGATTATCGCGGTGAAATAGGAATTATCTTAATAAACCTTGGAAAAGATACATTCCTGATAAAAAGAGGCATGAGAATCGCGCAATTGGTCCTTCAGGAAGTAATACGCGGCGACATTGAAATTGTTGAATCCCTTGACGAAACAAAGCGGAATTCCGGCGGTTTCGGCCACACAGGGCACTGATCCCCTATCCCGAGCGTACAGTGATTCAGGTGGAGTTATAGATGGCTGCAAGAAAACAAGATAACAAAACTGATCGGCTTGAGATTGCAGCGATAGTATTATCTGTGATAACCGTCTTTCTTCTTTTCTCTTTTTTGTCATACGATTATGAGGATATAAGCGCTAATGTTTCCAACCCGAATTCGCCCGCGGTCAACAAGGTGGGCATAATCGGCGCTTATACGGCCTATTCCATGATTTTTATTCTCGGTTTTTCATCTTATTTAATTCCCGTGATGACCGGAGCATGGGCCGTAGTCTTATTCAGAAAAAAGGAAATCGAATATCTCAAAATAGCTTATTGCGTCCTGATACTGATTCTGATGTCCGCAATATTTCATAACTCCTCAATCCTTCGTTCAGCTTCGGAAAAAGTGCTCGGGCAGGGGCTTCCCGGGGGCGTGCTCGGACAGGCATTTGCCGCAATAACAGTAAAATACCTGAGTTTTATAGGCGGAAATATACTGATAGTATCGATTTTGCTGATAACTTTATTCCTGCTTACAGAGGTACAGGCATACCCGATATTAAAGGGTGTATATAAAGGGATACAGGTTATATTGGATTTTCTTAAGTCAGTTTTCCTTGAGAGGCCTTCTGCCTCCAAAGAAACAGGGATATTAAAAGGTCCCGAGTCAAAAGAAGGAATATTCAAGTTCCCGCATAAGGATAAAGAAAAAAACGGCGCCGCAGAGAAGAAACCTGTTATTTCTCCGGAAAAGATAAAAATAAACCACACGACATTACCGGAAAAAATGCTTAACGGTAAAAAAACAGCGCCGGCCGCTGAAAACGGTAATCTGTTTAAAGGAACCGGTAAAACCGCTGTTTATGAAAACAAAGATAATAGAGAGGCCCTTCAGCAGAAAACAAAGCAGGGACCGGACTTGCCGATATTGTCTTCGACCGGAGAAAAAAAATACCAGCTTCCGGATATCCCTTTATTTGACGATCCCGTTCCTGTCGAATCGGGAACAAAAGATGAATTACAGAAAAATGCCGAGATATTAGTGCAAACATTATCTAACTTTGGAATCGAGGTGGGGGTGGAGGAAATAACCAGGGGCCCCGCTGTGACGCGATATGAAATAAAGCCGGCGCCGGGAGTGGGCGTCAGCAAAATAAAATCCAAAGAGCACGACATAGCTTTAGCCATGAGCGCATCCAGCATAAGGATAGTCGCTCCCATTCCGGGAAAAGCGGCCGTGGGAATTGAAGTGCCCAATAAAAACCGGGCCGTAGTAACAATGAAAGAGATAATATTGTCCGAAAATTACAAGTATTTTGAGGGCAATATACCTCTTGTAATAGGTAAAGATGTGGGAGGTTCTCCGGTTATCGGCGATCTTTCCCAGATGCCCCATATCCTTATTGCGGGAGCCACAGGTTCGGGTAAAACCATATGTATCAACGCGATAATAATGTCGATCCTTATGAGCAAAACGCCTGATGAAATTAAAATGCTTTTGATAGACCCTAAAATGGTGGAACTCAAAAAATATAACGGTATTCCGCATCTGGTTTCTCCGGTTGTTACCAGCGCGAAAAAATCAATTACCGGTTTAAACTGGGCTGTTAAAGAGATGGAAAAGAGGTTTGATTTATTTTCAAAAGTCGGAGTCAACGATATAGTCAGGTTTAACACGCGGGACCCTGATATGATTTCGGGGCATGAGGAACTGGCGGAAGAAGAAATTCCGCCGAGACTGCCTTACATTGTGATAATAATCGACGAGTTAGCGGATCTGATGATGACATCTTCAAGCGATGTCGAAGGTTCGATTGTAAGGCTTGCCCAGTTATCGAGGGCCGTGGGGATACACCTTGTCATAGCTACTCAAAGGCCTTCGGTTGATGTTATTACCGGCCTGATAAAAGCCAATTTCCCCGTGAGAATAGCATTTGCAGTCTCCAGTAAAGTTGATTCGAGAACAATCCTTGACGGGAATGGAGCTGAAACTCTTCTGGGAAAGGGAGACCTTCTTTATAATCCTCCCGGCAGTTCGAAATTAATACGCGCCCAGGGGACTATGGTCTCAGATTCCGAGATAAGGAATGTTATAAGCCACTGGAAAAAAAATTCCGCGGATGAAAAGGTCGAGGATATCATTTCGGCTGTTGAGACAACGGCGGGCGGCCCCATAGATTTTGAAGATGATCTGTATGATGAAGCCGTCAAATTGATTCTGGAACATGGCCAGGCGTCGGCTTCTGTGCTGCAAAGAAGGTTGAGAATAGGTTATGCGAGAGCTGCGAGGCTCGTAGATATCATGGAATCCAACGGTATTGTCGGCCCGCAGCGCGGGAGCAAGCCGCGTGAAATACTTGTTGATTCACCGAAAGACCTGAATATTATTGAAGGGACAAAAGATTCGGATGACAGCCAAAACCGGGACATGACATAAATGAGCATAGGAAAAATATTACAGGAAGCCAGGGGTAAAAAAGGTATTTCCGTCCAGCAGGCCAATGTTGCGACAAAAATAAAACGTGAATACATAGAAGCGCTGGAAAACGAACGCTTTGAACTTATCCCTTCAGCCACCTATGTAAAGGGTTTTTTAAAGATTTACGGTGAGTTTCTGTGTGTCGATTATAAAAAACTCATTTCGGAATACACCATAAGGTACGGGCAGGAAGAAAGTTCGGTGATTCATCCGGAAAAAAATATTGAACGTTTACAATCGGCTGATGATTCCGGAGTAAGATTGTCCAAACCTGGTATTTTTATAATTGCCTGCGCTGTTATCCTGGTAGTTGTGTTTATTATCAAAGTTATCTTTTTCAGCGGAAGGTCCGAGGATAAATATTTTAAAGATATTACTTCATCGATGCCGCCTCAGTATTTTGATGTTAATACCGATTCGGTTAAACTTCCGGTTGCGGTTGATACTTTGAACAAAAGCCAGCACGAGGTTGAGGTCTATGCCACCGAAAATGTCTGGATGTCTGTCTGGGTCGACGAGCAGGAATATCCTGCGGGGACATTGAGCGCGGGCCAGGGCGAAAAGTGGCATGGCAGGAAAATCCACCTCAAAATCGGAAATGCCGCCGGACTGAAGGTTAAGGTTGACGGTAAAGCATTGGCCGGATTAGGCGCAAAGGGAGAAGTAATCCACCTTTATATAGATGATACCGGCGTCAAAAAACAGTCAAAATGAATAACCGGATTTTTTCCTTTATTATATTCTATGAATGCTTTTATCCAATCTTTCGGCTGCCCTAAAAATCTTGTCGATACCGAGAGGATGATTTTTCTGTCGGAAAAAGAAGGCTTGAAGTTCGTTGAAAATCCGGCGGATGCGGACATAATCATAATCAACACCTGCGCTTTTATAAAGGCTGCCGTTGAAGAATCCATGAAGGCTGTGCTTGAAGCCACGATTCTTAAGGGGCAGACCCGCTGTAAGCGCATAATCGTAGCCGGGTGCCTTGTGACAAGGTATGGAAAGGAAGTTTTTGCCGGGGTTCCCGCGGTCGATTGTTTTATAGCGCCTTCATCAATTGAATCAATCGGCTCTATTGTCAGGAAATACAGGAATGGGAAGAGCGGCGGAAGGGAATTTATTTCCGGGGGATACAAAGCGGTTGATTTCCGGGAAAGAAAGATTACGGGGCCCGGCCATTATGCTTATTTAAAGTTGAGCGAAGGATGCAGCAACAATTGTTCCTTTTGCACAATACCGATGATAAGGGGCGGATTGAGAAGCCGGACCGGACGGGAGATTATAGAAGAGGCTGAAATCCTCGCCGGTAAAGGCGTCAAAGAACTCATAATCATCGGGCAGGACATTGCTTCGTATGGCGCTGATAAGGGCAAAAAAGCGCTGCCGGCCCTGCTGGATAAAATCAAAGATATTGAAGGTATCAACTGGATCAGGCTGATGTATATGCATCCGGCCCATATCACGGACGGTATCATTTCCGCAATTTCCGATTCGGAGAAGATTTGCAGGTACATGGATATCCCGCTGCAGCATATCAATGACGGTATTCTGCGCGCCATGAACAGGAAAATAACAGGAAAAGAAATCATTAAACTGATTGATACCCTCAGAAATAAAATCGTGGATTTGAAACTCAGGACGACTTTTATAGTCGGTTTCCCGGGTGAAACGAAAAAGATATATAATGAGTTGAAAGATTTTATAAAGGCGGCGGAATTCGACAGGATGGGATCTTTTATTTATTCGCCCGAGGAAGGGACCGGCGCCTGTGATTTAAGCGGCAGGGTTAAAATATCCGAAGCCGCGGAAAGATATAAAGAATTGATGGATATCCAGAAAAAAATATCTTTCGGAAGAAATAAAAAGTTAACAGGAAAACGAATCAGGGTTATAATTGATTCATATAACCGCAGAAATAATTGTTATATTGCGAGAAGCCAATGGGACGCTCCGGATATTGATTGTGTCGTAAACGTGTCGGGCGGTAAGTTGAATAAAGGGGATATGCCGTATGTTTCTGTTAAAAAAGGTTCTCATTTTGAATTATTCGCGGAGTTTGAACAGTTATGAATACGCCTAATAAGCTGACATTAACACGGGTATTCATCGCTTTCATATTTATGGCCGTTCTGGTTTCCGGGATGCCTCTAAAAGGCGTGTTGGCGACTTTATTGTTTGTTATAGGATGTATGACTGATTATCTGGACGGCAAGATAGCGAGAGATAGAAATATTGTAACGGATTTCGGAAAATTGATGGACCCTCTCGCGGATAAAATAATGATTTCCGCCGCGTTAATAACATTTGTGCAGTTGAAAGACACACATGTTCCCGCATGGATGGTAGTCATAATCATCGGAAGGGAATTTTTTGTTACGGGCCTCCGCTTACTGGCCGCATCGAAAGGACAGGTAATCCCCGCCGGAAGAGGGGGAAAACATAAAATCATATCCCAGATCGCCGCTATCTCCGTTATACTTCTTTTTCTTTCGGCGAAAGAAATCCTGACCTCATTTTTCAAGTGGGATGCAAGGGTAGATTATTATTTCGGTTTTATATCTTATATTATGATTTTTATTGCAATGGTTCTGTCAGTACTGTCGGGATTTTTTTATTTTAAGAAAAACAGAAATCTGTTCATACATGAATAAAAACAATATAGCCGGGCGGGCCAGTATAATAATATCAACGTTTTTCGGAGCGGGGTATTTTCCGAAAATTCCCGGGACTGTCGGAACCTTAATCGGGTTTGCAATATTTTTTTTATTGAAAGACCATATCATCCTGAACAGCGGCTGTTTTTTTGTATTGCTCTGCGCCGGTTTTCTTGTTTCCGGCAAAGCGGAAAAAATGCTGGATAGAAAAGACCCGGGTTGTATTATTATCGATGAAATCGCGGCGGTTTATATCGTTTTTTTATTAATTGATATTCCCGAAAAGTTATTTTTTACCGCTATTATAACCGGCTTTATCGCTAACAGGTTTTTTGATATATATAAGCCCTTGGGAATAAATAAGTTGCAGCATTTAAACGGCTCGTTGGGTATAATGCTTGACGATATTTTAGCCGCTGTTTATTCGAATATTACGGTGCGTGTGGTTTTATTATTGACACTTAAATTGGCCTCCTATAAGATAACTTAGTTTTTTATTGTTTAAAAATAATTACACAGGTAAAAAAATGATGAGATATTGTTATAGAATAACAGTTATGCTGATACTGCTGTCTGTTCCCACGTTTTCTCCCGCTCCGTGGATATGGACCCCTGAGTCGGGGAAATTCGTCAATCCTAAATGGGAACCGAAAAAAAGCGCAAAACTTCAGATGGAATACGCTCATTCCCTTGAGGAAAAAAAAGAATATAAGGAAGCGGCCGAAGAATATAAAAAGGTGGCGAAATTTTTTCCGGGTTCGGCTTTTGCTCCCGAGGGCCAGATGGCAATGGGGAGGATGTATGAAAAAACGGGCAAATATTATGATGCGTTCCTGGGATATAAATCCATTCTTGAAAAATATCCTTCATACGGTCATGTAGACGATATATTAGATAATATTTATAAAATCGGAAACGATTTTCTGGCCGGAAGACGCAGATACTTATGGAAATTTAAAATTCTCAGCGCGACAGACAAAGCCGCCGAAATATTTGAATTTCTCGTCGAGCAGGCGCCTTTTTCAAAACTTGCGCCTGAGGCGCAATTTAAAGCCGGTTTAGCCTATCAGAAGACAGGCGATTACAACAAGGCAATCGAGGCTTACAAAAAAGTCCTGGAAGTTTATTCCGGCACGGAATTCGCCGATGACGCGAAATTTCATATCGGGATGTGCTGGTATGACAAATCAAGAGGCCCTGAATATGATCAGGAAGCGACGGATAATGCCATAAAAGAGTTGTATCAGTTCAGGAAAAAGTATCCTCAAAGCGATCTTATGGGTAAAGCGGCAGAGCTTATAACGGAACTGGAAGAAAGGAAAGCCGAAGAACTGTATAGAAACGGCGTCTTTTATGAAAAACAGGGTAATTACATATCTTCAAAAGTATACTATGAACTTCTGCTGAACCAGTATCCTGATTCCAAATGGTCTAAAAAGGCAAAGAGAACACTTTCTTCCGCCGGGTTTAAGCAGATGGAGGAACAGCAGGAACCGGTTGAGAAAAGAATTGAAAAAGAAAATAAGCTTATGGGCGGAGGAGTTGATAGCCGGGAAACATCGGTAACCATGCCTCTTGATGAAGCGGTGGAAATGGTAACAGAACCCGTAGGAGGGGCGGTTGAAACAGTTACGAACCCTGTAAAGGATGTATTGGCTCCCGACACGAAAGAAACCGCCGGAAGCGATGAGGATACAGGAGAAGCGCAAACAGAGGAGAATTCCGATTGATATATAATCCGGGACAGAAATTGATATTTGCCTGCTGTATGACGGTAATTTTACTGTCGGGGTGCGGTTATAAAACCGGTTCATTGATATTAGATGATTATAGGACGATCGCGATACCCGTCTTCAGGAACGAGACATACCAGGAAGATATTGAAAGTTATCTGACAAATTCAGTGATTGAGGAGTTTCAAAGGGATGGTTCACTGATGGTATCCGGCAAAAAAAATGCCGACCTCCTCCTAAAAGGCCGCGTAACAGGATGGAAAAGGACCGGCGAAAGATTTGCCGGAGATGAATATCGCGAAGTTGTCGAATATCAGCTGGAAATAACCGTGGTATTCGATTTGATGGACCAGAAAACCGGAGACTATCTTTTTAAAGATCTGAAAATAAGCGGGAACAACACTTATTTTATTAACCCCGACATCCCCGCTTCAAAAAGACGGTCAATCCCTCTGGAAAGAGAACAGCAGACTGTTATTATCAGCAAAGATATTTATGAATCGGAGAAAGCCTCTATGTGGCGGGCGGCAGAAAGAATATCCAGGCAAATACTCCAGAAAGTAGTTGAACGCTGGTAATTACTCAGAATGATATCCGATAAGAAAAAAAGAGAGACTCAAATCCTTCCTGTTTATCTGGTTTACGGCAAGGATACCGTCCGGATTAAAGATGCCCTCGATGACCTCAGGAAATATTTCACCGGAGACGCGGATAAAGATATAACCGTATATTCCGCCGGCGATACATCCATTGAAACCGTTCTGTGCGATATTTCAACAGTTACTTTGTTCGGCGACAGGAAACTGGTTATTGTCCGGTCGTGTGATGATTACGGCCCCGGCGGCTTTAAACAGATTCTGTCATATATACAAAATCCTTTCCGGCAGAATTGCATAGTGTTTGTTTTTGAAAATCTCCCCAGGCTTATATCTTCCTCCCTGAAAAATATAAGCGAAGAATGTATTAAGCATTATCCCGAAGTTAAATCATGGAAATTACCGGAATGGATAAAAAGCAGGGTGGAAAAACATGGCAGAAAAATCCAGCCGTCCGCAACGGGCGCGCTGGCCGAAATAATAGGCGATAATTCCGGGACAATGAACATGGAAATAGAAAAACTGATAACTTATTCCTATGAAAAACCTGTTATAGGAGATGACGATGTGCATGAAATAGCGTCAAGCGGCGAAGGCCAGTTCTGGGATTTGGTTAATAATATCGTCGGGCGCAATATGAACAAAGCCATGTCTGTTTTTCAGAAGATGGATTTTAAAGGTCCGGATGCCGCAGGGTTGATTATGGTGACACACAAAAAAATCCTTGAATTGATATTGGCAAAGTTGACAATACAGAAGAAAATATCAGTTGATGACATGTCCCTGATATTGAAACTGAATAACAGGAAGGATAAATGGAAAATAGACAGGATATTCAGGGAATCCGGGAAATATGACCTGCCCGCTTTAATCGGTATAATTAAATCCTTCCCCGGGATTCTGATGTCTGTAAGAAAAAATGATGACAGGACAGTTAAGGTAATTATCGAAAAAATGCTGATTGATTTCTGCCGGGCTTGAATAAAATAAACATTGCCCGGCAATGCGACCGGGCAAAACGCAGCTTATTTAAACAGCCTGGACAGATTTGATTTTTTATGGGCCGCCGTGTTTTTGTGGATTATTCCCCTGGAGGAAGCTTTGTCTATTACAGATGAAACGGCTTTGAATATTTTTAATGCTTCATCTTTTTTGCCTTCCTGGTAAAGTTTTATTGCTTTCGAAGAAAGCGTTTTAATAGAAGATTTCGTGGCCTTGTTTTTAAGGCGTTTTTTTTCGCTGTTGCGCATTCTCTTTTTCGCGGAACTGATATTTGGCATATTTATCTAACCTCCATAAAGTTATGTTATAATCTGTCTTTGCAAAGATATGGTAATTTAATAAAAGAGCCTGTGCTTGTCAAGAATTAAATTAGTTTTCGAAATCGGAAATGATAATTGATGAAAAAACACCATTTCGCTAAAATGTCGTTATAATCGGCGCGGCAACTGTATTCAGCAGGGTGTTGGGCGTTGTCAGGGAAATATTTGTATTTAAATTTTTCGATCCCTGGATTACAGACGCTTTTTTTGTTGCCTTGCGCATACCTTCCACATTAAGAAGGCTGTTTGCCGAGGGAGCTTTAAGTTCGGGTGTTATCCCTGTCTTTTCTGAATGGCTTAAAAACAAGACAAAGAAGGAGCAGGAGGAGCTTGCGGGCTCTCTTTTTATTGTTTTTACCGGCATATTATCTTTTGTGACTTTAGCCGGTGTCGTATTCAGCCCTCTTATTGTGCGTATATTCGCAATGGGTTTTGTCCATGACCCGGCGAAAATGAAATTAGCTGTGGGACTTACAAGAGCCCTTTTCCCTTTTCTTCTTTTTATCGGACTGGCATCTCTTTTCGCAGGGATACTTAATGCCAAGAAACATTTTTTCCTGCCTGCCTTCGGGCCCGCGGTCCAGAATATCGCATTTATTGCGGCTGCTGTTTTTATATGTCCGGTTTTAGGCCCGTTGCAGACTGATATGGTTTACGGACTGGCAATAGGTGTTATTGCGGGTGTAATTCTGCAGGTTCTTATCCAGATACCCGCTTTCCGGTTTTCCGATGTTAGGTTTTCTTTCGGGAACCCCTTAAAAAACAAAGGGGTAAAAAAGGTTTTGCTGCTTATGGGTCCGGCGGCCTGGGGATTAGGTGTTACGCAGATAAACCTTCTTGTAGACCAGTTTTTGGCTTCATGGCTGGGTGACGGCCCGATATCGTATCTGTATGCGGCGACACGGTTATACCAGCTTCCCATAGGTATTTTTGCGGTATCTGTTTCGACAGTCGCTTTCGCTCATTTCTCCGAATTAGCCGCTGAAAAAAATATCGCCGGGTTAAGAAACTCGCTGGTATATACTTTAAGACAGATTACTTTTATAATGTTGTGTTCGGGATTCGGGTTGATTGCGCTGGGTGTTCCCATAATAAAACTGTTATTCGAGTACGGCAGGTTCAGCCTGAACGGTTCGACAATGCCCACTTATTTTGCGCTGGTCGCGTACTCGGTCGGCATGCTTGCTTACGGTTCCTGTATTATTCTTGTAAGAGTTTATTATTCGATGAAGGATATGGGTACCCCTGTCAGGTGCGCCTCTATATCCTTGATATCCAATGTGGTTTTGAACTTAATACTTATAGTCCCCATGTCTTATGCCGGACTGGCGTTAGCCACCTCGATTTCGGCTTTCATAAATATGTTCCTGCTTTTTTATAAGATAAGGGAAAAAATCGGGCAGATAGATTATCCTTTGATGCTTAAGCATGTTTGCAAAAATATTATTCTGGGTTCCCTGATGGGGTTATCCGGTATTGCCGTGTATAAAGCATTGGTATACTTTGAAGGCGGAGCGGCTGGCATCACGGTAAAATTCATAAATGTTTTTTTGCCTTTCGGCGTTGCTTTGGCTGTTGTTTTTCTTCTGGCCCGCATAATGAGAATTAAAGAGCTTGAAGATGTAATAAAATCTTTAAAAAGAAAATGAATAAGCGCCTGAAATCCATTATTTCCGATTTTCCCCCGCATCCCGGAGTTTACCGTATGAGAGATGAATCCGGGAGGATTATCTATATCGGGAAAGCCGCTGTCCTGCGGAAAAGAATCAGGTCGTATTTTGCGGATTCCCGGAAACTTGATGGAAAGACCCTGTCTCTTGTAGGCGAAGTTTACAGCGCGGACTATATAGTTACAGGCACCGAAGCGGAAGCTTTGATCCTTGAAAGCAGATTAATCAAACAATATATGCCGAAATACAACATGCTTCTGAAGGATGATAAAAGTTATCCGTATATAAAGGTAAGCGTGAATGATAAATTGCCCGGAGTGGAAATCGCAAGAGAAAAGGTAAGGGATTCAAATTTATATTTCGGGCCTTTTACGGATGTAAGGCTTCTGAGAAAAACCGTAAAATATCTCAAAACCAGGTTCAGGTTGAGAAGTTGTAATTTTACATTGCCGGGCGCGCATGAATTTAAACATTGCTTATACCGGAAAATAGGTATTTGTGACGCCCCATGTATAGGGATGGTTTCCCGCGGGGAATATAATAAAAGGGTCGGGAAGCTGTGTATGGTCCTCCGGGGAAAAAGCGCCCGGCTTCTGAAGATTATGTATTCGGAAATGAAATCGGCGTCGGCCGCGCTTGATTATGAAAAGGCGGCATATGTCAGGGATTGTATAAATGCGGTGAAAACGGTCATAGGGTCCTCCGGAAGATATCATGAACTCAGTTTTTACCCGTCTTTTTCCGAAAAGGAGAATGAAGACCTGAAAAAGATACTGGAGATAAAACGGGATGTCAATGTGATTGAAGCTTTCGATGCTTCTTTTTCCCTGGGCAGGCATGCTGTCGGTTCCATGGTCAGGTTTGTGAAAGGCCTCCCGGATAAAAAGAGCTACAGGAGATTTATCATAAGCGATGTTAATTCAAAAGATGATTTCTCCATGATAAAGGAGATGGTCTTCAGGCGTTATAAAAGATTGCTTGAAGAACACAAGAAACTGCCTGACCTTATTATGGTTGATGGCGGTAAAATACAGCTTGATTATGCAATGCGGAGTCTCAGCTCCCTGCGGTTGAATCGCATACCCGTGATGGCGCTTGCAAAGAGATTTGAAGAAATATATCTGCCGGGCCGTAAATTCCCCGTCAGGATTCCCGGAGACAGCCCGGTATTAAAGTTCTTCCAGAGGATAAGGGATGAAGCCCACAGGTGCGCTATCGGTTATCAAAGAAAAATAAGCGGCAAAACGATGTTCAGTTCACTGCTCCGGAGGATAAAAGGAGTGGGCCCGGTGAGACAGGAAAAGCTTCTGAATTATTTTAAGACCCTGAACGGCATCCTGAAGGCCGATCCCGCGGAAATTGCGGATAAACTTTCAATAAGCGGGAAAGGCGCGGCGCGGATACAGAAGGAAATTACGAATTTAAAATCAAAACTCAAAACTTAACACTTACAACTAACTTAATCTTGAAAAACCGAAAAAGAGTTGATATACTCACTGTTCATTTATGATAAAGAGGCAATATGTTTTCGCTTATATTACATAAGATATTCGGTTCGAAAAATATAAGGGATTTGAAAAAACTATCTCCTGTAATAGACGAAATAAACAGGTGCGATAAGGAATATCAGTCTCTTTCCGATGATGAAATCCGCGCAAAAACCGCCGATTTCAGGGAGAGGATTAAAAAAGAGATAGAGGATAACAACCTGCAGCCGAAAATCGGCGAATTAAAAGACAGGTTGTCATCGACTTTCGACCAGAAAGACAAAAAAGAACTTAAGTCCAGGATCAACGGCATTTACAGGTCTGTTTTAGACCCTATCCTTCCTGAAGCTTATGCGGCTGTGAAAAATGTATGCCGCCGGCTTTTAGGCAGAAAATTCAATGTCTGCGGCCATGAAATAGAGTGGGATATGGTTCCCTTTGACGTTCAGCTTCTCGGCGCTATTGTCCTTCATCAGGGTAAAATAGCGGAGATGGCTACGGGTGAGGGTAAAACCCTGGTTGCTACAATGCCTTTATATCTAAATGCGCTTTTCGGAAAAAATGTGCATCTGGTTACCGTAAATGATTATCTTGCCCGGCGCGACAGCGAATGGATGGGGAAAATATATGAGTTTCTCGGTTTAACCGTCGGCTGTATCCAGAACGGCATGACTCCCGATGAAAAAAAGGTGCAGTATCAGCGTGACATAACTTACGGCACAAACAGTGAATTCGGATTTGATTATTTGCGGGATAACGGATTGGCGACATCCGCCGATGATATTGTGCAGAGAGGATATTTTTTTGCGATTATCGACGAAGTGGACAGCATACTTGTAGATGAAGCGCGAACACCCCTGATTATTTCCGGCCCTTCCAGTGTCTCGACTCATAAATATGACAGCCTGCGTCCGAAAGTTGAACAGCTGTATCAAACCCAATCCATGTTATGTAACAGGCTTATGAAAGAGGTAAAAGATTCCATGGCGGCGGGTGAAACGGATTTAATGAATACGGGTTTAAAGTTATTCAAAGTAAGCAGAGGGTCTCCCAAGAACAGGCAGTTTTTAAAAATGATGGAAAAAGCGGAAATAAGAAAACTTCTTGAAAGAACCGATCTGGAGTTAAGGTCGGATTTGAAAAAAGAAGCCGAGATAAGGGTTTTGGAAGATTTGTTTTTTAACATTGATGAAAAAGGGCATGATATAAAATTAACCGAAAAAGGGCGTTTGGAGTTAAGCGCCGGAGGGGAGGATGAATATATAATCCCCGATATAATCACTAAATGCCAGGAGATAGACGAAGACAGTTCCATGGACGAGAAAACGAAAGCCGGGCTTAAAGCAAAGATAGAAAGGCATTACGAAGAAATATCCGAGAAAATCCATAATATAAACCAGTTGCTGCGGGCATATTCCTTATTTGAAAAAGATGTTGATTATATAGTTATGGACAACAAGGTCGTCATTGTCGATGAATTTACGGGAAGGATGATGCCCGGAAGAAGGTTCAGCGACGGTCTTCATCAGGCCCTGGAAGCAAAAGAAAAAGTCAAGATTGAAAGAGAGACCCAGACTTACGCGACTATAACAATACAGAATTATTTCAGATTATACGATAAACTCGCGGGAATGACGGGAACTGCCGAAACCGAAGCTGAAGAATTCAACCATATATACGGGCTTGATGTAACAGTGGTGCCCACCAACAAGCCGTGCGCGCGCAAAGACGATAATGATGTTATATACAGGACAAAGAGAGAGAAATACGCCGCGATAATCGAGGAAATAGCCAGGTTAAACAAGGAAGAAAACAGGCCTGTCCTTGTCGGGACAATCTCCGTTGAGGTATCGGAGCTTTTAAGCAGGATGCTGAAAAGAAGGAACGTGCCCCATGAAGTTTTGAACGCGAAATACCATCAGAAAGAGGCGGAGATAATAAAGCGCGCCGGTATGCCGGGCGCCGTGACCATAGCAACCAACATGGCGGGAAGGGGAACCGATATTAAACTCGGTAAAGGCATAGCGGAAAAAGGCGGCCTTGCTGTGTTAGGCACGGAGAGGCATGAATCAAGAAGGATCGACCGTCAGCTTAGAGGCAGGTGCGCGAGGCAGGGGGATCCGGGCAGTTCGCAATTTTTTGCTTCGCTGGAGGATGACCTGATGCGACTGTTCGGTTCCGACAGGATATCATCCATCCTTCAAAAGATGGGAATGGAAGAAGGACAGGAGTTGGCGCATCCTCTCCTTAACAGGTCCATAGAAAATGCGCAGAGAAGAGTTGAACAGCGGAATTTCGACATAAGAAAGCATACCCTTGAGTTTGACGATGTGCTGAATAAGCAGAGAGAAGTTATTTATGAGAACAGGATGCAGATATTGTTTTCTCAGGACCCCGAAAAATATTATTTGAGTATTGTTTATGATTTAATCAGGGAAAAAACCGCCGAGTACTGCCAGTTGTATAACGAATTGTCCGAACCCAGCCCTTATGAGTTTATAAGATGGGTAAATAATATATTGCCCGTTAACCTTGAAGCGCAGCCCATAATGGGCGCGGGAAATGATCCGGATGCCATAGCGGATATTATAGATGACAGGGTAAAAAGGGTCCTTGAACTGAAGAAAGAAATCGAGGGAGAGAAAGAAGTCTCCGTTTTAATCAAATTTGTCATGCTCAATACCATAGATAATATGTGGAAATCGCATTTGTATAATATGGATGATCTGAGGCACGGCATACACATGCGCGCGTATGCGGCGACCGGCGAGAATTTTGTTCTCGGGGAATACAGCAAAGAAGCCTATGCCATGTTCTCGGAAATGATGGCTAACATTAACCAGCGGATAGCCGCTTCTTTATTCAGAACCACCATGCAGCCGGGAAAAATGGATGAATTCATAAAAAACCTTCCCAGGTCCTATAAGCATGAAGAAATAAAATCCTTTAATCTGAATCCCCCTTCCTCCGGAAATGAATCTTCCGAACCGGCCGGCGCTTCGGGGAATCCTAATATTATGAATAAAGCGGCTACCGTGAGGAGGGAAGGTATCAAAGTCGGAAGAAATGACCCCTGCCCCTGTGGAAGCGGTAAAAAATACAAGAAATGCTGCGGAGCTAATTCCCTGTAATGAAGTTCAAAGTTTTTTACTCTCCCGTTATTTTAGCCGCATTAGCGGCTCTTTCGGGAACAATTATCTATACGGCTTATTATCCTGTCAGGCACCGCTTTGCCATAGTGGCGGGTCTGGCCCTGCTTTTTTTTGTTATAAAAGCGGCGTCATTATCGAAATATGTTTTTTTCTACGGGCTTATCGCAGGCATTTTTTACTTCACGCCTTTGCTGTGGTTTGTAAAATTCGTTTCCCTGCCCGCGGCCTGCGTCTTAATTTTTTATCAGGCCTGCTTTATCGGGGTTTTCAGTATATTGGCAAAAAAAATCTCGGAACGGTATAAGTTATACGGAATATTTTTTTATCCTTTTTTATGGGTGTCTGTTGAATACATAAGAAGTTCCGGCAATATGGGATTCCCGTGGATGCTGGCAGGGAATGTTTTTGACGCCGGGGCGGGTTTTTCATGGCTGGCGGCATGCGGAGGCGTCTGCCTCATATCTTTTTATCTTGCGCTGTTGGCATGCATAGCGGTTTTTGTTTTCGAAAAGAAGGCAAGATTGTCATTGAGGTTTATAGTTATTGCGGGCGCGATAATCTCGTTTCTTTTATTGTATCGCGAACTTCCGGATAGCAGGGATAATAAATTCTCCGGAGACTATATAAAAATAGCTTTAATCCAACCCTCGATACCTCAGAACACAAAATGGGACAGGAATTCCAAAGATTACATTCTCGAAAGATACAGGGACCTGACTGTTAACGCGGCATTGAGATTCCCCGAGCTGATAATATGGCCGGAATCATCTTTGCCTGGAATAATACCCGATAATGAAGAAATAGAGGAATTTATTCAGTCTGTATCTTCGCAGATAAACACCGCATTACTTATAGGCATCCAGACTTCGCGATACGAGAACGGGGAAAAAAGATATTTCAATTCGGCTGTCCTGTATTCAGAAAAAGGGGAAAAAATCCAGACTTACGATAAGCGCCAGCTGGTGCCCTTCGGGGAATATGTGCCGTTATCAAAAGTATTTTATTTTTTGAAAAACTTATCTCCCATAGGCGAAGGATTCAGCAGGGGTCTGTCACACAGTATTTTTGATTTACAGGATGCGTCAAGCAGGGTAAACGGTCCATGCAAATTCGGCGTCACCATCTGTTATGAAGATTTATTCCCGTCTATAAGCAGAGACTATGTGTCTAAAGGCGCTGCTTTTATCGTAAATATCACAAATGATGCCTGGTACGGATACACGTCGGCCCCGTTCCTGCATGCGCTTTCCTCTTCGATGAGGTGTATCGAAAATGATGTGCCCATGCTTAGATGTGCAAATACAGGTCTCACCTGTTTTATAGACAGGTCGGGTATAATAACAAGGGTAGCCGGAAGTTCAAAGGGAGTGCTTTTTCAGCCGGATATCTTGTTTGTAGAACTTAAAATGGATGAAATAACCAAAAACAGCAGAACTTTTTATAATAAGACCGGCGACCTTGTCGCCTATGCGTCTTTTGTTGTTTTAATATCTTTGATGACAAAAACAAAAATTCATAACTTATTGGGAAGGAGTATATAATGCAATCAGAGTTAAATCAAAGATTTAATAATGTAAAAAACCGTGTTCTTCAAATGAGAGGTTATCTTTGACGTCGATAACAAGAAAATAAAGCTCGGGGACTTCGAATCAAAGATGGCGGAATCTGATTTTTGGCTGGATCAGCCGAATGCAAAGAGGGTTTTAAGGGAGATAAAAGAATTAAAGAATATTATAGAGCCGCTGGAAAGGGCTGAAAAGGATTTAAAGGATTTAGAAGGGTTTATTGAACTGTATTCCGGGGACGAATCGTTAAGTGAAGATTTGAACAGGTCTCTGCGGGAGCTTGAATCATGTGTCGATAGGCTGGAATTTGCGGGATTGTTGAGCCTTCCGGACGATTCTAAAAATGCGATTATTACAATACATTCGGGCGCCGGAGGCACTGAGGCGTGTGATTGGGCGGAAATGTTGTACAGGATGTACTCAAGATGGTGTGAACACAAGGGCTTTAAACTTGAGACACTGGATTTTCAGCCCGGTGATGAAGCCGGCATAAAAAGCATAACACTGATCGCCTCGGGCATGTACGCCTATGGTTTTCTTAAAGTGGAGTCCGGAGTTCACCGCCTTGTGAGGATTTCACCTTTTGATGCGAATAAAAGAAGGCATACCTCATTTGCTTCCATTGATGTGATTCCTGAAGTCGACGATGATATAGAAGTAGACATCAATCCCGACGAACTTCGCATTGACACATACAGGGCTTCGGGAGCAGGGGGGCAACATGTCAACAAAACCGATTCGGCCGTCAGGATCACGCATATCCCCACGGGCATAGCGGTCCAGTGCCAGGAAGACAGGTCACAGCATAAGAACAAGGCAAATGCCATGAAAATATTAAAGTCAAGGCTGTATGAAAAATATTTATCAGAAAAAGAGGAGGAGCTGTCCCGGAGAAGAGGAGAAAAGAAAAAAATTGAGTGGGGAAGCCAGATCAGGTCATATGTTTTTCACCCGTATTCGCTGGTCAAAGATCACAGGACCGGCGTAGAGACTTCAAATACAGGCGCTGTAATGGATGGCGAGATAGACCGTTTTATTGACGCCGGGCTGAAGTGGATCGTTTCTTAGAAAATTTTTCTTGTAAAGATGTATTCCCTTTGTTAGATTTTTTGAATATTGTTTGTTCTTCTTTAATAAAAAAAATGGAGCTGGTCATGGAGAAATTTGGAATTGCTGATACGAGAAACTTTGTGGTTTTGGGGCATGGCACATGCGGTAAAACAACACTGGTTGACTCAATGATGCATAAGTCGGGGGAAAATTCCAGATTTGGCAGGGTTGACAACGGTTCTTCCATATCGGATTATACGGAAGAAGAAAAAGAGAGAAAAATAAGCATATTCGCGGCGCCTCTTCACCTGACATGGAAAAACCGCAGCATTTTCCTTATAGACACTCCCGGCTACGCGGATTTTTTCGGAGAAGTAACGGCATCTGTAAGGGTAGCCGATTCGGCTGTGATTGTGGTCGATTCTTCAACCGGAATCGGAGTCGGCACTCATAGAACCTGGGATGAGACGGAAAAATACGGAATGGGGAAACTCATATACATTTCGAGGCTGGATAAAGAACATACCGATTTTTCAAAGACCTATAACGAGATAGTGAAAACATTTGGAAAAAAATGTGTTCCGGTTATAGTCCCTGTGATCAAAGAAGGCGGAATAAGCGCCGTAGTAAATATCATAAGCGGCGGCAAGCCGGATTTACCGGAAGGTCCGCTTAAAGGAAATGCGGCGCAGTACAGGGAAAATCTGATAGAGGCGGTCGCGGAAAGCGATGACGCGCTTCTGGAGAAGTATCTGGAACACGGCGGGATATCGGATGAAGAACTTAAATCAGCCTTGAAGAAAGCTATAGTGAAAGGGATGGTTGTTCCCGTGCTTTCCGGCAGCGCCGACAAGGAGATAGGAACGGAAGAAATCCTTGATTTTATTGTCGAATATTTCCCCTCGCCCGCTGATTTAAAGCCGGCAAAAATTTCAGAAAAAGAAATTCTGCCCGAAGCCCAGGCCCGTTTAAGCGCTTTTATTTTCAAGACCATAACAGATCCTTATGTCGGTCAACTTACTTATTTCAGAGTTTATTCGGGCACTTTAAAGGCTGATTCGGAAGCCCTTAACGCCGCAAACGGGGGGAAAGAAAGAATCGCGCATATATATATAATCAAAGGCAAAGAGCAGATTTCGGTATCTGAAGCCGGGCCCGGCGATATTATGGCGGTGTCAAAATTAAAGAACACGCATGTAAACAACACATTATCTGATTTTACCGGTAAGGTGAACCTTCCCCCGATTATTTTTCCCAAACCGCTGGTTTCATATGCGGTTTATGCCAAAGCGAAAGGGGATGAAGAAAAAATCGGAGCCGGCCTGCATAAGATCGCGGAAGAAGACCCTACTTTAAAGATTGAGAGGAATCAGGATACCAAGGAACTGATAATATCCGGCATGGGAGATCTGCATATTGAAATTGCCATGGCCCGCGTGAAACATAAATTTAATGTGGAAGCAACTCTTTCCGTTCCCAAAGTAGCGTATAAGGAGACCATTAAAAAGTCCGCGGAAGGACATGAAAAATATAAGAAGCAATCCGGAGGCAAAGGACAATACGGCGAAGTCTATCTCAAAATCGAACCCCGTGAAAGAGCTAAGGGCTTTGAATTTGTTGACGAGATTGTCGGAGGTTCTATTCCCAGGAATTATCTTCCGGCTATTGAAAAAGGCATAAGGGAGTCTATGGTCGAAGGTATTTTAGCCGGTTATCCTATTGTGGATTTCTGCGCCAGATGTTATGACGGTTCATACCATGAAGTGGACTCATCTGAAATGGCGTTTAAAATTGCCGGTTCAAAGGCTTTTAAGGATGCTTTTCTGAAGGCCAGGCCGGTTTTGCTTGAGCCGATTATGAATATCGAAGTGGTTATCCCCAGCGATTATATGGGGGATATTACCGGAGATTTAAATGCAAAGAGAGGGCGTATTGTCGGAATGGAACCGGCGGGCATACTTCAAAAAGTCAAAGCGCAGGTCCCTCAATCAGAGATTTTCAGATATTCCACGGAACTAAGGTCTATGACAGGCGGCAGAGGGACTTTTACGATAGATTTTTCCCATTACGAGGAAGTCCCCGCGCATATTTCGCAGAAAGTGATTGATGAGAGCAAAAAGCCGGACGGGGAAAAATAGGGGAAGACGGGTATTTTATGAGCGGTCATTCAAAGTGGAACAGCATAAAACATAAAAAAGCTGCGATAGACGCCAAGAGAGGGAAAGTTTTCAGCAGGATAAGCAAAGAACTTACGGTTGCCGCAAAGGTGGGAGGAGGCGACCCTGTTATGAACCCCCGGCTGAGGACGGTGCTGCTTGCGGCGAAAGAGGCCAATATGCCTCAGGACAATATTGAAAAGGCGATAAAAAAAGGGACGGGAGAACTGCCGGGCGTGTCATATGAGGAAACTGTTTATGAATGCTATGGCCCCGGCGGTGTAGCAATTATGGTGGACGCGCTTACCGATAATAAGAACAGGACGACTTCGGAAATAAGGTCGATATTATCTAAAAAAAACGGAAGTATGGCCGGGGCCGGCGCTGTTGCGTGGATGTTTAACAAAAAGGCTTATTTCGGCGTAAAAGCGGAAAAAAAAGAAGAAGAGAATATCATGGAGCAGGTGATAGACGCGGGTGTTGACGATATTGCCTTTGATGAAGAGAATAATATATTTGAAATAACCGCTCCCCCTGAAAATTTTGAAAAGTTGAGAAAGTTACTGGAAACCTGCAAATATGACGTTGAGACCTCAAGCCTCACTTTTCTGCCGTCCTCGTATATAAAGGTGCAGGGATCGGAAGCTCAATCGGTTTTATCTCTGATAGATGCGCTGGAAGATCATGATGATGTCCAGAATGTCTATTCTAATTTTGACATATCCTCCGAGGAAATAGAAAAATTTGAAAACGGTTAAAATTCATTGATTATGCGTGTAATGGGCATAGATCCCGGAACCGTATTAACAGGTTTTGGAATAATTGATTTTCAGGGCAATAAATTTAAACCTGTGTTCTACGATTTTATCAGGACTAAAAGCGCATCAAAACTTTCTCTTAGATACCTGCAGATTTTCAACAGGCTGGAAGAAATCATAAAAGATTATAAGCCTGATTCTATAGCGATCGAAGGGCAGTTTGTGTTTAAAAATGTTTCTTCCGCTTTAAAACTCGGACAGGCAAAGGGCATAGTTGTGCTCTGTTCGGCAAAACACGATATCCCGATATATGAATATCAGCCGAAAGATATTAAGCAGTCGGTGACCGGAAGGGGTATTGCCGGCAAAGAGCAGGTTGCCGTAATGGTAAGGCTTATTCTGGGATTGAAGGCGGTTCCCAAGTCCCGTGATATTACGGATGCGCTTGCGATTGCCATATGCCATTGCAACAATATTTCCAATCGCGTTAACATGAGCAAAAGGATATAATATTCATATATGATAGGTTATCTAAAAGGAAAAATAATTAAAGTTGACCCCGTTCAGGCGCTTCTGGATGTAAACGGGGTAGGATATGAAGTCAGGATAACTTTGAGCACTTACGAGGGCATAAGCAGGTCTCACGCTTCGGACAGGCAGGCCGAATTGTATATCTGCACTATTGTAAGGGAAGACGATATCAGCCTTTATGGTTTCTCAACCCTGCAGGAAAAACATCTTTTCAGGCTGCTTGTGTCTGTTTCAGGCATCGGCCCGAAAGTCGCGATATCCGTTTTAAACGGGGTTACCCCCGCCGTGCTGTTGTCTGCGCTTAAAACAGAGAATGCGTCTGTGCTGTCATCCATCCACGGGGTGGGACAGAAGACAGCCGAAAGAATGATAGTTGAATTGAAAAGCAAGGTCGGGAAAATTGATTATTTTGAAAACAGGAATACGGTAAGAGGCGCGGGTGATTCGGAGAAACAGAATCTGCTTACAGACGCGGTTAACGCGATGATATCACTGGGATTCGAAACTAAATTTGCCGTCAGGGCTGTAGAATCCGCGTACAGGAAAGCCGGGACAGAAGCCGGACTGGAAGATATCCTGAGGGAATCATTGAAAGAGAAGAAATAGGATGAGCGAAAAAATATTTGATGAAGTTATACATAAGCCGGATGAACAGTTTGAAAATAAACTGCGCCCTTTGAAAATGGATGATTTTATCGGGCAGAAAGAAGCCAAGGAGAGGCTTTCGGTGGCGATAGAAGCGGCTTCTAAAAGAGGGGAATCCGTAGACCATATTCTGTTTTCCGGTCCTCCGGGGCTTGGCAAAACCACGCTGGCGTATATTATCGCCGATGCGATGGGGGTGGAGATAAGAACGTCATCAGGCCCTGTAATAGAAAAACCGGGTGACCTTGCGGGTATTTTGAGCAATATTGAAGAAGGTTCTGTATTCTTTATAGACGAAATACACAGGTTGAATCATGTAGTTGAAGAATATTTGTATTCCGCGATGGAAGATTTCAGGATAGATGTATTGATAGATCAGGGGCCCGGAGCAAGGTCCATAAGGCTGAATTTGCCGAAATTTACTCTCATCGGAGCCACAACACGCGCGGGGCTTTTATCAGCGCCTTTGCGCGCCAGGTTTGAAATATCGGAACGCCTGGATTACTACAACTTCGATGATATCGAAAGAATAGTCAATCGTTCTTCAAAAATATTGTCCGTTGATGCCGATAAGAAAGGTTCCAGGGAAATCGCGGTAAGGTCCAGAGGCACGCCCCGCATAGCTAACGCGCTTTTAAAACGGGTCAGGGATTACGCCCAGGTCCGCGCCGACGGAAAGATTACCGCCGAAATTGCCGTGACAGCATTGAAATTACTCGGTATTGACGATAAAGGGCTGGACGATATGGATAAAAAAATACTTGAAACGATAGGGTGTAAATTCAACGGCGGGCCCGTAGGCGTTAATTCCATAGCGGTTGCCGTGGGTGAGGAAGCCGAAACCATTGAAGAAGTTTATGAGCCTTATCTAATACAGCAGGGGTTCCTGAAAAGAACGCCGAGCGGGAGAAAAGTCACCGCTTCCGCTTACAGGCATTTAGGCCTTAAGGATAAGAATAATCAACATGACGAGCTTTTCTGATGAGAATATTGCTGCATGCATGCTGCGGGCCCTGCGCTACATATCCTATCGAACAGCTTCTGTCAAAAAAATATAAAGTAACATGCTATTTTTTTAATCCCAATATCCATGGTTATCAGGAATATGTCAAACGTTATGAGGCTCTCAAAACAGTGTGCGACAATTATAATGTCAAATTATCCGGTTTCGGAGAATATAATCTCTCTGAATGGTTTTCATCGGCATTAAAGAATATGGATGACCGGTGTTTATCCTGTTATACACATAGGATAGAGGCAACCGTTAAAAAAGCGGGGGAATTGGGTATAAACAACTTTACGACCACTCTGCTTATAAGCCATAAGCAGGATCATGAAAAAATCAGGGCGGTCTGTGAATCCAGCTCGGAAAATTCCGGTATAAGGTTTTTTTATGAAGATTTCAGGACGGGATGGAAGGATCACTGGCGCATTACCGGGCAATTAAACATATACAAACAGCAATACTGCGGCTGCCTCTTCAGCGAAAAAGAAAGGTTTGGAAAAAAAGCCTGACATGGACCTGCGGATATTCTCCAGGACAACGATTATCATAGGGATATGCCTTATTGTATTCGGAATAATACTGTCTTATTCGGATAAGATCCCGTTTTTGGGGAAACTTCCCGCCGACGTCCATATCAAAAGAGAGAATTTTACTTTTTATTTCCCCGTTAGCACGTGTATCCTGCTTTCGATAATTATATCCATTGTCCTGTGGCTGATTCATAAGAGATGAAAAAAATATTTTTTACCTTATTTTTTGTATTTTTCTGCGCCGCCTGTATTTTTCTGACGGGCATGGCGGCAAGATTAAAGGCTCCTGTTTATGTCAGGGTATTGATCCACAAGGACATTAACTCCTTCACCCTGTATTCAGATTCCCCGATGGCAATAGAAAATGAGCGCGGGGAAAAGATAGGCGGAGCGGAAGCCGGGGAAAAAATAAAAGTCAGGTTTCCGGGCCGGGACATAGTAATCAACAGGAAAAAGTACAGGGGAAATATACTTTATTTTGTTTCCGGCGGTAATATTAACCTCGACGGAGAATGGCTGAGGGGGAAAATCAAAGTAGAAAGGTTTCCGGCCGGGAGCGGATTCAGCATCTATATCGTCAATATACTGGAACTCGAGGATTACTTAAAAGGGGTTGTGCCCAATGAAGTCTTTCCGTATTGGGAGAGCGAAGCGCTGAAAGCGCAGGCGATAGCTTCGCGCTCGTACGCGTTATATCATGTAATCAATAATAAAGGGGCCCCTTATGATTTAAGCAATGTTTCTTCACAACTGTACAGAGGCGCAGAAACCGAGGATAAAAGGACCGATTACGCGATTGACGCGACTCGCGGGCAGGTACTGACATATAAGAATAAGATACTTTGCGCATACTTTGCTACGGTATGCGGCGGATATACGGAAGTGCCTTATAATGTATGGGTGAATTTCAAGGATGATTTTCCTGAAGCGGTGCGCTGCGGTTATTGTGATAAAGCCCCTGATTATTCGTGGAATTACTCGATATCTTCGGATAAACTGCGGGACAAACTCGCGGAAAAAAATATAAATTCGGGTGAAATAATAAGAATATACCCCTGTAAAAAGAGCCGGTACGGTTCAAGGATTACCGAGGTCGGAATCCTTCATGCCGGCGGGGATACGAAATTGAGGATTGCCCGGTTCAGGAATATTGTAGGGCCGGAAAATGTGAAAAGCGGCCGATTCAAGGTTGTAAAAAGGGGAGACAGGTTCTATTTTTCGGGCAGGGGGCACGGGCATGGAGTCGGGTTGTGCCAGTACGGCGCGCGGGAACTGGCGGCAAGAGGGTGGAATTATAAATCCATACTTCTGTATTACTATCCCGGCGCGGGCATTAAAAAAATCTATTAAAAACACATAAAATGAAAACTTCGGAATTTTATTATGAATTGCCCCCCGGATTGATAGCCCAGCACCCGGAAATATGCCGTTCTGATTCCAGGATGATGATATTAAAGAGGGGTAAAGGGGTAGATAAGATATTAAAATTCCGGGAAATCGGGGATTTTTTAAACGAAGACGACCTTCTGGTTGTCAATAACGCAAAAGTTTTGCCCTGCCGTATTATGGCTAAAAAATATCCGACGGGTTCAGACATAGAAATATTGCTTTCTGAAAAGACAGAAAATAACAGATGGATTGCGCTGGCAAAACCCGGAAAAAGATTAAAAAAGGGAACTATACTGAGTATCATGGATAAGGCTACCGTTCAGGTTGAGAATATTAATAACGGGTTTTATGAACTTTCTTTCCCCGACATTTCCGCGGAAGCAATAATGGAAAAATACGGGGAAATGCCCCTTCCTCCTTATATTGAAAGGAATGATGATTCGGGAAAAGCGCGGGATAAACTGGATTATCAGACTGTTTTTGCAAAAGAAGAGGGGGCTGTAGCGGCTCCGACCGCAGGGCTTCATTTCACGGAAGAGCTTTTATCAAAAATAAAGAAACTTGGAGTAAAAGTTGTAGAATTGACTTTAAACGTGGGTGTGGGGACTTTTAAGCCTGTGAAAACCGGAAACATCGAAGAACACAAAATGCATCCTGAGAAATATTTTATTTCCGAAGAGGGATCCGCCCTCATTAATGAACATCTATCCCGGAATAAGCGGTTGATACCGGTCGGCACCACCGTGGTCAGGGCGCTTGAATCCGCATATGACGGGGTAAAGCTCAAATCCGGCGGTTCCGGGACCGATCTTTTTATTTATCCCGGGTACAAATTCAGGGTCGTTAAAAATATGGTTACAAATTTTCACCTGCCCTGTTCGACATTACTTATGCTTGTATGCGCGCTGGCCGGGCGTGAAACGGTGATGGACGCTTATGAGCTGGCTGTTAAAGAACGGTTCAGGTTTTATTCATACGGCGATTCAATGTTTATAATTGAGTGACATCGGGTATCGGTGGCTGATTATGTTTAAATTCAGGTTAAATAAAAAAGACAGAAGCAGCGGCGCCAGAACAGGCACCCTGAAGACAGCCCATGGCATTATTGATACGCCTGTTTTTATGCCGGTGGGAACACAGGGAAGCGTTAAATCAATGTCATTTCAGGATCTGGAAAAAATGCGCATACAGATTATACTCGCCAATACATATCACATGTATTTAAGGCCGGGAATGGAGGTGATAGAGAAAGCGGGGGGATTGCATAATTTCTGCGGCTGGAAAGGCCCGATCCTTACAGACAGCGGGGGGTATCAGGTTTTCAGTATGTCCGAATTAAGGAAAATAGAAAAAGACGGAGTGTGTTTCAGGTCGCATCTTGACGGTTCGGAGCATTTTATCGGTCCGAAAGAGGCAATAGAAATTCAGCGTGTAATCGGGTCGGATATTGCTATGGTTTTTGATGAATGCACTCCTTTTCCCGCAACATATGATTATGCTTGCAATTCAGTATCCTTGTCTGTAAAATGGGCGCAATTGTGCAAAAATTTCCACAATTCCAAAAATCAGGCTCTATTCGGCATCGTCCAGGGAAGCGTGTATAAGGATTTGAGGGTAAAGTGCGCTAAAGAGCTTGTTGATATTGATTTCGACGGGTATGCGATAGGCGGCTTGAGCGTGGGGGAACCTGATACAGTTATGTATGAAATTGCGGATACGGTTGTGCCTTATTTGCCTGAAAAGAAACCGAGATATCTTATGGGTTGCGGCACGCCCGTAAACATCATTGAGAGTGTTTCAAGAGGGATTGATATGTTTGATTGCGTAATGCCCACCAGAAATGCCAGGAACGGGTCGGCGTTTACCTCGAGAGGCAAGATAAACATAAGGAATGCCGCGTATAAGCTGGATTTCGGTCCCGTAGAGAGGGGATGCGGGTGTTTTGCCTGTAAAAATTATTCCAGGGCGTTTATACGCCATATGATAATCTCGGGTGAAATCCTGGGGGCGAAACTGCTGACATGCCATAACCTTTATTTTTATAACAAAATGATGCGGGATATCAGGACATCCGTAAAAAGAGGAAATTTTTGCGGTTACAAAGAAATTTTTTTAAAAACATATAATAACAGATAATGACAAAGGAGAAGAATAATGATTTATGAAGTTTTAGTTCTGGGAATGGCCGGGACCGCGTCAGCGGGGCAAGGCGGCTCTTTATCTCAAACATTACTGATGGTGGGTGTCTTATTTGCGATATTTTATTTTCTTCTTATACGGCCCCAGAAAAAACAGCAGGAAAAGCACAAGCAAATGATAGAATCCCTGAAAAAAGGGGATAAAATAATTACTACCGGCGGAATATACGGCGTCATCGCAAATGTCAAAGATAAGTCATTTATAGTGAAAGTCGACGACAATACAAAAATTGAGGTTGCCAAAAGCTGTATTTCCACTATAGTTGTTAAAAAAGACCAGCCGTCTTCAGCGGAAGAAAACAGCGAAAAAGTGAAAGAATAAAATTTATTTTTACGGAGTATTTAGAGATGAAAAAGATTTCTTGGAGAATAATTCTTATAGGAATAGTAATCCTGGTGGCTTCATTCATCGTATATCCTACGATTAAATGGGGAACATATAAGGCGTCCGAAAAAACTGAACTTGCGGGTGATTCCCTGTCAGGCAAACAGGGGAAATGGAAAGAAGAAGAGCGAAATCTGAAAGACGCCGGAACCTTTGAAAAATCTGTTTTCCTGTTGAAGAAATGGTACCAGGGGAACCGCGACATGGTAATAAACCTGGGCCTGGACCTTAAAGGAGGGATGGATGTAACGCTCCGGGTAAGGACAAAGGAAAAAGAAATTTCTCCGGAAGTCGTGGACAGGACACTTGAAGTAATAAGGAACAGGGTGGACGGCATGGGTGTTTCCGAGCCGGAAATAAGCAAGGAAGGAACAGACAGGATCTCTGTTAAACTGCCCGGTCTTAAAGACCCCAAAAGAGCGTTGGATTTAATCGGCAAGACCGCAAAAATGGAATTCAGGCTGGTCGCGGAAGACAGCCTTGTTGAAACAACTCTTGCTAAATTGGCTGAAGTAAAGGACCTTACCGCTTATATTAATGTAGAAACAAAAAGGACAGCGGAAGGCGCTTCTTTTATAGAGTTGGATATTACGGATGATGATATGGTTTTTGTCTCGAAACTCCTTAAAAGCGAGGAAGCTCTTAAGTTTTTGCCCGCAGATTATGAATTTTTGTTTCAGCGTAAAGAAAATATGCAGAATAGTAAAAGAACATTATTCCTGGTTAAGAAGGAACCGGCGATAACCGGGGATATGCTGATAGACGCCAATGTGCATTTTGATAATATGTACCAGCCTTACGTATCTCTTGAGTTCAGCCCCGCGGGAAACAGAAGGCTGGCCAGTGTAAGCGGCATAGCGGAGAGCAAATATGAAAGGGAAAAAATTGTAACGAGACTCGGAATCGTGCTTGATGATGTCGTGTATTCCGCTCCGCTCATGAAGGTCAAGATATTACGGAACCCCATTATAGAAGGTTCTTTCACAAAGGACGAAGCCAATGACCTCAGGATAGTATTAAAATCGGGAGCCCTGCCGGCAAATGTTGATATTATGGATATCAGGGTTGTAGGCCCTTCTCTCGGAGCCGATTCAATAAGAAGCGGCGTTAAAGCCGCTCTCATGGGATTGGGGATTGTAGTGATATTTATGCTTATTTACTATATGTTCTCCGGGTTGATAGCGGATATCGCCCTGCTTTTAAATATTCTGATAATTTTTGCGGCTCTTGTAGCTTTCGGGAGCACTCTTACTTTACCCGGGATAGCCGGTATAATCCTTACGATAGGTATGGCTGTTGACGCTAATGTCCTTATTTTTGAAAGGATAAGGGAAGAGACAGATATCGGCAGGCAGTTGAGGACAGCTATAACCAACGGTTATAACAAAGCTTTCTGGACGATTTTCGACGCGAATATCACAACTTTTATAACGGCGTTCATTCTTTTTATTTTCGGCACGGGCCCCGTTAAAGGGTTTGCGGTTGTTCTTATGATAGGAATCGCAACGTCCATGTTTACGGCGCTTTTCGGGACAAGGACTTTCTTTGAAATCATGATGAGAATAAAAAAATTCCATCAGTTGCATATGTTGCGCTTCTTTTCAAAACCCAGCATTGATTTTATCGGCAAGAGGATAATTGCATATGCCCTTTCCCTTCTGCTGATTGTGGTAGGCATGGGGGTCTTCATATCGAAGGGCTCCGGCAATCTGGGTATTGATTTTACTTCCGGCAGCGAAACACAGATACAGTTTTCAAGAAAAATCGATATAGAAGATATCAGAAAAGCGTTTTCCGGAGAAGATTTCCCCGGGTTTCAGGTCCAATCCTATACCGATAAAGATACGGGAAAATGGGGTGTCTTTATTAAAACTTCCTCCGAAGAAAGCAGCAAGATATCCGAAGAACTGCTTGATATTATGAATAAAAAATTCCCTGATGCCGGCGCCGGGCTCGAAGGGTATTCTTATATAGGCCCTGTGGTGAGCAAAGACCTGAAAAGAAACGCGTTAATCGCAATTTTCCTTTCCCTGGTAGCCATTGTGGGTTATATATGGTTCAGGTTCGGCTTTAAATTCGGCATAGCCGCGGTTGTCGCGCTGATACATGATGTCCTGATTACTTTAGGTATGTTTGCAATTTTTGACAGGCTGATTACTCTGCCTGTTGTCGCCGCCATATTGACATTGATAGGGTATTCCCTTAATGACACGATCGTAGTCTTTGACCGCATAAGGGAAGACCTTAAAATGATGAGGAAGTCCTCTTATAAGGATATCCTGAACGCCAGCATCAATCAAACTCTGTCAAGAACGGTTCTTACATCGTTGACCACGTTGATCGTAGTCATCTTCCTTTACGCCTTTGGCGGAGAAAATATAAACGATTTTGCATTTGCTCTCCTGGTCGGAGTAATAGTCGGGACCTATTCATCCGTATTTGTGGCAAGTGCGCTTTTATTTGATTGGTATAAGAAAGGTCACCGCGCGTAAACTTTTGCCAGATGAGATGGTTTTTTAAGGAACCTCAGAATGAACGTGAGAGCGAAGGCGTAATAGCTTCCGGCGCAGGATTGTCTTCTCTTTCCTCGAGGATATTGCTGAACAGGGGATTTAAACCGGGCGATGATCTGGAAAAGTTTTTAAATCCTTCGCTGTCCATGTTGTCCGACCCATTTGATATAGACGGTATACAAAAAGCCTCCCGGAGGATATTATCCGCCGCCCGTTCAAACGAGAAAATATGTATTTACGGCGACTATGACGCGGACGGCATCACGGCGGCGTCTATACTTCTCAGGTTATTCAAGAGCGGGAATCTGGATTGTTTTGCATATATCCCGAACAGGTTTGACGAAGGGTATGGAATCAATATCCATGCGCTCAATGAGATTCTGCTTTCGGGATGCACTTTGATTGTCAGTGTTGATTGCGGCATAAAAGCCTTTGAGCCCGCCAGATACCTGAAAGAGAAAAAAATTGATTTGATAATTACAGACCATCATGAACCGTCGGATGATATCCCCGAAAGCTATTGTCTGATAAATCCCAAAGTGCAGTATAAAACAGGTGACATGAGAAATCTTTCGGGAGCGGGAATCGCTTTTAAACTGGCGCATGGGATAGTCAAGCTGGCAAGAACAGATAATGATACTTTCGCTGATTTTGATTTGAAGGAATTACTGGATTTAACGGCTGTCGGAACAATAGCGGATATCGTTCCTTTGGTCGGGGAAAACAGGATATTTGTCAAAAACGGTTTGAGCAGAATCAGGAATACCGGCAACAAGGGTCTGAAAAGCCTGGTAAATACGCTTTCGCTGAAACCCCCTTTCAGGACATATGACATCAGTTTCAGGATAGGGCCTGTTATTAACGCCGCCGGCAGGATTGAAGATGCGAACAAATGTGTAGAGTTGCTGACATCGGAAGATACGTCCTCAACTGAAAAAATCGCAAAGACTCTGGTCCTTCACAATGTTTCGAGACAGAATACGGAAGCAGGTATCGTCGCTTCGGCAGTGAAAATGATTGAGAGGCTGAAAAATAAGAATCAGTTAAATAAATTAATTATCCTGGAAGATAAAGACTGGTCTACCGGAATCATCGGGATCGCAGCTTCCAAGCTGGCGAAAAAATATAACAGGCCGGTTATTATATTCGGTTTTGAAAAGGGTATGTGGAAGGGTTCGGGAAGAAGCATCGAGAAATTTAATTTGATAAGAGAAATTGAGAGATTTGACGCTCTGATTGATTCATACGGGGGACATGAAATGGCTGCCGGGCTTAGTATCAAACCGGAAAATTTCGAGAACTTTAAAAGAGAATTTGAGATGCGTGTGAATAAGGCGATAAACGAAGATGACCTTATACCTGTTTTAAATATTTCAGCCCTGGCTGAGTTAACTGAGATTAATCACGTGTTTTTGGATGAAATCACCAGGCTGGAACCCTTTGGACAGGGGAACCCGGAACCGGTTCTGGCCACCCTTAACGCCGAAGTCGCAGCCGACCCCCAGGTTGTCGGCGGAAAGCACATAAAGTTTAATGTAAGCAAAGACGGTTATGCCCTGAACTGTATCGCTTTTGATAAGGCTGGAGAGCTCGGAGAAATCAGGAGAGGCGCGCTTCTTGATATAGCTTATAAAGTTAAAGAGAACAACTATATGAACAAAAGACAGCCCCAGCTCATTTTGCAGGATGTGAAGTTAAAATAAAAATATATTTTACGCTTTTTTTATCTTTCCTGCTTTTAAACACTTAGCGCAAACACTTACTGTTTTTGTTCCGCCGTTTATCAGCGCTTTGACATTCTGCAGATTCGGAGTAAATACCCTCTTTGAAATTCCGGTTATTTTTCTTCCGACTCCGCCTTTTTTCTTTGCCAGCCCTCTTCTGGTTATTGTCTTGCCGGCTTTCGGGCCTTTCCCGCAGATTTCACAAAATTTTGACATTTTAAATTCCTCCAAGACTGAAAATTCGCAAAATTATAACATAGGGCTTATTTAACGCAAGACATTTTTAATATAATTTTTACGGAAAAACAATCTTAATTCTGTTAAATTTATGTCTATGAATAATTTCATGTTCAATAGCGTGAGATATCTGAAGGGCGTTGGTCCCGCTAAATATAATCTTATGGTCAGAATGGGCATATATACTGTCTACGACCTTTTGAATTATTTGCCCCGGAAATATGAGGACAGGTCTGATTTCGTTAAAATACGGCAGATCAGGAAGGATGAGCAAGCTACCTTTATTGCGCAGGTGGCGTTGGTCGGTTCTAAAAGAACGAGGGGCAGGAAAGAAATAGTAAATGTCGCTTTTTCCGATGAAACGGGAATTATATGCGGAGTATGGTTTAATCAGCCTTATATAAAAAATGTATTTGAAAAAGGGCAAAAAGTCATTATTACGGGCAAAGCTTCGGAATACGGAAAATTGCAATTAGTCAATCCTGAATATGAAATACTGGATTCGGAGGATTATGAGCTTATCAATACCGGCAGGATAGTTCCCTTTTATTCCGTTACGGAGGGTCTTTCCCAGAAAGTCTTAAGGCGGGTGATAAAAAATCTTCTGGATATCCATCTGGATGATATTGAAGAATACCTTCCCCGTTCAGTCATGGAGAAAAGGGGAATCAGCGGTATCCGTGAATCTTATTTAAATGCGCATTTTCCGGAAACAGCCCGGAAAGCTTTAATGTCCAGGAGAAGCCTGGCCTTCAGGGAGTTTTTCCTCTTCCATGCGGATATACTGAATAACAGGAATAAAGCGCGCAGGTTATACAGGGGCATCGCGCATGATACGGACGGGAAATTGTTTTCTGCCTTCCTTCCGACTCTGCCTTTCAGGCTTACGGGCGCGCAGACAAAGGCTCTTTTATCTATAAAGCGGGATATGTCGGAAAATACCAGGATGAACAGGCTTCTTCAGGGCGATGTGGGAAGCGGAAAAACCGTTGTTGCGGTTTGCGCCGCGTATATCGCGGTTCAAAACGGGAAACAGGCCGTGTTTATGGCGCCTACCGAAATCCTTGCCGAGCAGCATATGAAAACAATATCCTCTCTTTTCTCTTCGCACAATATAAAAACAGCGCTTCTGCGCGGAAACATGAAAAAATCAGAAAGGGACGATATCCTCAGGAAAATCAAAAGCGGCGGATATGATATTATAATAGGGACACATGCTCTTATTCAGGAAGATATCAGGTTTTCCGCTTTAAGCCTTGTGGTGATAGATGAACAGCATAAATTCGGAGTAGTGCAGAGAGAAAAGCTGGTGAGTAAAGGATTGTATCCCGATACGATTGTGATGACAGCCACACCTATTCCTCGAACGCTGGCAGTTACCGTTTACGGGGATATGGATGTTTCTGTCATTAAAACTCTTCCTGAAGGCCGGATTCCCGTGAAAACATTTCATATCACCGGACGGAAGCTGGATGACGCGTATAATTTTATTAAAAGAAAAGTCCTGGCCGAAGGAGATCAGGCGTATATTGTTTATCCTGCCGTCGAAGATTCCGGAAGATCCGAACTTAAATCTGTTATCGATATGTATAAGAAGCTGTCGGACTCCGTCTTTTCCGGAATAAGGACGGGGCTGGTGCACGGAAAACTGAAAGCGGAAACAAAAGAAGAGATAATGAAACTTTTTATGGACGATGAGATTAAAATACTGTTTGCCACGAGCATAATTGAAGTCGGGCTGGATAATCCGAAGGCTACAGTTATGATGGTGGAAAATGCCGGGCGTTACGGCCTTTCCCAGCTTCACCAGTTGAGAGGGAGAGTGGGGAGAGGGAAAAAACAGTCATACTGCATTTTACTGAGCGATGAAAAAAATGAGCAGGCCGAAAAGCGCATTAACGCCCTGGTAAAAATCAATGACGGCTTTAAGATAGCCGAGATAGATTTGGCTTTAAGGGGTCCCGGTCAGTTCTACGGCACAAAACAACACGGTATATCCGATTTCAAGGTTGCTGATGTTATAAAAGACAGGGAAATGTTGTTTCAGGCAAGGCATGATGCGAAGATGATGTTTATGAAAGATCCCCGCGTTATGCGGAGCTCATTTTCTTTAGCTTCTGTTTTATACGGGCATAAAAAGAGGGTTTATCAATAGAGTATGAGGGTGATATCTGGAAAAGCAAAAGGGAAAAGATTGTTTTCCCCCGGAAATTCTTCTCTGCGGCCGACATTAGACAGGGTGAAGGAGAGTATTTTCAATATGATATCAGGCGCGCTGCCCGGGGCTGCGGTGCTGGATCTTTTTGCGGGTACGGGTCAACTGGGAATAGAGGCCTTAAGCAGGGGATCAAAGCATTGTCTCTTTATGGAAAAAGACGCCGGCGCGTGTAAAATAATACAGAAGAACCTTTTGTACACAAACTTAAACAGTTACGCGACATTAATAAGAAGGGATGTCCCGGACGGTGTCAAAAGCCTGCATAAGCAGGGGGTTCGCTTTGATCTGGTCTTTGCCGATCCGCCTTACAAATACGATTATTTCGGCTTCAGTGAAGGTATAAATCTATTGAAACTGGAGTATCTGTATGATATTATCGCCGTTAACGGTTTATTCATAGCCGAACACAAATCAAAAAACAGGCTTGATTTCGGGCCGGAATTCAGGGAAATAAGGAACAGGGTTTTCGGGCAGACATCAATAACCATTCTTAAGAGATTTTAATATGAATAAAAAAGCTGTATATGCGGGCAGTTTTGATCCTGTTACCTACGGGCATGTGGATGTCATAGAGAGGGCTTCAAAGATATTTGAAGAATTGGTGGTCGCGGTAGCGTGTAATGTCTCGAAAACATCTTTATTCAGCGTTGAAGAACGGTTGGATCATATCAGGGGCTCATTGAATAACATCAAGAATGTGACGGTATGTTCTTTTGACGGTCTTCTTGTTGATTATGCGGGAAAAATAAACGCGAAGGTCCTGGTAAGAGGCTTAAGAGCCCTTACGGATTTCGAATATGAATTTCAGATGGCTTTGACCAATCGAAAACTTGCGGAAAACATTGAAACGATTTTTTTGATGCCGAAAGAGCAATATTCTTACATAAGCTCTAAAATGATTAAGGAAATTATTGCGCTGGGAGGGGATGTGTCCTGTTTTGTGCCTTCCATAGTGAAAGAAGCTTTGATCGGAAAGATGAGGAAATAAAATGGGCTTTTTTGAAGATATCGTGGCGAGAGTGCAAAAAGGCAGAAAAATAGTTTTTCCCGAAACTTACGACGTCCGGGTTTTGAAGGCGGCGCTTGAGATATATGAGCAGGGCTGGGCCGAACCTGTTCTCCTGGGGAAACCGGATGTTATTAAAAAAGAGGTGGATACAGGGGATAAAATCACGATAATCGACCCTGATTCATACGGGAAAAAAGAAGAATTTATTGACGCGTATTATGAACTTAGAAAACATAAGGGAATAAGCCGGAACATCGCTGAGAAATTTATTGCGAAGCCGCTTTTTTTCGGGGCAATGATGGTTCGCAGGGGTATTGTTGACGGCATGGTCGCAGGCTCAACCGCGACTTCGGCTGATGTAATAAGATCCGCCATACATGTAATAGGCACTCGCCCCGGAATTAAAACGGCATCCAGTTCTTTCGCGATGATAGTGCCCGACTGCCCTTTCGGTTCGGCCGGAAGGTTTATATATGCTGATTCGGGTTTAGTCCCCGACCCGGATGCGGAACAGCTTGCGGATATCGCTATCGCGTCTTCAAAAATGTGCAGGGTGCTCTATGACACCGAACCGGTCGTGGCGATGCTGTCATTTTCGACTAAAGGCAGCGCGCGCCATAAAATATTGGATAAGGTTATTGCGGCTGTTGAAATCGCAAAGTCCAAGGAACCGTCTTTAAAAATCGACGGGGAACTGCAGGGGGATGCCGCATTGGTTCCCGCTATAGCTCAGAAGAAGGCTCCCGGCAGTCCCGCGGCGGGAAAAGCCAATGTCCTGATTTTCCCGGATTTAAATGCCGGGAATATCGCTTATAAACTTACGGAAAGATTAGCCAGGGCTGAAGCCTACGGTCCGTTACTCCAGGGTCTGGCGAAACCGGTAAATGACCTTTCCAGGGGTTGTACTGTAAACGACATTGTAACTGTTGCCGCGATAACAGCGCTTGAATCAGCGCTTAACTGAATACCCCGCCTGCCGAATGAAAAATTTGCTCATATATGTAAAACAGCTTGAAAAAAAGCCTCTGGTTTTTTCTGAAATGCTGGATAGGGATATAGTGGAAACCGGACCGGGCCTGCCGTTCCTGACGGAAGATATCCTTGCGGCCGGAACAGCCGAACTTATAGGCAAAACGCTTTTGGTTAAATGTAAAATCA
Source organism: bacterium (assembly GCA_023228325.1). Lineage (NCBI taxonomy): Bacteria > bacterium. The sequence goes on from JALOBK010000001.1 coordinate 1,807,132, forward strand.
AAACAGCGTATAATATCACATGCGCAAGGTGCCTTGACAGCATTGAAAAAGAATTTTTAACGGACGATTTCCTTGTGAATATTGAGATAATAAATCAGGATATTATTGACTTGACAGGATATATCAGAGAAGATATTATACTTGCGCTTCCTGCTGTCTCTTTATGTAAAAAAAATTGCAAGGGACTTTGTCCGTCATGCGGTATAAATTTGAATAAGAGCAGCTGCGGTTGTATGGAAGGCGGCGAAAAAGGCGGCCCGTGGAAGAAGCTTGACGATTTAAATATTAAATAACATTTGAAATTAATAAATAAGGAGAATGGAAAATGGCTGTTCCTAAACGAAGAACATCAAAATCAAGAAAAGGCATGAGAAGAGCGCATGATGCGGTAACATCTGTTCAGACCGTAGAATGTCCTGTCTGTAAAGCTCCCAAGATTCCACATAGGGTATGTCCCAGCTGCGGACATTATAAAGACCGTAAAATCATGGATGTCGAGGAAGCTTGAATATGAAAATTGCTGTTGATGCGATGGGCGGGGATTATGCCCCGGAACAAATTGTAAAGGGGGTAGTCGAAGCTGCCAGAGAAAACAGGCAGTCGCGCGGCATCATATTAGTCGGTATTCAGGAAAGAGTCAGGGAAGAGCTGGAAAAATATAATACGGATGGACTGCCCATAACCATCTGTCACTCTTCCGAGATTGTCGAGATGAACGACCCTCCCGCGGTTGCCGTGAAGAAAAAAAGGGACTCTTCTATTTCCATTGCCGCCGATTTAGTCAGGAACGGAGAAGCATCGGCTCTGGTAACTGCCGGGAATACCGGCGCTGCGGTGGCGGCGACAGTCCTGAAATGGAGAATGCTTAACAAAGTAGACAGGCCCGCTATCGCAACTGTCTTTCCATCCCCGTCCGGATACACACTGCTTTTGGATGTCGGGGCAAATGTTTCATGTAAACCTCTTCACCTGTTACAGTATTCAATAATGGGCAAGGTTTACGCTGAACACGTGATGGGTATACGCGACCCCAAGATCGGGCTGCTTAGCGTGGGTGAAGAATCGACCAAGGGAAATGTCTTTACAAAAGAAGCTTACAGGAATCTCCAGAATATACCGGGAATCAACTTTGTGGGTAATGTTGAAGGAAAAGATATCTTTTCAAATGCGGTTGATGTTGTTGTTACCGACGGATTTGTAGGTAATGTAGTTCTGAAATTAAGCGAAGGAGTCGCATCTGCTTTGCAGGAAATGCTGAAGTCGGAAATTGAAAAAGCTATTATAAATAAAGTAGGCGCGCTGCTTATGATGTCCGCCTTTAAGAATTTAAAAAAGAAGGCCGACTATGATGAACACGGCGGAGCTCCTTTACTGGGGGTTAACGGGGTTTGTATTATATGCCACGGGCGTTCATCGGCGAAAGCGATCAAGAATGCGATCAATGTCGCTGAAGGCTATGTGATTAACAATGTCAATGAGCACATAGAAGATGAAATCAGGACTTTCTTAACATAATCAGGGTGGAAAATTGAGAAACAAAATCACTGCTTCAATAATCGGCACAGGCTCCTATCTTCCGGAAAAAGTTATCACGAATAAGGACCTTGAATCGATGGTTGACACTTCTGATGAGTGGATAACCACGAGAACCGGCATTAAGGAACGGCATATCGCCGCAGATGATGAGTATACTTCGGATATGGGCGCGAAAGCGGCTATGCGGGCCCTCCATTCAGCCGGCAAAAAGCCTTCCGCGATAGACCTTATTATAGTGGCCACGATAACGCCGGATATGCTTTTTCCGTCAACCGCCTGTTTTGTACAGGATAAGATAGGAGCAAGAAACGCCGCCTGTTTTGATATAGGAGCCGCCTGTTCGGGGTATATATATGCGATAGAGATCGCAAAAAGGCTTGTTGAAACAGGCAGCCACAATACAATACTTGTCATCGCGTCTGAAAAATTGTCTGCGATTACCGATTGGAGCGATAGAAATACCTGTGTCCTTTTCGGCGATGGAGCGGGAGCCTGTATTATTTCCGGGGAAGAAACCGGAAAACCACGGATTTTATGCACTTATACGGGCGCGGACAGCAGCGCGGCTGAACTATTGATGATGCCGGGCGGGGGGACGAGGTTTCCCGCATCAATACAAACAGTTGAGAAAAAAATGCATTTTTTGAAGATGGAGGGGAGAGAAGTGTTTAAAAATGCGGTATTGTCTATGTACAAGGCCGCCGAAAGAATAATGAAAAAATGTGATGTAAAGATAGATGAGATAAACTGTTTCCTGCCGCATCAGGCAAATATAAGGATAATTGACGCGGTCGCAAAAAAAATAGGGATAGCTAAAGAAAAAATTCATCTGAATATTCAAAAATTCGGGAACATGTCAGCGGCGACGGTTGCTGTCGGGCTTGATGAAGTTTTTAGGGGGTGGGATTTAAAACCCGGAGACAAAATGCTTGTTGATGCTTTCGGCGCGGGTTTTACTTTCGGTTCTCTTATTATCGAATGGTAATCATATTTTCAAACTGAAAATCTGTTTTAATTATATTCGGGGTTATTTAAGTGAGAATTATTTCTTTTATTTTTCCGGGCCAGGGTTCCCAATACGCGGGTATGGGTAAAAGTCTTTATGAAAACTATGAGTCTGCCCGGCGTATTTTTAATAAGGCTGAGGATATTCTGGGGTTCGGCCTTAAAACACTTTGTTTTGACGGACCCGGAGAAGAGATACTGAAAACCGATATATGCCAGCCTGCCATTTTGACGTGTTCTGCGGCGGCAATGGCGGTTTTGAAAGATGATTACGGGATTATTCCTTCTTTCTGCGGCGGATTAAGCCTTGGAGAGTATTCGGGTCTTGTGTGTTCGGGGGCGCTTCTATTTGAGGATGCTATTTCTCTCGTTCATAAAAGAGGCAGGTTTATGCAGGAGGCATGTGAAGAAACGGAGGGAACAATGGCTTCCGTTATAGGAAGCGATGAAAATAAAGTAAATGAGTTTGTGCGTGAAGCGGCTTGTGAAGGGGTTATTTCCGTAGCGAATATGAATTGCCCCGGCCAGATCGTGATTTCGGGGGAAAAAAAGGCCGTTTATAAAGCTATAGAACTTGCAAAGGCCGCCGGAATAAGGAAGATAATCGAACTGAAAGTAGCGGGGGCATATCATTCCCCCTTGATGGAATCGGCCAAAAGCAAACTGAAAAAAGAATTGGAAGCTGTTGTAATCAACAGGCCCTCCGTTAAATGCGCGTCTAATGTCCTCGGAACATTTTATTCTGAAACAGATGATATAAAGGCTCTTCTCTCAGAGCAGGTCACCTCTCCTGTGCTATGGCAAAAATGCGTTGAATCGATTATCAAAGAGGGCTGCGGCCTGTTTTTCGAGCCCGGCTGCGGAAAAGTGCTTACGGGACTGATTAAAAGAATTGATGCGTCAAAAACATGTATTGTTATTGAGAAAAAGGAAGATCTGGAATCTTTAAAAGCCAGGGTGTGAATAAGGGGGTTCAGGATTATGTTATTGAAAGATAAGACTGCGATAGTGACCGGCGCCGCGCAGGGTATAGGTAAAGAAATAGCGTTGAGATTAGCCGGCGAAGGGGCAGACATTGCTTTATGCGATATAGATGAAGAAAGCCTGAAAAAAACAGCCGCTGAAATAGCGGATTTGGGCAGAAAATCATATGCGTATAAATGTAATGTATCCGACTTTGCAAGTGTCGATGAAACTGTCAACAAAATTCTTGACAATGCAGGTAAAGTGGATATACTCATTAACAATGCTGGCTTGACAAGAGATTCTTTAATGATGAGGATGAAAGAAGAAGATTGGGATCTTGTCATCAGCGTTAACTTGAAGGGCGTATTTAATTTCACGAAGTCTGTCTGTCGCCCTATGTTGAAGCAAAGATCAGGTAAAATCGTCAATATAGCTTCTATAATTGGCTTGGTCGGCAATGCCGGGCAGGCTAATTATGCGGCGTCAAAAGCCGGAGTTATCGCTTTGACAAAAACGGCAGCCAGAGAAATGGCATCGAGAGGCATTAATGTAAATGCCGTTGCTCCCGGATTTATCCAGACCAGGATGACCGATGTTCTTTCTGAAGATGTTAAGCGGCAAATGTTAAAAGCTATACCTCTCGGTTATTTTGGCAAACCCGGGGATGTGGCAAATGTAGTATTATTTTTATCTTCTGATTTATCGTCATATGTTACAGGCCAGGTTGTTATTGTTGATGGCGGAATGGTAATGGCATAAAATGTTTTCAAAAAGGAGGAAATAAGATGTCATCTGTTGCCGAGAGAGTAAAAAAAATAATAGTTGAGCAGTTGGGAGTCAATGCTGAAGAAGTAACTAATGAAGCTTCGTTTATAGATGATCTGGGCGCTGATTCTCTTGATACGGTAGAGTTGGTTATGGCCCTTGAAGAAGAATTCAATGCCGACATACCGGATGAAGAAGCGGAAAAACTTAAGACAGTCGGCAACGTAATCAAATATATCGAAGACCATCAGCAGTAAAATTATTCTTTAAATAGGGCATTTCACTGGTTGTTACATGGAATGCCCTGTTGTTAATATCAAAAGGATGTAATTTCCGATGTCACATAAAAGAGTAGTAATAACAGGCTTGGGAGTCATATCGCCGAACGGCGGTAATCTGCAGGAATACTGGGATGCTCTGATTCATGGTAAAAGCGGTATTTCCCGCCTGACATACTTTGACCCTTCTGACTTCAACTCGCACATTGCCGGCGAAGTAAAGAATTTCGACGCGTCAAAATACATTAATCCGAAAGACCTCAGGAAAACGGAAAAATTTGTCGCTTTTGCCGTCGCGACCGCTAAGATGGCGCTGGATGATTCCGGCATTGATATGAATAATGAAGATCCGACCAAAATAGGCGTTTACGTCGGTTCGGGTATCGGCGGTATCCAGACGATGCAGGAGCAGCATACGAGATATGTTGAAAAGGGACCGAACAGGTTATCTCCGTTTTTGATTCCCATGCTGATAACTAATATTGCCGCAGGGCAGGTTTCGATAAGTATCGGCGCAAAAGGCCCGAATTTATGTGTTGTAACTGCTTGCGCCAGCGCCGCGCATTCTATAGGAGAAGCGTGGAGGGCGATTAGGGACGGCGATGCGGATGCCATGTTTGCGGGGGGCACGGAAGGGGCTTTGACTGTTCTGGGATTCGGCGGCTTTTGCGCGATGAAAGCCCTTTCGACAAGAAATGATGAGCCGGAAAGAGCGAGCCGTCCTTTTGACAGAGACAGAGATGGTTTTATTATGTCGGAAGGCGCCGGAATCGTTGTGCTTGAAGAGCTTGAACACGCAAAAAAAAGAGGAGCCAATATATATTGTGAAATGACCGGTTACGGACTTTCGGGAGACGGTTATCATATTACGGCCCCGGATCCTCTCGGAGCCGGAGGCGCCAGAGCTTTGAAAATGGCTATAAAAAAATCCGGGTTGCCCCTGGAAGATTACAGTTATATAAATGCCCACGGCACGTCAACAAAGCTTAATGACAAATGCGAAACCCTCGCAATTAAATCGGTTTTCGGAGATCATGCAAAAAAACTTGCGGTAAGCTCCATAAAATCAATGACCGGCCACCTGCTGGGAGCGGCCGGCGCGGTTGAATTGATCGCCACCGCCCTGACAATCAAGAACAGTATAATACCGCCTACGATAAACTATGAAAATCCCGACCCGGAATGTGACCTTGATTATGTTCCTAATTATGCCAGGGAAGCAAAAGTTAAGGCCGCCTTATCCAATTCTTTGGGATTCGGAGGGCATAACGCAACATTAGCTTTAAAGAAATTTGAATGATTTTTAGTGTTGATGAAGGTTTTAAATCTTCTAAAGCAATAAGATATAATCAGTATACCTGTCGTTTTTAGCTGTTTTGAAAAAGCCCTTAGGAGGAAAAAATGAATTACGGATTTACAGAAGAACAATTAATGATACAGGAAATATGCGATAAGATCGGAAAAGAAAAAATTGTTCCTGTAAGGGAAAAATATGATGAAACGGGAGAGTTTCCCTGGGATATAGTTAAGATCCTGTCGGAGTCAGACATATTCGGGGTTTATCTGGCCGAGGAATACGGCGGGATGGGCGGGGGCTGCCTTGATATGTGTATTGCGACAGAGACGTTAAGTAAGTATTGCGGGGGAATCGCCCTTGCTTTTGCCGCGACAGGTCTTGGAACATACCCTTTGCTTTTATACGGCTCGGAACAGCAAAAGAAAAAATATCTTCCCGATATCGCTTCAGGAAAAAAACTTGCCGCTTTCGGCCTTACGGAATCAAATGCGGGAAGCGATGTGGGAGGCATACAGACAACAGCCGTGAAAAAAGGGGATTATTATATTCTTAACGGGACAAAACAGTGGATTACAAACGGCGGTGAAGCTGAAATATATTCAATCATAGCGTCTACCAATAAGGCAAAAGGAGCAAGGGGATTATCCGCTTTTATAGTGGAAAAAGGGACTGAAGGCTTTTCCTTCGGAAAAAAAGAAAATAAAATGGGGATTCGCGCGTCGGTAACCAGGGAACTTGTTTTTGAAGACTGCAGGATTCCCAAAGAAAATATCCTCGGGCGGGAAGGCGCGGGTTTTATGGTTGCGATGAAAACCTTCGACAAATCGAGGCCCGGTGTCGCTGCCCAGGCGCTGGGGATAGCCCAGGGAGCGCTGGATGAAGCTGTTAAATTTTCCAGGCAAAGGATCCAGTTTGAAAAACCCATAGCGTCTTTTCAGGGCGTTCAGTTTATGCTTGCCGATATGGCGACAAAGGTCGAAGCCGCCAGAACATTGGTGTATCAGGCCGCAAGAGAAGTTGATTCGGGAAATAAAAATGTCTCGAAAATATCCGCTATGGCCAAAATGTACGCTTCGGATGTAGCGATGGAAGTGACTACAGACGCCGTTCAGATATTGGGCGGAAGCGGTTATATGAAGGAATATCCCGTTGAGAAAATGATGAGAGACGCCAAGATCACACAGATATACGAAGGGACCAATCAGATACAACGCGGCATTATCGCAATGAATTTGATTAAAGAAGGGGCATCTTTAGAATGAATATAGTGGTTTGCATAAAACAGGTTCCCGATACAACTGAAGTGAGAATTGACCCTAAGACCAATACGCTTATCAGGGAAGGTGTTGCAAGCATAATAAATCCTTTTGATTTATACGCCATAGAAGAGGGCGTCAGGCTTAAAGAGAAATTCGGGGGGAAGGTAACAGTAATAAGCATGGGGCCTAAACAGGTTGAAAATGCCCTGAGGGAAGCGATATCCCTGGGCGCCGATGAAGCAGTGTTAATGAGCGACAGGGCATTTGCCGGTTCAGATACGCTGGCCACATCATTGGCTCTGTCGGAGGGAATCAGGAAAACGGGTTTTGACGTGATAATATGCGGCAAACAGGCTATTGACGGGGATACGGCGCAGGTGGGTCCGGGTATCGCAGCCCATCTGGATATTCCTCAAATCACCTATGTAAAGAAGATAGAGTCCGTAAATGACGGGAAAATACTTGCTGAGAGGATGGTCGAAGAAGGATATGAAGTAGTCGAGTCGACCCTGCCGGTTTTAATTACAGTCGTAAAAGAGATAAATGAACCGCGCCTGCCGTCGTTAAAAGGCAAGATGAAAGCAAAAAAAACTGAAATTAAAATAATTACGTCCGAAGACCTCGGTATAGATAAAACCAGAATAGGGCTGGACGGGTCTCCTACATGGGTCATGAAAATATTTACGCCTCCCAAAAAAGAAGGCGGAAAAATGTTTGAGGGCAGCGCTGATGAAGTGGTCGCTAAATTAATATCCGAATTACAGGATAATCTTATTTGATAAAAGAGTTAAAAAATAATAGTAACCACATTTACCCGCCTTAGGCGGGGATGGAAAAAAATAAGAGAAAAAAATAAAATTATATAATAAAAATTAAAATAGTTTTATCTGTGATTATCTGAGTTATCTGTGGTTTAAAAAAGCTTTTAAATTTTTTGTGTTTTTATAATTTCAGTTTTTCTGTATTTTTTATCTGTGTGTTCTGTGTAATCTGTGGTTAAGAAAGTTTTTAAGTTTTTGTTTTTTAATAGTAAAGATTTTAATTTTGAGAGGGTGTATCTAGATGGGAATCGAGATTGAGATTGAAAAGTGTGTGGGATGCGGCGCATGTATTAAGGCGTGTCCTTACAACGCTATTTCAATGCGGGATAAAATAGCTTATATTGACGAAGAAAAATGCACGCTGTGCGGCGCATGCGTTGAATCCTGCAAATTTGACGCGATAATCATGAGGGTTCACCATGAAGATGCGGTCAGGGATTTAGCGGCGTATAAGAATGTATGGGTTGTGGCAGAACAGAAAAAAGGCGAAATACAATCTGTTTCATATGAACTGCTGGGCGCCGGCAGGAAACTTGCGGATGACAGAAATTCAAAATTGGCCGCTGTGCTGATCGGCAAAGATATCCGCAAACAGGCGGAAAAACTTGTTGAGCGCGGAGCGGATAAGGTATATGTGGCGGAACATAAAGACCTGGAATATTTTAATGATGAACCATATTCCAGGATACTGGCTGACCTCATACGAAAAGAGAAACCCGAAATCGTTCTTACGGGCGCGACGGCAATAGGCAGGGCTTTGATTCCCAGGGTTGCGGTGCAGATAAGAACCGGTTTGACGGCTGACTGCACTTCTCTTGCGGTAGATCCGGACTCGGGCTTACTGTTACAGACAAGGCCTGCTTTCGGCGGGAATATCATGGCCACTATACTATGCAGGGATTACCGGCCTCAGATGGCTACCGTAAGACATAAGGTAATGAAAGAGCTTGAGCCTGACCCATCCAGAAAAGGCGATATAATCACCGTAAAGCCGCGTGAGGCAGATTTAAAATCCAGGACCAGAGTCCTGAAACTTGTTGAAGAAATAGAGTCTACGTTAAATCTTGCTGAGGCTGACATAATCGTCTCCGGAGGCAGGGGGTTAAAAGGCCCGGAAAATTTCCATTTGATTGAAGAACTTGCAAAAGCGCTCGGCGGAGCCGTAGGGGCAAGCAGGGCGGCTGTTGATGCCGGCTGGATTCCTTATTCACATCAGGTAGGGCAAACGGGTAAGACAGTCTGTTCCAAAATATACATTGCCTGCGGGATTTCCGGAGCTATACAGCATAAAGTGGGTATGCAGTCATCCGATTGTATAATAGCGATTAATAAAGACCCGAATGCTCCTATATTCGAAATAGCGACATATGGTGTTGTCGGAGATATATTTGAAATCCTTCCGAAATTGACCGAAGCCTTTAAGAAAGTCCTGAAAAAGTAGTTAAGTAGTTCAACAGTTCAGCAGCAAAAAAGATTTGAAACCACAGAGCACACAGATAATCACAGATTTTTAAAACTAAAACTCTAAATCCTAATATCAAAATTCAAAACAATATTTAATTTCAAATAACTAAAATTACAAACAGATTTTAATTTTTAAGTGTTGATAAGCTCCTGTTCTCTATCTGTGTAAATCCCTGTCTGCCGCAGGCAGGTGTGTCATCTCCGCCTAAGGCGGGTAAATATGTAAATATCCGTGGTTAAAAAAATTTAAGTTATTTGTGTATTTTTGGTTCTTATCTGTGTGTTCTGTGTTATCTGTGGTTAAAAAGTCTTTAAAGTTTAATATAATTCCGTTCCTGTCCGTTGCTTGTACTCCACAAAATATGGTATTTTTACTTGATTATTCCTCCAATATATAGTATTTTTTAAAAAATTGCTCTAATAGTATCCGGAGGTAATAATAATGTATTTTAAACGTCTTGAATTGTCAGGCTTTAAATCTTTTGCCGATAAAACCGTTCTTAATTTTGAGCCCGGAACAACAGCTGTTGTCGGGCCTAACGGCTGCGGAAAAAGCAATATATCCGATGCAATACAATGGGTTCTGGGTGAACAGAGCGCCAAGTCGCTTCGCGGCTCAAAAATGGAAGATATTATTTTCGACGGCACGGCTGAAAGAAAACCTGTCGGTCTCTCGGAGGTGTCTTTAACACTGGGCGATGCCGATTCAACCATGGAGCTGGGATATAATGAAATCACCGTAACAAGAAGATTATTCCGCTCGGGAGAAAGCGAATACCTGATAAATAACAATATCTGCAGGCTTAAAGATATTAATGAATTGATAATGGGCACGGGACTGGGACTCAGCGCCTATTCTGTAATGGGCCAGGGCAGAATGGATGAAATATTAAAGTCGAAACCGGAGGAAAGACGCTATCTTTTTGAAGAAGCCGCGGGAATAACTAAATATAAGAGCAAAAAAAATGAAGCTTTAAGAAAACTTGAATATACGGAATCCAATTTATTAAGGCTCGGAGATATTATAAGCGAAGTTAAAAGACAGATAAATTCGGTTAAACGGCAGGCCACGAAAGCTCAGAAGTATAAAGATGTTGATGATGAACTGAGAGAACTTGAGGTAAAAACAGCGGCTTATAAATACGGCGAAATGAAAGAAGCTTTTACCGTATTAAAGGAAAAATCCTTAAATTATGACGAGAATGAAAAGCAATTACATGAAGAATTGTCATCTGTGGAAAAAGATATAAATAAAAGCAGGATTGAACTTGACGGCATCCTCTCGAAAATAAGCGAAATAAGGGAAAATAAATTCGAATTGTCGAAAAGGAATGAAAATCTCAAGACCAAAGTGGCTTATAACAAAGAGAGAATGGAAGAAATAAGGAAGAATTCAGAGCTTAAAAAAGCCGAACTGGCTGATCTTGAGAAAAAAGCCGGCGAGCTTGAAGAAAAGGAAAAAAATGTTTGCGATGATATCCGGCAGATTACGCTTCAGATAAATGATATTAACGGAAAAGTCAACTCGGCTTCAGAGAATCTGACGAAAATAAATGCCGGGATTAACGGAAAAACATCCGAAATAAAGCAAAGAAAAGAAAAGTCGATAGAGGTATTGAGTTTAAACACAAAGTGCAAAAACGGGATTATCGTAATCGACCAAAGGGAAAGGGATATTGTTTTAAGGGAAAAAAGGTTCAGGGTTGAGTCCGGCGAGCTTGATTCGAAAATAGAGAATGTTAACCGCGACCTGAAAATCAAAGCGGCTGATTTGCAAAGGCAGCAGCAGCATACAAAGAGAATCAAAAAGGAAATTCAGGATCTTGAATCTGAACTGGCCTCAAAACAGGAGCGGATAAGCTCGATCGAGCATGACAGAATAAACCTTCAGAAACAGAAGGCGGAAAAAAGTTCAAAACTTGAAGTATTGATGGATTTGAAGAAAAACTACGAGGGCTTTTATGAGGGCGTGAAAGATATCCTCAGGGCCTCCAGGGATTCAAATCTTCTTGAAGGTATTATCGGCCCGGTATCCGAGATAATACAGGTGGAAAATGGTTTTGAACTGGCATTTGAAGTTGCGCTGGGTTCCAACGCCCAGGTTGTTGTCAGCGGTTCAGTAGAGGAGGGCTCCAGGGCGCTGGAGCATATTAAAAAGAATTCCAAGGGGAGAGCTACTTTTGTCGCAATTAATAATCCAAAAGTCATTGACAGGTTCAATGTTTCCGCGCTGCAGAACGAAGAAGGTTTTATAGGGCATATACTTGATTTTGTAAAATTTGAACAAAGATATAATGATGTAATAAACTACCTGCTCGGGGATGTAGTGGTCTTCCATGATATTGATACGGCGCTGGCGGCTTCCAAAAAGCATAATTTTCCCTGCGATATAGCCACAAAATCAGGTGAATATGTTTCTTCCAGATGCCTGATTTCAGGAGGGGAAAATGAGAGCGCCCTGCAGGGGGTTGTAGCAAGGGAATCCCAGATCCTCCGCCTTCAGGATGAAATAAAAAATATTGAAGGAAAGTTGAACGTTCTGGATTCTTCATACGAACAGGTTGACTCCGAGACCTCGCTTCTCATCGGGCATTCCAAAGATATAAATTCAGAACTTTATAAAAATGAGATTAATCTTGCAAACATGAATTTTGAGATTGCCCGTCTTCAAAGCCTGATAACCCAGTATAATTCGGATAAAGAAAGGCTGCATTCCGAAATAAATTTCTTATCGGCGGAAAAAGCGGAAGTGCTTGAGGAAAGAAATGAATTAAAGCTTTCTCTGGAACAAACATCCAGGGAATCAGACAGCATCAAAAAATCAATCGATGATTATGATCAGGAAATGAGCCGGCTGGAAGATAATAAAAACGATATAATGGAACAGCTTACTTCTTTTAAAATTACCCAGAACGAACTGAAGTTCAGGGAAGATTCCATTAACCAGAGGGCGGCAGCGATTGCTTCCGCCAAAGAAGATTACACATCAAGATTAGACCGTGTAAAAATGGAATTAACGGCGGCCGGGGAAAGAACAGAAAAATTGGCCGAAGAAAATATATTATCCGCGGAAGAGATAAAATCCACGGAAAACGGGTTGAGCCGGTCCGATGCCGAGGAACAGGATATCCTCGGGAAGAAAAACTCCCTGTCTGAGATGATAAAACAGATGGAGGATAAATTATCTGAAAAAAGGAATTCCATGAGCCTGCTTCAGGAAGAGGGCAGGGATATCGAGGTCAGGGTTACGGAATATAAACTTAACATGAAAAATTTAAAGGATAATATCTGGGAAGAATATAAGGCTGACCTTGACATCAATAATGATCTTGATTTCAGCGGGACAGACTGGGACCAGACGGAAACGAGAATATCGGAATTAAAGAGGAAGAAAGAATCCATCGGGCCTGTCAGCCTGGGCGCGATAGAGGAATGCGAAGAACTTGAAGAGAGGCTGAAATTTTTAACTGAGCAGCATGAAGATCTTCTTAAAGCGAAAGAGTCGCTTCACACCGCTATAAGGACGATTAACGCTACAACCAGAAAACTTTTTACCGAAACATTTGAATCAATAAGGTCTAATTTCAGGGAGACTTTCAATATTTTGTTCGGCGGCGGCAAGTCAGATTTATGTTTTGTCGGAGAAGGGGATGTGCTGGAAGCGGGTATAGATGTGATGGCAACGCCTCCCGGCAAAAAGCTCAGGCATATATCACAATTGTCCGGCGGCGAATCCGCTTTAACCGCGATAGCTTTGATGTTTGCCCTTTTTAAGGTCAGGCCGAGCCCGTTTTGCGTCCTTGATGAAATAGATGCCCCCCTGGATGAATCAAATATCATGAGATTCGTTAACCTTTTAAAGGATTTTACGGTTAATACACAGTTCATAATCATCACGCATAATAAGAAAACAATAGGTATCAGCGATGTCATGTACGGCATTACCATGGAAGAAAAGGGGATTTCTAAAGTCGTATCGGTTAAATTTGCGGGAAAAGAGCCGGAAATCGCATCCGCTTGATAAAGCCGTTATTTTCCGGATTTTTTAACAAACCTTCCAATCCGCAGCAAAGCTTCTTTCAGTTTATCTATGCTTGTCGCATAGCACATTCTTATGAAGTCCTCATATCCGTCGCCGAAAGCTGTTCCGGGGACAACGGCTACCTTTTCAGAATGGAGAAGTTTTTTTGCAAATGTCTTCGAGTCCATACCGGTTTTCTTTATGGACGCAAAGGAATAAAACGCCCCTTCGGGCATATGGGCCTGAAGGCCTATTTCATTAAGGCCGCCAATAAACAGATTTCTTCTTCTCCTATATTCGTTTTTCATTTCTATGACAGCGGCGTAGCTTCTTTTTAAAGCCTCTATTGAAGCGATTTGGCCTGTAATGGGAGCGCACAACATCGTGTATTGGTGGATTTTATTCATTGCTGAAATCAGCCATTCCGGGCCGCATGCGTATCCTATTCTCCAGCCGGTCATGGAATAAGCTTTGGAAAAACCGTTAAGGTATAGGGTTTTCTCTTTCATTCCCGGCAATGTGATGAGAGGGATATGTTCAAAATCATAGGTTAAATCCCCGTAAATTTCATCGGTTATAACGATGATATCCCTCTTTTTAAGCGTGTTTGCTATGGCTGTAAGTTCTTTTTTTGTATAAGAGGCCCCTGTGGGGTTGCAGGGATAATTAAAAAGTATCGCTTTTGTTTTTTCCGATAATACGTTTTTAATATCTCCGGGGACCAGTTTGAAACCGTTTTCGGCCGAAGTTTTGATAATAACCGCTTTCCCGTCCGATAGTGTTATCAGCGGTTCATACGCGACATAGCAGGGTTCATGGATAATTACCTCATCCCCTTTATTTAAAATAGCTCTCATTGCAAGGTCGTTTGCTTCGCTGACTCCGACAGTAATCAGTATTTCTGTTTCGGGATCGTAATTTACCCCGTAACGTTTCTTTATATTTTTTGAAATTTCATTTCTTAATTCAAACAGGCCTTTATTGGATGTGTAAGAGGTATATCCGTTTTCAAAAGAGTATATGGCTGATTCTACTATATTCCAGGGTGTGGCAAAGTCGGGTTCACCCACGCCGAGGGAAATGACATCGTCCATTCCGATTACCAGGTCAAAGAATTCCCTGATGCCGGAAGGCTTTAAGAATCGGACTTTATCTGAGATCTTTTTAACCATACCCGTGACTTTCACATGGAAATAGCGATTCGTTTGTCTTTTATTGTTCTGCGGAGGATATCTCCGCTTTCCTTATACTTTTTTAATATGAAATGAGTCTGGGTCCCGCGCACATGCTCTATCGTTGAAAGTTTTTCCGCCACAAAATTACCTATAGTGTGTATGCTTTTTCCCGCTATTATCAACAGGAGGTCATATCCGCCGGAGAGCAGATAACAGCTTTTTACCTCGGGGAAACTGTATATTCTCTCCGCAACCTTGTCAAATCCCGAACCTCTTTCGGGGGAGATGTTCACCTCTATCAATGCCAGTACATCCGTGCAGCTCTCATCTTTCAGGAGCTCTTTGTTTATGACAGCCTTGTATTTGATTATTATCCCTTTTTTTTCATATTCGGAAATCGCTTTTTTTACATATTGCGCGCTTTTTTTTATCATTTTGGCGATTTCTTCGGGCGTAGTCCTTGCGTCTTTCTCCAATATCTCTAATATTTCATCCATAATAACCTCCACCGGAATTATGATTATTTATGTGTAGTATAAATACAGTTATATAAATAGTCAAAATATATTTATGATATTGACATAATGAATTATTGTGATAACATAGTTGAGTCTTCAGGGCAGGGTGTAAATCCCGGCCGGCGGTAAACCTTATAACGAGGCAAGCCCGCGAGTTCCCATGGGAACTGATCCGGTGTGATTCCGGAGCCGACGGTTAAAGTCCGGATGGAAGAAGGCGTTTTTATTAAAATATCTTACGCTCTGAAGTCCGCTTCAGGGCTTTTTTTTTGAAAGGATTAAGGATAGTAAAAAATAAAAATAATAGGCGGAAACAACACAAATACTAAAAGAGCGATAGTAACCACAGATGACACAGAACACACAGATAGAGATTATAAATACAAAAAAAGAATTTAAGAATTATAGTTTTTTATTTTTAAACTATTTATATATTTTTTGCTTTTTATCTGTGATTATCTGAGTTATCTGTGGTTAGGTAATTTTAAAGTTTTTTGGATTTAATATAAAGAGAAGGCCATATGAAATTCAACAGTGTCGAAGAGATTATTTCGGAGCTTAAAGAAGGCAGGATGGTTATCCTTGTCGATGACGAGAACCGTGAAAACGAGGGTGACCTGGTAATGGCCGCCGAAAAGGTCTCGCCTGAGACTATAAATTTCATGCTCTCCCACGGAAAAGGGCTCATTTGCGTTCCTATGTCACCCGACAGGATAGATAAACTTAATCTGGATCCCATGGTCAGAATAAATGCCGATACTTATAAGACGGCGTTTACGGTTTCTGTCGATGCCAGGAACGGAGTCTCTACCGGCATATCCGCTTTTGACCGCGCAAAAACCATAAAGTTACTTGCAGACGATAAATCCATCCCGTCCGATTTTGTAGTGCCGGGCCATATTTTCCCTCTGAAAGCCCGTGAGGGCGGTGTCCTTGTAAGAGCGGGGCATACAGAAGCTGCGGTTGATTACCTTAAGCTGGCGGGGTTAAATACAGTCGGCGTGATATGTGAAATTTTAAATCCCGACGGAAGCATGGCCAGGCTGCCTGAACTTGAAAAATTCGCCGGAAAATACAAACTTAAAATCTCATCAATAGAAAACCTTATCAAACACAGGCATAAGACCGAAAAGTTCATCAGAAAAGAGGTTGAAACCGATTTGCCTACAAAATTCGGGATTTTTAAGATGATAGGGTATTCATCCAGTATAGATGGACAGCAGCACGTCGCGCTTATAATGGGAAAATTTGACAAGGCGGCTCCTACACTGGTGAGAGTCCATTCGGAATGTTTAACCGGGGATGTTTTTAAATCCATGAGATGTGATTGCGGAAGCCAGCTTGAACAATCTATGCAGAAAATTGCGGAGGAGAAAAAAGGCGTTATCCTGTATATGAGGCAGGAAGGACGGGGAATAGGCCTTATCAACAAGTTAAAAGCTTATTCATTGCAGGACAAGGGATATGATACAGTGGAAGCCAACATAAAATTGGGATTTGAAGACGATCTTCGTGATTACGGCATCGGAGCCCAGATTCTTGAAGATATCGGGGTGGGGAATATTATCCTATTGACAAATAATCCGAGGAAAATCGTGGGACTGGAGGGATACGGGATAAAAATTGTGGGAAGAAAACAGTTAATCAGTAAAGTCAACAGGTATAACAGGAAATATTTGCTTACCAAGAAAAACAGAATGGGCCATTTTCTGAACATAAAAGAATGATAACGGAGGTGTGTAATGGGAAAGATTATCAGTGGTAAACTTAATGCGTCGGGAAAGAAAATCGCGCTGGTTGTAAGCAGGTTCAATGAATTTATTACCGCTAAGCTGATCGAGGGAGCCAGTGACTGTCTTATAAGACATGGAGCGGGTGAGAAGGATATAGATATTGTATGGGTCCCGGGTTCTTTCGAAATACCGGCGGTTGCAAAAAAAATAGCGAAGGGAAAAAAATATAATGCTATAATCTGCCTGGGAGCGGTGATTAGAGGGGATACGCCTCATTTTGATTATGTGTGCAAGGAAGTATCAAAAGGCGTATCTGTCCTGTCAATGGAATCGGAAATACCCGTAGTATTCGGGGTTGTTACAACCGATTCTCTGGAACAGGCCATTGAGCGCGCCGGGACCAAATCAGGGAACAAAGGCTTTGACGCGGCGCTGACGGCTATAGAATTGATAGATCTCTATGAAGAGATAAAATGACGGGATAATATATGGGCAACAGAAGGATAGCGAGAGAGATAATTCTAAAAAACCTGTATGCTAATGAGATCTCCGGTTGTGATAACAGTGATTCCGGCGATCTGGTTTCCGAAGAGTTTGCCAGGCTGGATGAAAAAAGCCGTTTGTTTGTTTCGGGCATATACAGGGGTATAATGGAAAATAAGGAAAAGATTGATTCGATTATTGTCCGGTATGCCGACAATTGGGATTTAAACAGAATAGCCATACTGGATAAGAATATACTGCGGTTTGCTATTTACGAAATGTTGTTTGTCGAAGATATCCCGCCGGTTGTTTCAATCAACGAGGCGATAGATATAGCAAAAAAATTCAGCACGAAAGACTCAGGCAAGTTCGTAAACGGTATTCTCGATAAAATTCATAAAGAATTAATAATAAATAAAGATAAAAATGGCTGATATTTGCGATCTTCATATACATACCCGGTTTTCCGACGGGATATTCTCTCCCGAAGAAATTGTAAAAATGGGTATTTCCGCCCGGCTGAGGGCTATTGCCATAACCGACCATGACACAATCGACGGGATCCCGCAGGCCGCGGATGCGGCTGAAGGGAAAAACATTGACGTGGTGCCCGCGGTTGAAGTCAGCGCTGATTCAGAAGATGATGAAATTCATATTCTGGGATACTTTATCGATTTAAATTCCGGCAGTCTGAAAAGGGAATTAAAGCGCCTGCGCGGCATAAGGGTGGAAAGAATATACCGGATGATAGAAAAGCTTAAGGCTCTCGGTATCAGTTTAAACCCGGAAGAGATAATAAAAGCCGGGGGTACCCAATCAGTAGGCCGTCCCCACATCGCGAGGGCTTTGGTTTCGTCGGGATATGTTAAAAATATTTCCGGGGCGTTCAGAAAATTTATAGGTGAAGGAGGCCCGGCATATGTAAAAAAGGAAAAACTTTCTCCCGAGCAGTGCATTTCCTTTATAAAAGATGCCGGCGGAGTTCCTGTCCTGGCTCATCCCGGAACCGTCAGGTCAAAACATGTCCTGAAAAAGGTTATCCGGTCAGGCGTCAAAGGCATTGAAATTTATCATCCCGACAATAATCCCGCGGCGGAAGATTTTTATATCGGGCTTGCCGAACAGTACGGGCTTATTGTTACGGGCGGTTCCGATTTCCACGGCCCGGAAAGCGCGCGTTCATATGTAGGGTTGAAAACAGTCGGTTATTCCGCTGTTGAAATGCTGAAAAAAACTAAATGTAAAAAATAAACAGGGCTTATCTATGATAACGGGAATCTTCTCCAGAATGAAGAAAGCCATGGGCAAAAGCCGTTTTAATATTTCCGCGCTCATTAAAACGATCCTCAGACAGGGTCTCTCCGAAAGAGAGATGCTGGAGGAAATAGAACGTTTATTGCTGCAGTCCGACGCGGGCCCCGCCGTTTGTGAATCAATAGCACGGGATTTAATGAAAGAACGGGAATTTTTCAGGGGGGAAGAAAGCGTTAAAAAGAAGCTTAAGGAATTGCTGCTTGTTTATTTTGGGATAAATGATGACAGGAGAAATTTAAATATGACGGGCGGAACCTCTGTCATTATGTTTGTAGGGGTTAACGGCAGCGGGAAAACGAGTTCAATAGCGAAAATCGCTAATTATCTCCTCAAAGAAAACAGGACAGTGATGCTGGCCGGTTGCGATACGTTCAGAGCCGCCGCGACCGAACAACTGGAATTCTGGTCTGAAAAACTGAAAATACCCCTGATCAAAGGGTTTGGCGGCGCCGACCCTGCAAGCGTGGCATTCGATGCCTGTAAATCCGCCGATGCTAAAAAGTGCGATTTTCTGCTGATTGATACCGCAGGCCGCCAGCATACAAAAGGGCATTTGATGGAAGAGATGAAAAAAATCAAATCCGCTGTAAATAAATGCGGGATTTCACAACCTTCGGAAATCCTTCTTGTCCTTGATGCCGTAACCGGCCAGAACGGGCTCGTTCAGGCTTCGAAATTCAATGAAACCCTCCGTTTAACCGGGGTAATCCTGTCCAAAATGGACGGGACGGCAAAGGGAGGCATTACGCTGCGTATTGAAAAAGAGGAAAAACTCCCTGTTAAATTTATTTCTTTCGGCGAATCGCTTGATGATTTAAGCCGTTTCGATCCGCGGGATTTTATCGAGTCATTATTAATGGATTAACTTTATGCCTGTTTTTACCGATATGCAGAAAAAATGGATGCTGATGGCCCTGGAAGAAGCGGGGAAAGTGGTCGGGCTGACAGCTCCAAATCCGGCTGTCGGCGCTGTCCTGGTCAAAAACAACAGGTTGATTGCCAGGTCATATCATAAATATCCCGGCGGTTTGCATGCGGAGGCAAATGCAATCAGCCTGGCAGGGCCTGATGCGAGAGGCGCTGATTTATATGTAACGCTTGAACCATGTTCATCAACGGACAAAAGAACGCCTCCGTGCACGGAAGCTATAATCAGAACAGGCATAAAAAGGGTTTTTTCCGCGATTACAGATCCGAATCCGGTTCACTGCGGCAGAGGTTATAAGAAATTGAGAAAAAAGAATGTAAGTGTTTTTGACGGGTTGCTGTCCGAACAGGCGAGGGAGATAAACCTGCCGTTTTTCAAAAGGGTCATAGAAAGGCTTCCGTTTGTTACTTTAAAATTCGCCCAGTCGCTTGACGGGAAGATAGCGACAAGAACCGGGGATTCAAAATGGATTTCCTCGGTTCCTTCGAGGAAAATGACGCATATATTAAGGAGCCGGAATGACGCTGTAATGACCGGAATCAATACGGTGCTTGCCGATAATCCTTTTTTGACTGTCAGGCATATTAAATCAAAAAAACAGCCCTTGCGGATTATAGTTGATTCCCGGTATAAAATACCTTTGACCTCGAATGTATTAAGAAATGATGACGCAAAGACATTAGTAGCCGGTTCCTCAGGCCCTGACAGGAAAAAAGGCCGCAAAATCATATCTATGGGCCATGGAACTGTGAGAATCAAAAAAGACAAAACCGGGCTTATGGACATGAAAGCTCTTTTGAAATACCTGCTTCATATGGGAATAAACAGCGTATTGGTTGAATCAGGAGGCGCCCTGGCGGCGTCTCTGCTGGAAAAAAACCTTGTTGACCGCGTGATATATATCATAGCGCCTGTTTTAATCGGCGGGCATGACGCGATTACATCATTTGAAGGAAAAGGCATCGGAAATGTTTCGGATGCCGTGAAAGTCGAGGGAGTCAATATTAAAAGGTGCGGGCCGGATTTTGTATTAACGGGCGAGCTGAATTCCGGCTGGAGGAAATTCTGATGTTTACGGGTATCATATCTTCGCTGGGCGCGGTGGAAAAGATTGATAAAAAAGTGAAAAATCCGGTAATATCCGTCATTACCGGCGGCGAAAATTTTCTTGATGACGTTAAACAGGGAAGCAGCATAAGCGTTAACGGAGCATGTCTTACGGTCATTTCCGCCGGTAAAAACAGATTTGCCGCGGAACTGTCGGCGGAGACAATATCCAGGACGATTTTCAAATCCTGCAAAAAAGGCGATCTTTTAAATCTTGAAAAAGCCGTCACCCCGGGGAAATATTTTGACGGGCATATGGTTACCGGCCATATAGACGGCTGCGCGAAAGTCGTTGAAATACGCTCAAAAAACGGCCGGGAGATTTATTTTGAAGTTCCCGAAGAATTAAGCGCTCATATAGCCGACAAAGGTTCAATCGCTGTAAACGGGGTCAGCCTGACCGTATGCAGGCCCCGGAATAACAGTTTTTCCGTGCATGTTATCCCTCACACATGGGATTCAACAAATCTCAGGATGCTTAGGCGCGGAGACCTTGTAAATGTCGAGGTGGATATAATATCTAAGTATATTGAAAAACATTTATCCGGTAAAAAAACCGGGCGCATAACTAAAGAACGCCTTAAAGAACAGGGTTATATCCGGTGAGATTATATTGTCTGTGCATATTATCCTTCACTGTTTTCATATCCCGGGGCGCGGCGGCGGATGATTTCAGGATTGTCTGCCTTGCTCCCGATGCGAACGAAATAATATTCGATATCGGCGCCGACAAATATCTCGTCGGAATAACCGAAGAATGCGATTATCCTCCTGCTTCGGGGACAATACCCAAAGTGGGGAGTTTTTCATTCCCGTGTGTTGAGTCTATCATTGCGAAGGATCCCGATGTAATAATAACTTCCGGCCTGGAACAGAGCAAGTTGAATGAGGATCTGAAAAAATTCGGCTTTAAAACAGTGGAAATCTTCCCGTCCGACCTGAATGGTATGTTTGACGCTTATAAAAAAATAGGGGAGATATGCGGGATGGAGAGTAATGCCGAAGAATGCGTCAATCGTATTAAGAAAGATGTAGATGATGTAAAATCCAGATCTTCAAAGTTTAATTATACCCCTAAAATATATCTGGAGATATGGGACAGGCCCCTGATGACCGTTTCGGGAGAATCTTTTTTGAACGAAATCATAAGGATATCGGGAGGGGTCAATATAACAGGGCAATACCCCAGGGCATATTGCAGGATAAATTCGGAAGTTATCATAAAGCATGACCCTGATATTATAATAATACTTCACGGTGATTATAAAGATATGCTTTCCAGGGAAGGATGGCAGAACATAGCGGCGGTAAAAAGCGGATATGTTTTTAATGACATCGACCGGGACACACTTGTAAGGGCGGGGCCGAGACTGGCCGATGGGCTGAGACAGATATATCTGAAAGTCAAAAAGTATAATGATGAAAAAACGCGCTAAAAATAAAAATATCTATTTCGTTTTATTCACGGTCTTACTGGTATCCTTATTTATAGTATCACTTTCAATAGGACCCGTAACTATAAGCTTTAAAGACACATATGCTCATTTTTTTGGACAATATAACCCTGTAATCCAACTTCGTTTAATGAGAGCTTTGATGGCGGTTATAACGGCATGCGGCCTGGCCGCGGCAGGTGTTATTCTTCAGTGTCTTTTGAGAAATCCGCTTGCCGACCCATATGTTCTCGGTATTTCGGCCGGTTCCGCGACAGGGGCTGTTATGGCGATAATATCCGGTTTAAACATGTATGTTTTTATCCTGCCTGTTCCTATGTTTTTTGCTTTTATAGGAGCTATGGCATCAATATTCGTGGTTTACAGGCTTGCTGTCTTCAGGGGCCGTCTGTCCGTCCAGAACCTTGTGCTTGCCGGCATAGCCATCAATGCGCTTTTATCAAGCCTGCTGCTTTTTACGATTTATGCTTCCAGGACCGAAGCGGTGCACGGGATTGTATGGTGGCTGCTCGGGAGTTTTCAGTTATTTGAGACAAAGGTATTGATATTTTCCGGCAGTATCGTATTTATCTGCCTTTTGGCGTCAGTGCCTTTCTTAAAAGAACTGAATGTAATATCTTTAGGCGAAGATATGGCGACTTATGTCGGGGTTAATGTGGAATTTTTAAAAACCTATTTTTTTATTATTTCCGGTATTCTTACAGCCGCTGTTGTCTCAAGCGTGGGCATGATAGGTTTTGTCGGGCTTGTTATACCGCATATCGCAAGAAAGCTTTTCGGCCCGGATACAAGGTATCTTTTCGGTTTTTCAATCCTGATAGGGGCGATATTCCTTATCCTGTCGGATATATTTTGCCGGCTGATTTTTGCCCCGGCGGAACTGCCGGTGGGCGTAATTACATCACTGGTCGGAGCCCCTTTCTTTATTTTTGTGCTGATAAAGACGAGAAATGAACAATGAATGAATTGCTAAAACTGGAATCTGTATCGGCCGGATATGGTTTTGCAGATGTCTTATCCGATATATCTTTTTCCGTAAAAAAAGGCGCGTTTACCGTTGTCGCGGGTCCGAACGGCTCGGGAAAAAGCACTTTAGTGCGCGCTTTGGGTAACAGTATTAAAATAACAGGGGGAAAAATATCTTATATGGGAAAGGATATCAGCTCTTTCAGCGGCAAGTCCTATGCCCGTGAATTAACGGTTGTCCCCCAGGAGTCAAAAATAATTTATGATTATGATGTGGAAGAATATATTTCAATGGGAAGATATCCATATACCGGATTCTGGGGTTCGCTGACAGGGAAGGATAACGACGAGATCGATTCGGTTGTTTTGAAATGTGAAATCGGGGAGCTCAGGAATAAGGCGATTAATAATCTGAGCGGCGGGGAAAGGCAGATGGTTTTTCTTGCAAGGGCGCTGTGCCAGAGAACAAATGTTTTAGTTATGGATGAACCGCTGACTTATCTTGATATAAAACATCAGAAGTTGATAATGAATATACTGAAGATAATCAACGGGACGCTGGGGACCACAGTTATCCTGATAGCCCATGAATTGAACCCCGTCCTGGAATGCTGTTCCGAAATAATACTTTTGAAAGAGGGAAAAATCTTCGACAAAGGCGTAACGGAAAAAATTGTGACGCGGGAAACCCTTTCCGAACTTTATGAAACCGATGTCAATGTCGGCTGTTATAAAGGAAAGCGCATGGTATATTGAACTTTAATCATAAAGTTCAAAAACCACCTCAAGACTGAACATTATTTCAGTCTGGTCTATCCCCTTTGGGAAAGGCGGAAAATGTTCGGATGCTTCTTTTACCGATTCCAGCGCAGCCTTGTTAAATTCATCTAAATTCGACTTACTGGCTTTCGGTATATTGATGTAGGTTAACCGGCCTTTATTATTTAAACAGAAAACAACAACTACTTTCGCTTCTATGCCCTGTTTTTTTGCGATTTCCGGATATTTCAGCCTTACGTAGATTTTTACGATGGAATCCAGGTCAAGAGTGTATTTTTTTATCAGCGCAGCCTGGGGAGCAAACTCTTTTTTTGCTTTTTCGATTGTTTGCTTGTCCTGCTCCCTGTCTATCTCTTTTTTTTGTGTTTTCGGCTGTTCTATTTTCTTTTTGACGGTCCGGCTTATAGATTCACTTTTAGGTTTTTCGGTCTGGACATTTACAGATGGCGATATATCGGGCATGGCAACAGGCTTCGGATTCGGAAGCGGCATTTGGGGCTGGTAGAAAAGGACTTCGATATATTTTTCCTTTTTTCCCAGGGATGCGAGCCTTCTTATAGTGGGAGATGCCCCCAGGACTATAAAGTGCAGTGATATGGAAATCAAAAGTGACAGCAGTAATAACCTGTTTCTAAAAAGAGAAACCATAAATTTCCTGAAATTGACAGTTTGTTTTATACTATTAAATATGAATTTTCTAAAATATCAAGAAAGAAATACATTGACATTATAGACGTTTTTTTTATAATTTGTAACAAGTTCTTTGGTTTTTAATTATCGGATAAGGGAAATTCCGTTAAACTCGGAAGCTGGGCCGCAACTGTAATCGGTTTTTGCGCCGAAAGCCAGAATGCCTTATCTGAAAAATGATTCTCCGGTGCCGGGAAAGCAGCCCGATCTCTGATTACGGAGAAGCGGGTTTTTTTATGCTTCATAACCGGGGGGAAATTATGAAAGGGGTTTTTATGAAGAAAGTGATTTCGATGTTTCTCTCCGCCTGCCTTATTGTATTTGTTGCCACAAATGCGTTCTGCTGGGTTGAGGATTTTACCTCCGATCCCGGCTGGAACTATGCGGGGGAAACCGGCGTCTCTCTGTTTTCATGGGAAGGAGTTTCGGGGACGGTGGGGGCCAAATGGCAGTCCGACAAGCTTACAACGAGATATTACAGGCCTCTCGGCGCCGAAGTCACCGAAAATTCATCTTTCAAGTTCGGCTGCGATATGCAGGTTAATTCTTTAATCCAGAATCCATGGGGGATGCAGATAGCGTTCGGCCTGTTCAATTCAGACAATACGGGGGACAACAGGACAGGTTATTATGATGACCCCGGATCTTATTCCGGTTACCATACCGGCGATACTATTAACACGTTCGAAATGAATTACTATCCGTATCAGGACGGTTACGGGGGGCCATGGTTCGGAGGAACGGTTATACCTTCCATCGATGTTGAGCCGGATGAGCCCGGCGACCAGATTAAAATTGTGTATTCGGGGTCTGAGGTTACCTACAGCGCAGTCGGTTTTGACGGAGGGGAACTTCCCATGGATACATGGCTGTATCCCGAGATAACATATAATGCGGCTGACGGGTCGGTAAGTTTTATAATATACGCGGATTCCGGCAGAACCGCCGTTGCCGTAATCAACGGCGTGAGCGCTCTGGCAAGTTTCATTTACACGGGAGACCCTTTTGCTTTAAATTCTTTCGGTTTTTTCAGTTATTACGATTACCTGGCTTTTGACCCTTCCGCGCCTTCGATAAACGGAAGCGGGATGTTCGATAACGCCTATTTTGCGGTAGTGCCTGAGCCGGGTTCATTTGTTTTATTTATAGGCGGGTTGCTGGGTGTCCTGTTTCTGGGAAAACGGAAAAATAAACAAATATTTTTTATGAAATAAAAACATATCCGCTGAACGATATGAAAAAATATACAACGGGGGTTCACCCCATTAGAGAACTGCTATAAGGCAGAAAGAAGTTTTTCCGGCGGAAGCAAAGATAAACCCGATTATAAAACAGGCGTTGATTCAATGAGCGATAGGAAGCGAAATTCTCTAACGGGGTTCACCCTTATAGAATTACTTGTAGTTATTACGATCATTTCAATTCTCTGTTCTTTTCTGCTGCCTGCCTTAAGGGAGGTAAAGGAATCCGCAAAAAGGGGCATTTGCATGTCTAACTTAAGGCAATTGTATATTGCGGCGTCTTTTTACCTTCAGGATAACAGAGATACATTTTTCCCTTATTATGTCACTGAGCCCGGCGGAAGGTTATGGTGGTTCGGGTTTGAAGCGGGTTACGGCTCCGGTGTTCCCGAAGGCGAAAGAGATATCGATATAACACAGGCTTTTTTATACCCGTATCTCAGGAGTATCGGGGGAGTGGAAAGATGCCCGTCATTTGATTATGATGACGCGCAGTGGAAGGCAAAATTCGATGGGGCGACTTACGGATACGGCTATAATATTCACGGTATCCAGAATAAAAGACTCTCCGGAATTAAAGATCTTACAAATACGGTTTTATTCGCCGATTGCGCCCAGATCAATACTTTTCAGGCTCCGGCATCTCCTTCTAACCCGATGATTGAAGAATTTTACTATGTCAGCCCCTATTTATTCGAAAGGCTTGTTCATTTCCGGCATAACGGCTGCGCCAATGTGCTGTTTTGTGACGGGCATGTTAAATCCCTGCGGCCTTATGCGGAAAGTGTTGATACGACAGGACTAAAGATCGGACATAAGGTCGGAAGAATAAATCCGCCCGGAGATTACTCGCTTTTTAACATCGATAACTGACATAGGGAGTCAGAGCCTCTTCAACCTGAAAATTCTTGACATTGTATCTTTTATTAATTAAACTTCACTTGCTTTGGCTGTAGCTGTATGTATATATACTGGATATAACATATATTTTATGTATTTTATGAAGGGTGGTGAGTAAAGTTGCCGACCGTTAGAGTTAGAAAAGGCGAATCAGTTGACAGGGCTTTGAAACGCCTTAAAAAGAAAGTTGATAAAGAGGGCATCATGAAACAGGTTAAACAGCACAGGCATTATGAAAAGCCCGGACAAAAAAGAAGAAGAAAACAGAAAGATGCCCAAAAAAAGAAAAGACGATAGATCTTAAAGATGGAAAAAAGGCCCGGGAAACGGGCCTTTTTTTATTTGTGAACATATGAAAGATTCCGAAGATTACAAAATAAATGATTTTGCTTTATCTACATCTTTATTCGGGTTGTCCTGCAAAAAAGCCGAACAGGTGATAAGATCGGTCAAAGAACTCGGTTTCAGAAAAGTGGAACTGGGTTTTATGCACTCAAGAGCCTTTATACAAAATTTCTCTTCTATATACAAAGGCCATGGCATCACTGTGGAAAGTCTTCACAATTTTTGTCCTTATCCCGTAACGCATAAATACCCGATATCCCCGGATATATATAACTTAAGCTCTCCTGACGCCGAGGAAAGGGGAAAAGCGGTTTCAAATACCATAAATACCATTGACACCGCCGCGGAGCTGGGAGCGGGCGCCGTAGTTGTGCATCTGGGTTATATGCCGATGCAGAAGATAAACAAGCTCATCTTCAATATGTACCGGAGGCTCCCTGAAAACATCTATAACATGTTTATAAAATGCTTCCTGGCGCGCCGGAGAAAAATCTCGGATAAATATCTTGCTTACACTATGTCGGCGTTGGAGAAGGTCGTATCTCACGCGAAAAAAAAACATATACGGGTAGGCATAGAGACCAGGATGTATCCGCATGAAGTGCCTGATATGGCGGAAATGGGGAAAATACTGAAAAATTTTAATGACCCGGTTCTCGGGTATTGGCATGATACCGGCCATGCGGAGATCAAAAAAAAGCTGAAGATCGAAGACTCTGACAGGTATTTTAAGGAGTACAGCGGCAGAATAATCGGAATACACCTGCACGATGCCAAAGGTATATCTGATCATATGGCTCCCGGCCTGGGAGATATTGATTTTGATGCGGTCCTTTCCGGAATTCCCTGTGATACAATAAAAGTGATAGAAGTCCATAAACCCTGTGAAGATATCGAGTTGAAAAAAGGGTCTGCGTACCTGCTGCAAAAGTGGCTTGAGATAAAGAAAAAACACGGAGGGCGAAATGATAAAGGGAGTTAAGATATTTGAATATGAAAAATATTCCGATAAAAGGGGTTGGCTTAATGAGGTATGGAGATCGGATGTGATTGATTTTCAGCCTGAAATGGGCTATATATCGATGACCTTACCGGGTAAATCCAGAGGGCCTCACGAACACAGGAAACAGACCGACTATTTTATATTTATGGGAACTTCCGAATTTTTGGTAAAGTTATGGGACAGCAGAAAATCCGTAGAAGACAGGATTATAGCGGCTGAAGGAAAAATAACGGTTATAATGGTGCCGCCGGGTATAATACACGGTTATAAGAACACAGGCAGATCAAACGGCCTGGTATTGAATATGCCGGATAAATTATACGGCGGTAAGAACAGGAAATACGCCGTTGATGAGATAAGGCACGAGGAGTCGGGCCGGTATATAATGGATTAGGAAGCTCCCTGTCCTCCATATTAACCCTTATATCATGCCGGGGAATTATGAAAAATAAAATTTATATGGTTTTAAGGCTTGCCATCGGCGCCGGTATCCTGTTCTACGTCCTTACTTCAATCCGGATGGGCGCGGATGCGGATTACACGGGTATGTCTTTGCTCGGGAAATTGCTTCATAACATAGACCTGTTAAAAGACAAGATCCTCGGCGTGGACAAACTGCTTTTCACGATAGGGCTGGCCTTAATACTGGTATCTTACATGATCTCTTTTATAAGATGGTATTTCCTGCTGAGAGTGCATGACATCAACATCCCCTTCAAAAGGGTCATAAGCCTCGGGTTCATCGGGGTCCTGTTCAACAACGTTATGCCGAGTACAGTGGGCGGAGATATAGTCAAAGCCTATTATGCGACAAAAGACACCAGCAAGCGCGCCGCTGTGGTAACGACTGTTCTGGTCGACAGGATCATAGGCATGGGATCCCTTTTATTGATATCCGTCGCTGCGGCGCCTTTTTTTCTTTTTAACGGACAATTAAGGGAGCTATCCGCGGTTTTGATAGCGATATTCATTTTCGCGCTCTTTGTTTTTTGGCTGATGCTTCATCCTAAGTTAATGCAGAAAATATCCCTTCTGAAAAAAGGCGGGATATCGGGAAAATTAATTGAAATGTACCAGGCTTTTTATTTTTATAAGGATAAAACCAGGGTGTTGATATGGTCCGTGATTATGTCGGTTATACTCCAGCTGATTATGATATACGTCCAATATGTTTTTATTCGCGCCATGGGGTATAAGAACGCCGATTTTGCCGATTTTCTCATACTGATTCCCGCGATTACGTATATATGCGCGATTCCGATATCCATAATGGGATGGGGTGTGGGAGAAGCCGCCTATAAAACCCTCTTTAATCTTGTGGGGATATCGAGTGTATATTCCGTCGGCTTGTCTTTGATTTCCAGGATAAGTATGATGGTGATCAATCTTATAGGGTTGCCTCTGTACATAAATCACAAGCCTACCGAAAGCCTGAAGGAAATCAAAGAAAGCATAACGTTAAAAGGAGATTGAAATGAAAGGT
This sequence comes from bacterium, assembly GCA_023228325.1. Taxonomy (NCBI): domain Bacteria; species bacterium. The sequence continues at coordinate 1,836,664 of JALOBK010000001.1, forward strand.
GTAATCTTAGCCGGAGGTTTGGGAACAAGGCTTTATCCTCTTACGAAAATAACCAATAAGCATTTATTGCCCGTTTATGACATGCCTATGATTTATTACCCTATAACCACATTGGTGAAAGCCGGCATCAGGGATATTATGGTAGTAACGGGGGGTAATAATGCGGGTGATTTTCTCAGGCTGCTCGGCAACGGCAGGGAATTCGGTTTAAAGCGCCTGCATTACGCTTATCAGGAAGGGGAAGGCGGTATCGCCCAGGCCTTATCGCTCGCGGAGGAATTTGCCGAAGGCAGGAGCATAACGGTAATACTCGGGGATAATATATTCGAGAAAACGGTGAAAAAAGCTGTCGCAGGTTTTTCCGAAGCCGGTTCCGGAGCAAAAATATTTTTGAAGGAAGTCGCTGAACCCCAGCGTTTCGGTGTTCCGGAGATAAAAGGCGGTAAAATAATTAAAGTCGAGGAGAAACCGAAAAAACCGAAATCCAAATATGCCGTCGTGGGATTATATATGTATGATAACAGCGTTTTCGATATTATAAAAGGGCTTAAAGTTTCGGGGAGAAATGAACTGGAGATTACCGATGTCAATAACCACTATATACAAAGGGGCCTTATGGAATATGAAATCCTCCCGGGCTGGTGGACAGACGCGGGGACGATCGAGTCTCTTTACAGGTCAAACACCCTGATAAGAAAATTGAGGGCCGGGAAATAATAAGGAAATATATAAGAACAATTTATATCACAAGAACTCCGATTGTATAGATTATGAATTTAGGGAAGAAAATACTTGCCAATCTTATTGATAAAAGCTACGTGAAAGGCAGGGGGTTTTCTTTTTTTTATGACAGGACGGACCCGCTTAACAGGGGATATATAAACACAAACGACCTCGGGGATTATATCCCGTTTTTACATTATTTCGGATTTGGGGACATCGTGCGCGACTGCCTCGGGAGTGTTTTAAGCAGGTACGATGTTTTTTACCGCGAACGCGTGGAGCGCTTCGGTTCCACCCGCCTTTCCAAATTCGGAATAATAGATCTATATTCTAACAGCGATTATCTTCACGGGCTGCTTTTTGCCAGGCGGTATCCGGAATATAAGGAATTTCATTGCGATATCGACGGTGTTTTCGGAAAAATCGCGAAGATCATAAAAAGGACATCTTACACGAATTTTATCCGTTTAAGAAAAAACTATGTTCCGATACCCGTCTTCAGGCCGCTGGATATAGGAATGTATCCTGAGATGCTTTATGAACACGGGGAGGTTGATATTGCGGAGACCATTATAGATTCCCTGGCTCGGGATATCATCGTATCGGGCCGGCCGCTGGGAAGATGCTACCTGTGGAAATTACTTGTTAACGGAAAAATGTATTTAATGAAAGACCATACGAACATATTGTTTTCCTTTCTCAGGATTTACAGAAACAACGGGATTAAAAACAAAGAGAAGCAGCTTAAGCGGTTATTTGATATTTTACTGGATAAATTTACTTCAGGGGATATTATTTATAACAATAATATGGAAAAGGGGGTAAGAAGCTCTTCATTGGCATTCGCTTTCCTGGAAACCCTGCTGGAAGCGTATATTTATACGGAGGACAGATACTACCGCGAAAAGATAAGCGTTTTACTGCCTTTCTGGCTGAATATAATATCAGATATAAATATACTGCCTTCATATAAAAACATAAACACGGGAAGGTATTCGGACGATGCGATTGTGGACAACAATACGGATTTTTACGTATTTCTGAAAAAATTCATGCTTTTTGGGGGGGAACACCTTGTTTCTGATGATTTCATCGGAAAATTCAAGTCCGATATAATTAAATATTATTTAGACAGCTCATCCCATGATGTATATTCTTCCGTTAATATCGGCACGGGGGAAAAATCAAATGTTATTAAAAGCAAGTTTTCATCATTGTTTACAAAAGTGTTAATATCGGATAATCTTATAAGCAGAAAACAATATTTTGACATGGAGATATTTCTGGATGATAGATAGCGGTTTTCTTGAAGTTATAAAATCAAGAAGAAGTATCAGGCAGTATGATAACAGGAAAATCGACAGGTCTGATATTTGCAAAATTCTTGAAGCGGCCAACTGGGCTCCTTCCGCCTGTAACGCCCAGGCCTGGCATTTTATTGTTTTAGACGAAGAGGAAAAGATAAATTCCATGGTGGCTAAAGGGCTTGACAAAGCAAAAGATACTCCGGTTCTTATCTTTGTGTTTTACAGAAAATATATCAGGCGGAAGCCGATAAATTTACATTTTGCGGATTATGTCCAATCCGCGAGCGCCGCCATTCAAAATATGCTGCTGATGGCGCATAATCTGGGGATAGGGGCCTGCTGGATAAACGGGATGGATATTCCGGTCAATAAGATTATAAGAAAGCCTTTCGGTTATGAATTTATAGCTTTGATAAAGCTGGGTTACGGCAAGTCGAAAGAATATAAGATACAGGACAGAAAATATTCAATTGAAGAAATAATGTCCTATAATAAGTTTGATTTGCCGCGCAGAGACATTTTGTCGAGAAAAGAAGTTTTTTGGGAAATCCTGAAAATAAAGGTTAAGGATAATCCGCTCATGAAGCTGTTGTTCTCCCTTTTACCTTCGGGTCTTTTTAAAAAAAACGGTTCAGGTAAAGATATTGAATCATACAAAATCAATTAGAGGATAAAATGAAATATTTTATAACAGGCGGCGCGGGTTTTATAGGTTCGAATTTCATAAGGTATCTCATCGGCAAAGAACCGGACGCGGAGGTAATTAATTTCGATAAACTTACTTACGCGGGAAACCCGGAAAACCTTTCGGAATTGAAGGGTAATAAGAGATATACATTCGTCAAAGGCGATATATCCGATTCTGAGATGGTGGATAAGCATATCCGCGGATGTGATATTCTTATTAATTTTGCGGCGGAAACGCATGTTGACCGTTCTATAGGGGACCCGCGCGATTTTATAACCACCGATATCGTAGGGACGTATGTCCTGCTTGAAAATGCGAAAAAACATTCCATAAAAAAGTTTATTCAAATATCCACCGATGAAGTTTACGGCAGTATAGAGAAAGGTTCGTTTGATGAAGATTCCACGTTAAAACCCACCAACCCGTATTCCGCGAGCAAAACAGGGGCTGACAGGCTCGTTTTTTCTTACTGGGCTACCTATAAGCTGCCTGTGGTGATTTCACGCGCGTCGAATAATTACGGCCCTTTCCAGTACCCTGAAAAAATAATCCCGCTTTTTGTCACGAATGCCATTGAAAACAGGGAACTGCCCCTTTACGGCGACGGGTTAAATGTCAGGGATTGGCTTTATGTGGAAGACCATTGCGCCGCCATTCTTTTTCTTGTCAAAAAAGGCGTTAACGGGGAAGTTTACAATATAGCGGGAGGCAATGAAATCACGAATATAGAGCTTACACGAAGCATATTAAAGATACTGGGTAAAAGCGAGTCCCTGATTAAAAAAGTCAGGGATCGCGAAGGGCATGACAGAAGGTATTCCCTCAATATTTCTAAGATTAAAAACCTGGGGTGGGAACCTGCCGCTGAATTTGGAAAGGGACTTGAATTAACGGTTAAATGGTATATTGAGAACACAGATTGGTGGAAAAAGATAAAATCCGGTGAATATCTCGAATATTACAGGAAACAGTATTTACACCGATAACATTTCACTCCACATAAAATAAAGTGCCTGACAAAAAAAAGATAATAATACTTGGTGCCAACGGGATGCTGGGAAAGGCGGCCTGCCGGAATTTCTCCGCGCGTTATGATATATTCCCGTTTGATTTAAATGATTTCGATATAAGGGACGCTGACGCTCTGCGACGGCATATCTCAGATATAAAGCCATATTTAACGCTGAACTGCGCCGCGTACACCAATGTGGACGGCTGCGAGGAAAACAGGGAACTTGCTTTTGAAGTGAACGGTATTGCCCCGGCGCGATTGCTTCCGTGTGCAGGGAGTTTTCGGTGTATCTCATCCATTTCAGCACGGATTATGTTTTCAGCGGCGAAAAAACCTCCGAATATACTGAAGAAGACGAGCCGCATCCCCTGAGTGTTTACGGGCAAAGCAAGCTGGAGGGAGAGAAAAGAATAATGTCATCAGGCGGAAATAATTTAATTGTCAGGACATCCTGGTTATACGGGCCTTTCGGGAAGAATTTTGTTTCCAGTATTATATCGATTGCAAAGGATAAAAGCGAAATAAGTGTTGTAAACGACCAGATCGGACGGCCGACGTTCACCTATGACCTGCTTGACTGTGTCAAATGGCTGACGGACCGGAGGATAACAGGCGTCGTGCACGCCTGTAATTCCGGAACCTGCTCCTGGTTTGATTTTGCCGGGTCCATCATCAGGATTAAGGGGATAAGCGCAAAAATCAAGGCTATAAAATCAGATGAATTGAAGAGGCCGGCGAAGAGGCCTAAAAATTCTGTCCTGTCCGTGAGTAAACTTGTTTCCCTGGGCTATAAGGAAATAAGGCCGTGGAATGACGCTTTAAAAACATATATTGAAGAATATCTATGAAAATACTGATTGTAACAGGGATTTATCCTCCGGATATAGGCGGCCCGGCCATGTATTGTTACATGCTGAGGGAAAAACTGGGGAAGCTGGGTTGTGATGTCAAAATCATAACTTTCAGCGATACCGTGAACAGGGCGGATAAAAATGTCATTACCATTTCCCGCAACGGAAACTGGCTGCTCAGGCAGATACTGTGTATCATAAAAATAATTTCCCATGGCATAAGGTCGGACGTGATTTATGCCAATGGATTGGAACTGCCTGTTTTTATAGCGTCTTTCTTTTTGTTCAGGAAGAGGCGAATCGCAAAAATTACCAAGGATTTTGCGTGGGAATACGCTCAGAGGCACGCTATAATCCAGGCAAATTTTGATGATTTCCAGTATCTCAAAACGTCAGGCCTGTTGTCTTTTTTGAAAAAAATACAGCTCCTTTCCGCAAAAAAAATGGATTCAGTCGTAGTTCCCAGCGACTATTTGAAAAATATTGTGGAAGAGTGGGGAATCAGCAGGAACAGGATAGTCCATATAAGAAACGCTTATTCTCCCCCTGAATTCAAGGTTGATTCGGATAAAAACCCTTCCGTTGCCGGCTCAATACAATTACTGACCGCCGGCAGGTTTGTCCCTTGGAAAAACATAGATAAAATAATCAATTGTTTTTCCAGTCTGCCGGAGGAATACAGGCTTGCGATAGTCGGTGAGGGACCGCTGAAAGAATATCTCCAGAATGTAATCTCATCCTTAAACCTGTGGGACAGAATAAACCATTTCGGGTATCTGCAGAATGATGATTTATTCAAATTGATGTTAAAATCGGATTGTTTCCTGTTATACAGTTCTTATGAAGGGTTATCTCATGTTTTAATAGAGTCGCAATTTGCCGGACTTCCTTCCGTAGTCACGGATGTGGGCGGAAACAGGGAGATCATCAGCGACGGCAAAAACGGCTTTCTGATAAAAAATATGGATTCATCCGATTTTGCCGAAAAAATTACGCAGATATGCAAAATGCCTACGCTTAAACATGAGATGAAAATGAACTGCATTAAAAAATCGAGGGAATATTCATGGGAATCCCATGTGGCTGAACTTATAAGGCTGTTTAAAAATGAAGATTAAAGGCTATCTAAAAATATTATCCTTAAGTTACAGGAATAAAGGGTTTAAAGGGATTTTTAATCTGGCAAAAGTATTTTCTGACCTTTTTTTCGAACCGGAAACCGTATCTTCCCGCATAACGTCCGCAAAAATAGAAGTAACCACCAGATGCAACCTGAAATGCCGCTTCTGCGACAATACTGTGAGCAGCCGCAGGAAAACCGATATGCAAATACACGAATTTCTGCAAATACTGGAAAAAATGCCGTTTTTATCCAAAATATCGCTTTCAGGCGTGGGTGAGCCGTTTCTCAACCCTAATATATTCCAGTTTATCAGACTGGCGAAAGAGAGGCATATTTTTATCGGGACATTTACGAACGCGACATTATTGTCCGAAGATAAAATCGATAGGCTGATCCGGTCGGATATCGATTGGCTGAATATATCCCTGGACGGCGCGACAAAAGAAACGTATGAAACCATAAGACGCGGGGCCGTATTTGAAAATGTCATATCGAATACCGGGATGTTCCAGGATAAAAATATCCGGAACGGGGAGAAAATCGATGTTGCGGTCTGGATGACTTTAACAAAATCTAATATCGGGGAACTGCCGCGGATGATACCCCTGCTGAAATCCCTGAAAATAAAGAAACTTAATATCCAGTCGCTTCATCCGTGGGGAAAAGATTACTGGAAAAAAGAACTCGGGGATTATCAGGTGGAATATGAAAATAAAGGCGATTTCTTATCTGAGACAGCGGAGAGGGCCGGAAAAGAGGGCATTTTATTGAATTACTCTACCGCCGGGAGCAAATCAAGGAAAAGAAGGACATGCAATTGGCCGTGGAGGTCCTGCAACATCACTGTTGACGGATTTATCACCCCCTGCTGTATGAACGGCAGCGACCCGGAGATAATCAATTTCGGGAATATCTATAGGCAGTCATTTGAGGAAATATGGAATTCGCGGGATTACCGGTTTTTCAGGAAACAGCTGAAAAGCAGTTCCATGCCGGATATTTGCAGAGGATGTCCAGGTTATTTCTATGTTGGATTCTAGAAAAACATATGCGTTAATTTTTTCAGCGGCGTTAATATTTTTTATTTTGTCATCCCGTTCCGCGGCAGATTTAAATTTCCCTCCTTTGAATCCGCTTAGAATAATTTCAGGATTTTTAACCTGTTTTTTCAGCGCCGGGTTTCTCGTATCGGTTATATTGTTTAAAAAATACGGGAAATCATCGGAAGCCCTTTTTATAATCATTGCCGGTATATTTCTGAGCCTTTTACTCTCATATCCCGCGGCGATAACAAATATCCTGCTTGAAGGGCAAAAACATTATTACCAGTACCGCCTGCACAGGATTTCGGGCCTGTATCTCCTGCTTATAAGCGTATTGACTTTTATCAACGTCAGATACAGGAAAAAAATCAGACTGGAAAAGTATCCGGATAGCGCAAAGCTCATCCTTATTTTGACGGGCATTATCCTGCTTTTAAGCGGTTTTATGGTATTTTACGGTATTAACGCGCATGACCTGTGCGGAGACGAGATCAATATAGGCATGAGGTCGTACGACCTGGTAGACGGGAATGTCGCAAGAAGGCAGGCCTTTTTTTTATCGACGGTAAGCCATTCTCCCTTGATAAACACAGCCGGTTTTATTTCGATGCAGATACTTCAGCCGTTCGGGTTTTATGAACTCGAAGACTGGATGTTCCGCTTTTTGCCCGCGCTGGTTTCTGTAATGGCGGCCGTCTGTCTTTTTTTCATATTATACCGCGAATGCGGGATATTCCCTGCTTTTGCCGCGGCCCTGCTGCTGTCAGTTTCGAATTATCATGTCTGGATGGGACGGATATTCCTGAGGGAAGGGCTGATGACTTTTATGCTGTCCTTCGGTGTATTGTCGGCTTTCAGGATTAAAGACAATGATTTATACCTGTTTTTCTGCGCGCTGGCGCTGGGCGCGGCTTTCCTGGTAAAGTTCACGGCTCTTTTTTTCGCCGTTCCGTTTTTCATATATGTGTACTTGCGGAAAAAAGAAGCTCTCATCAATTTTATTTTAATCTTTTTTGCGGTTTGTCTTCCCGTGATACTCTTTAATGCCGCTGCTTATATCACGACGGGTTATATGGACCAGCCGTTCGGAAAATTGTTTAATATGTTCGGAGGCGATGCAAAAGGCACGATGATTACCCATGATAATATGTATGCCCATCTGGTCAGTCCGTTCGACGGAATCAAACATTGTTTGACGATATTGCTTGATCAATCGGGGATAGCGCTGTTTCTGCTGATATTGATATCGGTTTTTTTCAGCGCGCTTAAGTGCTTCAAAGAAAAAAACAGGGATATCCTGTTTCTCTTATTGATAATATCCGTTTCAATGTCATTATTCGCGGTGAATGGGGTAAGAGCCTATTACTTATACCCTGTATTTTTTTTCATGATTATGGCGGCCGGATTCCTTATAAAACACATACTAAATAAACAGTTGAAATATCTATACCTTTTCTTTATCGGTTTTATCATGCTAAACTCTGTTTTTATCGTAGTGAATACCCATTACAGGGAATTTATCAGTTATAAGCCCGTATACAGGCTTGATTTCGCGACCGGAGATGAATGGCCCGGCATTAATCTTCGTAACCCCGTTTCGTATACGACGCTTTTATGGGTTAAGTCGGGCAACATGAAAATTATCAGGGAATATATGCGGAAGAATATAAGCAATGATGATTTAGTGGTGGTTGATGATAATATTTATGTATTAGACTATTGCTGGTATATCAAGGAAAAAGCGCTGATGCTTGATGATAAAGGCTATCTGGGTTACAGAAAAGACTGTCATACCGATAAAATATACGGTCAGCCGGCAATTATCTGGCAATCGAAGTATTCTTTTTATAAAAACAGAAAATTCGATAATGTATACTTTATTACCGGGCAAGCCGCCGACTTGCCGAATTATGAAAAGGTCCTTGAATTATCCGGAAGATACCGTTCTCCGGAGTACTTTATCTACAGGATAAATAATATATAAACAGGTTTGTTATGGATGCTGGGGAAATCAAAGTTTTAATGATAAGTCTGGACGAACGGCTTCTCGGCGGCAAAACGGGAGGCGATGCTTATGAAAGGCATGCGGATTTTTCAGGAAAAATCAAGGGCGCTGATATTGTCGTGCTTGGAAAAAACAGGCATGATTCATTAAAACAGGGCAACATGACCGTAAAGGGAACAGGCAAGAAGTGTCTGTTAAAAAGATTTTATACAGGTTATGGGATTGCAAGAGAGTTTGCCCGAAAAAACAGATATTCGCTGGTAACGACGCAGGATCCTTTCCTGACAGGGCTGATAGGGTATATGATTTCAAGGAAGTTTAATATCCCCCTTAATATACAATTGCACGCCGATTTCCTGGACAACCATTATTGGATGAATGAAAATAAAGTAAACATATTATTAAATATATTCGCGAAATATATTATAAAAAAAGCGGATACGGTAAGGGTCGTAAGTTCGAGGATGTTTAATAAACTTGCCGCTTCCGGTTTTAGGAAAAAAGATATATTTTTTATTCCGACAGGATGCGGGATACCGGTGAATAAATTTTTTGCCGGGGAAAAATATCGCGCAAGAGAGGAGCTTGACCTCCCGCAGGATAAAAAAACAGTGTTATTTATAGGCAGGCTGGTGAAACAGAAATCATTATACGACTTTATTGATACCGCTGATGCTATCCTTAAGCGGCGCGAGGACGCGCTGTTCCTTATTGTAGGCAGCGGCCCCGAGCGGGCCGGGCTTAAGGATTATGCCGCCGGGCTTAACATCGGGCATGGCCTTGAATTTATCGAAGAGGTGACTTACGACGCGGCGGTCAAGTATTACCGGGCTTCCGATGTGTTTTTACTGACATCCGGATATGAAGGAACCGCGAGAGTCCTGGAAGAGGCCGCGGCATCGTCCCTGCCTATAATAACAACCGATGTAAGCGGGGCCGAAGATGTTGTCAAGGACGGGTATAACGGGTATGTTATCCCTATAGGGGAAAAAGGCGCGCTGGCGGAAAAACTCGCGTTTTTACTGCAAAATCCGGCGGATATGGAGCGGATGGGACGGAACGGAAGGTCAATTGCTGAAAAATATTATGACAGGGAAAAGAACATCGGGAAACTCATCAATATGTGGGCGCTCACTTCCCGGAAGGAATGACGGGGAATTTCCAGGTGGAAAATAAAAAATTAAATATTTTAATCGTCACCCAGGCTCTGGATGACAGTGACTGGCTGCTCGGGTTTTTCACAAAATGGGTATCGGAATTAGCCTCTGTCTTTAAAGAAGTTTTTGTATTTGCGCTTAAGGTCGGAAAATATGACCTGCCGGAAAATGTTAAAGTTATCGGGCTTAAGGGAAAAAACAGTAAAGGCAGGGTAAAAATCCTCAAAAGGCTGTACTGCTCCGCCGCCGCGATACAAAAAGAAAAAAGGATAGACTGTATGTTTGTCCACATGTGCCCTGTTTACGCGCTGGCTTTGCTGCCGGTTAAATACCTGTATAAAATCCCTGTCGTTATGTGGTATACACATGGCAGGGCTACGCTGAAACTGCGGGCGGCGCATCTGGTTTGCGACAGGGTAGTCACGGCGTCAAGAAGCAGTTTTCCGCTTGAATCGGGAAAAGTTACCGTAACGGGACACGGGATAGATATGGATATGTTTGGTTTGAAAAAATATCAGGCAGGCGGCGAAAACGTCAAAATATTTTCCGCGGGCAGGATAGTCCCGATAAAAAGGATTGAAATCCTCATAGAAGCTTTGGGAATTCTTAAAGAACGGGGCAGAACCGGGTTCGGGTGCGTTATTGCCGGGGATTCTCCCTCTAAAACGCATTGCAATTATCTCAGGGGCATCGAAAAGAAGATTTTAAATTACGGCTTAGCCGGGCAGGTAAGATTAATCGGCCCGGTTTTGCATAAAGATATCGCTTTGCTGTATAAATCATCCGATATATTTGTTAATTTAAGCGATACCGACAGCCTCGATAAATCCGTCCTGGAATCAATGAGCTGCGGCTGTCTTACCCTTACCAGCAACAAAGCGTTTGCAGACGTCTTGCCGGACAATTTAAAATTATTTTATCTGAAGAAGAACGATCCGGAGGAATTGGCGGAAAAGATAGAAATGCTTTCAGCCCTGACAATAGAGCAAAAGTCGGCTTATGGCCCGCAATTAAGAGCCATTGTCGCGGAAAACCATGATTTAAACGATTGTATAAAAAAAATCCATTCCGTTATAGAAGATATTACCGGCCATTTATATGAAAAAGTGTGATTTATACTATATAGCGAGCGCCAGGCTGCCGACTGAAAAAGCCAACGGCTGCCAGATAGTTAAGATGTGTGATGCTTTTTCAAGGATATACAGGGAAGTCAGGCTTATTGTTCCTTCCAGGGTAAACCACGGCAGGGCAAAAGAATTCGGGGATATTTATGATTTTTACGGGGTGGAAAAGCGTTTTGAAATAAAAGTGATAAAAACTCCCGATTTCCTGCCCTTTTTCAGAAAAGCGGCGATTCCTTATGTCGAAAGTTTATTTTTTATACTGCAGGAAAATATTTTTGCCAAAAAATCGGTTGCTTATCTGAAGGACAGGGAAAAAGCGCTTGTGTTTACACGGAGCAAAAGAGTATTAAAAGCGCTGGTTTCCGGGGGAATTAATTCAAAACATAAGATTATATATGAATGCCATAAATTGACGGCCAGGGAAACCGGGTTATTGGTAAATGTCCAGAAAAAAATCGATATGATTGTAGCTATAACAAATGCTCTTAAGCGTGATTTGGTTTCTTCCGGCGTATCCGGAGAAAAAATCCTTGTTTGCCCTGATGGAACAGATATAGGAAAAGCGCAAAGCGCGCCGGCTGATATTTTCGATCCCGCCCTTGAAAAAGAACTTGCGGGAAAATTTATTATCGGCTATGCCGGGAGTTTTTTTGACTGGAAAGGAGTTGCAACGCTTCTGCGGGCGGCGAAGTATATTACGGACGACTGCCGTGTCCTGCTTGCAGGCGGCCCGCATCGGGAATTTCGGGGAATGATGAGATCCGCCGGCGTTGAGAAATCCGGCAAGATAAGATATATGGGGTACTTAAAGCCGCGCGACGTTTTTTCCTTTATAAAAGCGTGTGATCTTATGGTAATTCCCAACAGCGCGGCGAATAGGACTTTTTCAAAGTATTCTTCGCCGTTAAAATTGTTTGAAGCGATGGCATGCGGGGTGCCTGTTATAGGGAGCGACCTTCCCGGAGTGTCCGAGATAATCAGGGACGGCGAGAACGGTTTTTTATTCAGGCCGGATGACTTCCGTGAACTTGCCGGAAAGATTATGGGACTGAAGGGGAATCCCGCCGGACTTAAACAGGCCGCTGCCGCCGCCGCAAAAGAAGTTTCTTTGTATTCATGGGATCAAAGAGCAAAGACAATATTCGACGCTCTGGAATAAATATAAAAAGAAGAAAGACAAATGTGCGGAATATCGGGAATAATAACATCTGACAAAAGCGCCCAAAAATATAAAAGCGCTTTATACGCTTCCTGCAGGGCTATGAAGCACCGCGGGCCGGATGAAGAAGGGTTTTATTCGGATAACGATATTTTAATGGGCCATGTAAGGCTGAGTATCATTGACCTTGAGACAGGCTGCCAGCCTCTTTTCAATGAAGACAGGTCTGTCGCGGCGGTGTTTAACGGGGAAATTTATAATTATATAGGTTTAAAAAATGAATTGAAGTCCAAAGGGCACAATTTTATAACCAAATCGGATACGGAAGTCATTGTTCACGCGTACGAGGAGTACGGGATAGACTGCTTTAATCATTTTAACGGTATGTTTGCCGTCGCAATATATGATATCCGCAAAAAGAAACTGGTTTTAGCCCGGGACCGGCTGGGTATCAAGCCTGTTTATTATTATCAGGCGAAAGACGCTTTTGTTTTCGCCTCGGAGATAAAAGGCATAATCGAATATCCTTTTGTCAGAAAAGAAATCGACTATACGGCTTTTGCGGATTATTTCACCTATCTATATGTTCCTTCGCCCCTGACAATGCTAAAAAATTGTTTTAAGCTGAAACCGGGAGAGGTCCTTGTATATCAGGATGGCGCGGCAACAAAATCACTTTACTGGGACGTTGATTGCCGCGAATCCGTTTTCAAAGAAAAGGATTTAATGGAAAAAGTGCGCTGTTGTCTTGCGGATGCCGTTAATCTAAGGCTTATAAGCGATGTTCCTCTCGGGGCGTTCCTGAGCGGCGGCATTGATTCATCGAGTATAGTCGCGCTGATGAGATCTTCGGGAAAAAGGGAAGTCAGGACTTTTTCCATAAGTTTTGAAACCGCGGATAAATCTTATAAGAGATTCAATCTGGATGCGCTTATGGCGAAAAAGACCGCCGATTTTTTAGGCACACAGCATAAAGAATTCAGGGTATACGCGGATGAAGCCGCAAAAGATGCCCCGTCAATAATCCAGATGCTTGACGACCCTCTTTCAAACCCTACGGCAATTCCCGATTATTTCTTATGCAAACTGGCGTCTGAAGATGTAAAAGTCTGCCTTAGCGGGGACGGGGGAGATGAATTATTCGGCGGTTACAACAGGTATATTTATGACAGATGGATTGAGATAGCGGGAAAAAACGTTCTGCTTAAAAATGCCGCGGGAATTATCTTATCCCTCGGTTCCAAACCGGCGGCTGAAAAATTTATGCTTAAAGCGGGAGCGCTGGATGACCCGCTTGAAAGGTATTACCTCTGGTCTGCCGCCGTAAGAGGAAACGTGAGGGACAAAATGCTTTCGCCGAAAATTTCCGATAACTTTTTTAAGGATGCCGATTCAGCGTTAAACCGGTATCTGGATATCCGGCAAAAATCCGGATTCAGGAATAAAATGATGCGCGCCGATATCAAAACATGGCTTCCGGACCACGCTCTCAGCCTGGTTGACAGGATGAGCATGGCAAATTCGCTTGAAGTCAGGGTCCCTTTTCTTGATCACAGGCTTGTAGAGCTCAGCGCGACTATAAATGAAAAACACAAAGTCAGCCTCTTCAGGACAAAACACCTGCTGAGAAAGGCATTCAGGGGAATGATTCCGGATGAAGTCATATCCGCGAAAAAAATGGGTTTTATAACGCCCGCTTCAACGTGGTTGAGAACTGTGCTGAAAGACAGCCTGACGGATATGATTAATGAAGAAAACGGCGAAAAAGGGCTTTTCAATAAAGTTTTTTTAAAAAATATGGCCGAATGCCATTTTTCAGGAAAAGGATATTTTTTAAAGGAATTATGGGCTTATTATACCTTTAAAATATGGAGCAGGAGATATATTGGATAAATAACATGAGTTTGCGGCTGGAACTTTAAATGACAGGATAACGTGAAAGAGCGCAAAAAAATGAATAAATTTATTTTCCGGAAATTCAGCGGGCTGAAGGCTGACGCTTTTTATTCTTATACGGGTAATTTGACGGCGGCGGGCAGCGGATTTATCCTCACTGTCATTCTTGCCAGGATACTTTCGCCTTCCGAAGTAGGAGCTCTTTATACAGTTATAGCGACTTTATCGCTTATCGCGCTTTTCTTCGATTTGAAAACCGAGGAAGTGATTGTAAGGTATTCCATGGAATTTAAAATGGAAGGGAATAAAACCCTTGCAAAGGCTGTTTGCAAGATAGGATTGCTCTTTGATTCCATGATGTCTCTTATACTTGTCGCGGCGCTGTATTTTATGGCCCCTTTTATAGGGCGGTGCTTTAAGCATATCCCGGATTTTGCTTTTATCTTAAAGCTTTACCTCCCGTCGCTTTTTTTCCTGATGTCCGAAGGGTCGTATAACGGGGTCCTTCAATCTTTCAGAAAATTTAATTATATTGCCGCCGTAAGAATCCAGAAAAATGTTTTAAGGCTTTTATTGCCTCTGGCCCTTATAAAATTCGGCATTACGGGGGTTCTTATCGGGTTTGCCGTTTCAAACGCAGTTTCTTTTTTTACGGGCGTTTTCCTGTCTGTAAAAGAGATGAAGCGGAACTTCGGGCCGGAGAAGGCCGCGGGCTTTGCCGAACTCCCGTTTTATAAAATAAAAAAATTCATGCTGCATATAGCTTTTTCTTCAACGATAAAATCATTATGGGCGGATATGGATATGGTGATTCTCGGTTTTTTCCGCCTGCCGTCTGAAGTGGGTTTTTATAAAATAGGCAAAAGTCTGACTCTTTTTATCCTTATACTTGTTTCCCCGATCCAGGAAATCCTTTATCCTGTGCTTACAAAACTGTATCTCAATAAGGATAAGCGGCAATACCTTCATATCATTAAAAAAACAATGCTGTACTGTTTTGCTGTTGTGTTCCCCGCCGCTTTATTTATGTTTTTAAAACCGGCATTTGTAATAAAAATATTTTACCCGCCGGAATATATTGTATCTTCGGTTGTGATGCGCATACTTATACCGGGCGCTTTTATAATGGCGATGACAAAGTGGGCGCGCCCCTTTTCCCTGTCCATAGAGAAACCCCAGATTTCAACCCTGATAAATTGCATAGCTGCTGTCATGCTTCTGGGTTTTAGCATAATTTTTGTGCCGGCTTACGGGATGATAGCGTCCGCGCTCGTTATGTCGTCGATTTTAGTCGTTGTAAATTCCGTGTGGTTTTTCATCGCGGGATTTTATTTAAAAAAAGATTTTAAATAGCATCCGGGGTTTTGCGGAAATGAAAAAGATAGTCCATATAATAAACAGCATGGATCTCGGGGGAAACGAGAGGCTCCTTGAAACCATTCTGGATAAGATCGATAAAAGCGCGTTTGTAAACACTGTTGTTTTTCTGGACAGGGGACAGGATAAAAGTTCTTATCTGAGAGATTCCGCAAAAAATAAAGGAGCGGAATGCCATACAATTCCCATGAGGGGAAATTTTGACGTGTCCGCGTTCAAAAGACTGATAAATACAATAAAGAAGATAAGCCCCGATATAGTCCATACGCACCTTGTGCTTTCTCAGGTCTACGGCCGGCTTGCCGCTAAATTTGCCGGCGTCAAAAAAATAATATCTTCCGAACAGAATATATATTCATATAAATCGCGTGTTCCTTTCAGGTTCCTTGAAAAGTATCTTGCGGGTTTTACAACCAGGATAGTCGCCTGTTCATGCGGGGTTAAAGATTATTTGATCAACAGGGTAGGCATAAATAAAGATAAGGTTATTGTCATATATAATTGCATCGATGAAACCCTGCTCGGCAGGGAGCCGGCTCCCGCCGCTGTTGAAAAGAATGAGATTCCCGGAAACCCCGGCGGGAAATTAATCGTAGGGTCCCTCGGGCATTTGCATAAACAAAAAGGGTATGATTGTTTGATTGACGCCGTTAAAGTTATTACTGCCGCGGTTCCCGGCATTATATTTTTGATCGGGGGAACAGGTCCTTTAAAGGATCATCTTGAGGCAAAAATAAAGGCCGGAGGAATGACAAACCATATAAGGTTGACGGGTTTTGTAAAGGACAGCGCGGCCTTTATGGATATGCTTGATATTTTTGTTATGCCTTCTTTGTGGGAAGGTTTCGGGATCTCGGCTCTTGAAGCGATAGCTGCGGGAAAGCCGGTTGTCGTATCCGATGTCGCGGGGTTAAATGAGATAATAGAAAACAACGAGTCGGGCCTTTTCGCGGAGCCCGGCAATCATCTGGACCTTGCCGAAAAATTAAGCGTTCTTGCCCTGGACGGGGAGAAGCGCAGGTATTTAGCTGAAAATGCCCGAAAACGGGCAAAAGATTTCAGCTGCGGCAAAATAATTCCTCTTTTTGAAAAATTATACAATGATAATTAAGGACATCTGCACAGCCGTTTTGAACAGAAAACAATATCTGTTTGTTTTTCTGTTCATCCTGATTTTATTCCTTTTTTTTTACGGAAACAGGAATTCTGAAATATTAAGTCTCAGGATCATGCTGTCTGAAAACAGGATATTGCCGGAAAATACGGATTCCGCGGCGGTTTTTCAGGCCTTCAGAAGATTATGTATATACGCATCCCTGTTAATCTGCTTTTATGCCATAGGCCATTTTGTTTTGAAAATTGCGGGACTGAAAACCGATGCCGCGACATCGTTTATATTTTCTGTGGCTGCCGGCTCAGGAATATTTTCTGTTTTGATAATGTCGATAGCATGTGTATTCGGGATATCGGGCCAAACTGCAAAAATCATATTTTTTATTTTGTCTTTCTGCGGCTTCCTATACTGCATATTCCTTTCAATAGCCGGCAAGGGCAAGATCTGCCTTCAGGGGAGTAAAACAGGCATAGTTTGTTTTTTATTAGCGCTGTTGCTGGCTGCCGTCATTATAAATTACTTCGGCGCGCAATTACCCGCTTTTGAGTACGATTCCCTTGAATATCACCTGGCGGCTCCGAAAGAAATACTGAGGGACGGGCAGTACGGTTATTTTGAAAATAATATGTATATGAACATCCCGTCAAATCTGTCTATGATATATCTCATATGCCGGGGTGCTTTCGGAGAAAGCGGGAAATTCATAAATTTTTTCTTCGGATTACTTATAGTCATTGCGATTTATACCTGTGTCAGAGAACATTCGAATGCCCTTTGCGCTTTATACGCCGCGCTGGGATTTTATATTATGGGCATCATCTCAAAAGAGCAGATGTACGCGCATGTTGAAATAGCGGCGGCCTTTTTTTCTGTTTGCTGTGTGATTTCCATCTTAAAATACTTTAAAGATAAAAAACCCGGCTTCCTGATGTTATCGGGCGCATTTGCCGGGTTTGCCGTCGGATTTAAATATATCGCCGCGCTTACCGTTTTTATCCCGTGTGTCTTTGCGCTGGCCTGCTTTGAGGAAAAGAAAACAATTACAAAAAGTATCGGTTTATATGCCGCGTGGGCAGCTATAGCCTTTATGCCATGGCTGCTTAAAAACGTCATCCAGACCGGAAACCCCTTTTATCCCATGCTTAATTCTGTTTTTCACGTTCGCGGATGGAACGATGAAATAAACGCGAGATTTGTTTTTTCTCATTGCGGCGGCTTATCAGACGGCCTGCGCAATCTGAAACAGCTGGCGGTTTTTTCCATACATGATTATTTCGGATCCCCTTTGCTGTTTATTTTCCCCCTCTTTACAGCTTACGCGCTCGGTAAAGACCGGATGCTTAAAATTATTTTTCTTATATATGTTTCAGGCCTGATTTTATGGGCATTTTTTACAAAAGGATATATGAGATTTTTAATTCCTCTAATGCCTTTCATTTTTATCGCGGGAGGGATTTCCATGTATAAACTTGATTTAAACATTACATATAAAAAAATTTTAAATTGTATTATAAGCGTCATTATCATTTTTAACCTGATAAGCTGTTTCCTCCTGTTTATAGAAGGCGGTTTTCTAAAAGTATTCCTCTCGGATTACGATAGGGATCTTTTTCTGGAGGAAGCAAATAATGATTATACAGCTGTGGCTTTTTTAAATAAAAATATTTCTCCCGAAGACAGGGTCCTTTATATCGGGGAAGCAAGGACTTATTATGCCGGCTATAGGCCGGTCTATAATACGGTTTTTAACGAAAGCGTCTTGAAACCCCTGGATGACGGCAAAAAGGATATAAGAAGATTCGTATATGAGAATAATATCGGGTATATTCTGATAAACAGGGTTGAGCTTAACAGGATGTATGAGACTTACGGGTACAAACCGGCGGAAAATACGGCGGGCTTATTGGAGGAAATTGATGGATCTTTCGATAAGTTTTATGAAAATGTCCGGAAAGGAACTATAATATATGCGGTTGATTAACTTTCATATTCAGGATTCCGGGCGCTGTGACGCGCCGGATGCGCGTAAAACCCGGGTTTCCGGTTGATTTTATTAAAAGGGTAAAGACTGATTTTCTTATGAAAAACAGCAAATTCGGTTTTCTGGAAGGCAAACTCTTATCCAGCAGGGTCTACAGGGAATTCTTTCCGCTCGGGTCAAATGAGAGGGTGATTAATATCGGCTGCGGAGAAGGGCCTCAGGCTATTATCTATAAGGGCCAGTACGGCGAAATGGTCGGGATTGATATCAACAGGGAAAGGATCAAAAAATCGGAAGATGCCATGAAAATTTATGAGGTCCAAAACTATACGGCTGTTTGCGCTAATGTTGAGCAGATACCTCTTCCCGGCGGCAGTTTTGATAAAGCGATAGCAATAGATATAATAGAACATGTGGAAAACCCATCCAGGTTATGTTTCGAAGCAAACAGGTTATTGAAGAAGACCGGCCTGTTATTGATAACTTTTCCCGCAATGCATGACAAATTTACGGATTTTATTTCCAAAACAGCTTGTTTTTTCGGCAGGCAGAAGAAAGCAAAAAATGCCGCCGGGTGGGATCCCGACAAACATAACCAGCGGTTTTCAATCGGCCAGTGGATTTCAATTGTCGAGAGTTGCGGGTTCAGGCTCCGCCGGTCAAGGGCAACGACCCTGTTTCCGCCTCTGCACCTTTATGGTATTCACAGATTCTGGTTCAGCAGCAATATAATTCACTGTGTCGACGCTTTTTTTTGCAGGATTCCCATATTAAAAAACTTTGGACAGGCGCTGGTATGTATTTTCGAGAAACAGGATTAAAATGAAAAAATTGAATATCGCGCATATCATTACAAGGATGATAGTAGGGGGAGCGCAGGAGAATACTGTTTTTACCGTTGAGGGGCTGATTGACAGGGGCCACAGGGTCACACTTATAACGGGGCCTTCTCTGGGCCCCGAGGGGAAGCTCCTTCAGCGCATTAAAAACAAGAAAGCGGAAATAATTGAAGTAAATGAAATGCGGCGCGAAATCAACCCCCTGAAGGATACCGCCGCTTTTTTTAAAATACTTAAGATATTAAGACGCAACCGCTATGATATAGTGCATACCCACAGCTCAAAAGCCGGAATCATCGGAAGGTTTGCCGCAAAAAAAGCCGGAACAAAAACCATAATACATACGATTCACGGGCTGCCTTACCATAAATACCAGTCCTTAGCGCTGAACCGCTTCTATAAAATATGCGAGAAATCCGTTTCCGGGTTGACCGACAAATACATCGCTGTTTCCGAAGCGATGAAACAGCAGTCCTTAGCGGCGGGCGTATCAAGGGAAGATAAATACCGGGTAATCAGAAGCGGTTTCGACCTCACAAGATATTTAAAGCCGTTGAGGGCGTCAGAGGAGATAAGAAGAAGCCTGAATATCCCCCCGGACGCTGTCCTCATCTGCAAGATCGCAAGGCTGTTCCATCTGAAAGGGCACGAGTATATATTGGAATCTTTTTCGCGCCTTGCTCCCGGCGAAAAGAATATATACCTGCTGCTGGTGGGGGACGGCATACTGAGAAACGAACTGGAAAGAAAAGCGGAACAGCTCGGGATAAAAGAAAATACGGTTTTCGCCGGGCTTATAGACCCGGAAGAGATCCCCGATTATATCAACGCGTCGGATATGCTGGTCCATACTTCGCTGAGGGAAGGGCTCGCTAAAGCTATTCCCCAGGCATATGCCTGCTCGAAACCCGTCGTATCGTTTGATATTGACGGAGCCGGGGAACTCGTAAAAAACGATTTAACAGGTTATCTTGTGCCTCCGAAGGATACCGCCCTTCTGGCGGAAGCGATTGATAAGCTTGTAGAAAACAGCGGGTTAAGATATCATATGGGACAGAAAGGGAAGTCCCTTATTCTTCCTTACTACGATAAAAATTATATGGTCGATGAAATAGAGAAGCTGTATATGAAGGAATGCGCTTTATGATGCCGCTTAAGGAAATGATATCGCTGGCTTTTGTATCGGCGCTGTCTTCGGCGGCCCTGACAATCCTGTGCAAAAAAGCGGCGTTGAAAACAGGGTTCATCGACGTCCCGTCATCACGGAAAATACATACGCAGAAAGTACCTTTGCTCGGCGGGCTCTCGATATTTTTGAATATCTTCCTGATAACGGCGCTGGCAATCATATTCATAGCGCTTAACGCCAGGTACGGCTTTGTTGGAAGCCTGAATACTTATTTCCTGCCGAATTACAGCGGCATGGTAGCCAAACTGCCGCAGCTTTCGGCCATCTTTTTAGGCGGGGCGCTGATAGTGCTGGCCGGCTTATATGACGACAAATATGATTTGAAACCGGCGATGAAGATCATACTGCAGCTCGCGGCGGCCACTGTCCCTATCGTAAGCGGCATAAAGATAAGCCTGTTTTTAGGGAATAACGCCATGTCAATCCTTTTCACGTACGTATGGTTCTTTTTGATTATAAACGCGTTTAACCTCCTGGATAACGCCGACGGCCTGTCGGCAGGCGTCGCTTTGATAGCCACCGTTGTTTTCGGCGTCATATCGCTGACGTCAAAGGAACTTTTCATTTCTTCAATGTTGTTTATCCTCGCCGGCACACTGATGGGCTTTCTCTTTTTTAATTTTCACAAAGCTACTATTTTCATGGGGGATGCGGGCAGTATGTTCTTAGGTTACATACTCGCGGTGTTTACCACGCTGGGGACCTACTATACTTCCGAGAGCAGGACATTATTCCCTATCCTGATGCCGATTGTCGTCCTCGCGGTCCCGTTGTATGATACTTTTTCCGTCATTATCGTAAGGCTGTACAAGGGTGTTTCCATCTTTGCCGCGGATAAAAATCATTTTTCGCACAGGCTGATGCGCCTCGGGTTCTCTTATAAGGCGGCGATAATCTTTATTTATATAATCTGCCTGTGCACCGGCATCGCGGCGATAATACTTCCCGAAATAGACAGACTTTTCTCGTCGCTGTTGATTTTGCTGCAGGTTTTTTTAATCCTTTTTATAATCGGCATACTTGAATATTACGGGGCGCATAATGGAAGAAAAAAGGATTAAACTGCTTTCCTGGATGGTAAGGCCCGCCAGGGTCCTGGATTTGGCCATCATATCCGCCATGTCCCTGGTGGTTTTCGCAAGGCCCTTTTTCAGCGGCATAGTGTTTCCAAGGTCTAATTATATTTTCCTGGTCCTGTGGTTCCTGCTGTTAATAATGATATACGCCAGGAATATAATAGAGAAAGAGGCCTTTGTAATGGATGTCATCGCCTGCCTGCTGCTGGCGTTTTTTCTTGTCTCCCTGCTGTCCAGCCGGCTTTCATCTGTTCCGTGGAGGGGAAGGAACCTGCTTGTCAACCAGATCACATGGATAGTCATATATATTTCGGTTTTCAACTATTTCAAAAAAAGAGAATCATATAACTTTATCATTTATGTCATGGCCGCGTCGGTTATCCTGATTTCGCTTTACGGGTTGTACCAGTATTTCTACGGCCTTCAGGAAACAAGGGACTGGGTGGAAAAAACAGGGCTGGCTAAGCATCTCTCGAGCAGCCTGCTCGGAAGGCTCTCCCGCAACAGGGTCTTCTCCCTGTTTGTGTATCCCAACGCGCTGGCGGGTTTTCTCGTGCTCACTTTTCCTGTGGTGCTCTCGGTATTCATAAAAACCATAAAAGAGAGGGATTACAGGAAATACGGCAACATTATCATAGCCGCTTCCGCGGGTTCGCTGCTACTTGCGATGTATGTCTTCAGGCCCATGTTGTTTTTTCCTGCGTTAATAGGGATTATATTTTCGCCGCTTACCGTGATTTTAGCCTTATACCTGACCTTTTCAAAAGGCGGGCTTCTGTCATTTTTTATAATGTCTGTGTTCTACCTGCTGTTTGCCTTCTTCCGTTCCAGAAGCAGGATGCGCTCGCTCGCGCTGGCAATGATAACCGTTATCGTCGTCATACTGGTATCGTCCGCTCTGCTGTTCCAGAAATATAAGGGCGATTTCTTCAGTTCGCCCCGGGCATCGGCCAAAGTCAGGTTCGATTACTGGAAAGCCGGGATTGAGATGGTGAAGGAAAAACCGCTGCTGGGCGTGGGCAGCGGCGCTTTCGGGGTTTTTTATCCGAAATACAAGCTTCCGGAAGCCCAGGAAACTCAGATGGCCCATAATGATTATGTCCAGTTTCTCGCCGAGACAGGCATAACCGGGTTCTTTTTCTACATTTCCGCCATAATCATAATCATCTTCAATATGGCGAAAAACTGTATGCGCATGGACCTGGGCAAAAGCGATAATTACCTTATGCTTGGGATATTCATGGGCGTTGCGGGGCTTTTGATAGACAGCGCATGGGAGTTTGTCTTGTATATCCCCGGAATAAGCTCTGCTCTTTTTTTCCTGTCGGCTGTTTTCATTTCGAGAAACAATATTTCCCGGCCGGCATTAAACCTGGCGAAAAACAGGGCCGTCATCGCCCTGTCTCTGGCGGTAATACTGGCCGCGTTCATATTTTCATACTCTTATTCGAAATCGATAGTGGATTCCGCCGATCTGCTCGAGCAGTCCAGCAGGGCTTTCCAGGAAAAACAGGAAGCCTCCGCGCTGGACTTTATCAACAGGGCCATAATATCCGACCCGGAAAACGCACAGCTGAGGGAATACCGCGGTTCTCTTTACGAATATATGGGGTATTACGAAAAAGCGCTCGCTGACTTCAGGGATGCTTCCAGGCTTGAACCCACGACGGGGTATTATCATTTTAAAATAGCGACCGCCGTAAAAGACCTGTATTTGAGCAGCGGCCGCAAACTGCCCGCCGATGAAATAGAACTTGAGCTGCGCCGGGCGATTTCCTGCTATCCGACAAAAGCGTTTTATTATCTTCAGTTGGGACTTTTTTATGATAAAATAAAAAATTACGGCGAGGCTATGGCGAACCTGGAAAAAGCGGCGGCGCTGGAACCTGAAATGCAGGGATTGGACGAATTGATTTTTCAGGTGCAGAAAAAAATAACGCTGGGGAGATAAAAATGAAAATTCTCGTTATTAACGGGCCTAACCTGAACCTGTTGGGAAAGCGCGAAAAAGACATTTACGGCAGCAAGACGCTGGAAAATATAAACAAACAGATGACGCGCGTTGCCAAAGAAAAAAATGCGGAACTGGATTTTTTCCAGTCAAACCACGAGGGCGAGATAGTCGACAAACTGGGACAGGCTGAAAAATCATACGCCGCGGTCGTCATCAATCCCGCGGCATACACGCATACGAGCGTGGCCATACGCGACGCGATAGCGTCTATAAATATCCCTGTCATCGAAGTGCATATCTCCAACATATACCAGAGGGAAGAATTCAGGCATAAGTCCCTGATCGCGCCTGTCGCAAAGGGACAGGTGTCAGGGTTCGGGGAATACAGTTACATACTCGGGCTCCTTGCCGCGATTTATACAATCGAAAACAGATGACCTCGTTAACCGGAGAAATTCTTGAATCGGCCGCCGCCGACGCTTTTCTTGAAACCGACCTGAAAAACATCCGTTACCTGTCGGGCTTCTGCGGCACAACAGCCGTCATCCTTATTCTCAAAGGAGCGCCGGAGCCGGTCCTTATCACGGATGCGAGGTATTACGGGTCAATCCGCAGGACCGGGGGGCTCTTCAGGGCCGTCGAATCAAGCGATTTTACCGGCTCCATACTGCAGTTATGCGAAAAAGCGAAAGCCGGGACACTGGCGTATAACGGGGATTATCTCACAGTCAGCGGGCTCAACAGGCTGAAAAAGCGCCTGGGTAAAATCCATATGTCCTGCAGGGATGATATCGTATCATCTTTCAGGACTGTCAAGAACGACGGGGAATTAAAAAGAATCAAAGAGGCTTGCAGGATAGCGGACGACATTTTCCTGAAAATCGAAAAAAAGATAAAGCCCGGCGTAAAAGAAGGGGAAATAAAAAACCTTATATATAATATGTCAAGGGACTGTTCGGCTGAAGGGTGTTCTTTCGAACCTATCGTGGCCAGCGGCCCCAATTCAGCCGTGCCGCATTATTACGGCGGCGGACGCCGGATACTCGCAAATGACATAGTCCTGGTCGATATGGGATTTATTTTTAAAGGGTATAGTTCTGACTTGACAAGGGTATTGTTCACGGGTAAGATAAAGCCTATTTTTAAAAAAATATATAACATTATATTAAGCGCATCTGACATCGCGGTTGAAAAATCGAAACCCGGGGCCGGCTGCTCTTCCATAGATAACGAAGTGAGGAAATTCATATCTTCCAGCGGGTACGGGAAGTATTTTATCCATTCCACGGGGCACGGCATAGGGCTGGAAGTGCATGAAAAGCCTTATCTGTCGCCGGGGAGCAGAGAGACGCTCTCAAACGGCAATGTTTTTACCATTGAGCCCGGAATATACCTGCCGGGCCTGGGGGGCATACGCATAGAAAATGTTTTTTCGCTTAACAGGGGAAAACCGATACGGTTATCAAAATCAAGAACATATAATTTTTAAGGGGGTTTTAAGCAATATGGCTTCAGCTAACGAGTTGAGAAACGGGAATTATCTGATTTTAAGCGGCAGGCTTTATAACGTCGTTTCATACCAGCATGTAAAAATGCAGCAGCGCTCGCCCGTAGTGACATTGAAATTGAAAGACCTGTCCACGGGCGCCGTGATAGAGAGAAAAATGAGGTCCGATGAAAACGTGGAAATGGCGTATATTGTTGCTAAACAGGTCGAATACTTGTATAATTCACAAGACCATTATTACTTTATGGATATGGAGACATTCGAGCAGTTCACAATAGATAAGGAAGTCCTGGGCGAAGCAGTCAAGTTCCTGAAGGAAAACACCGAAATCAAGGCAATAATGCACGACAACAAGGCTGTCAGCATCGAGCTTCCTGTAACTGTCGACCTCAAGGTGGTAAAAACGGATCCGGGATTAAGGGGCAACACTGTCAGCGGCGGTTCCAAACCGGCGACTCTGGAGACCGGCGCCGTGATACAGGTCCCTCTTTTCATAAACGAAGGGGATGTTTTAAAGGTGGACACCAGGGACGGCGGCTCGTATATACAGAGAGCGTAAACAGTAAAAAATAATATCAACCACACTTGCCCGCCTTAGGCGGGGATGGGAAAAGGAAAAAGAAAAATTTAAGAATTATAGTTTTATTATTCTTAAACTATTTATATGTTTTTTGCTTTTTTATCTGTGATTATCTGAGTTATCTGTGGTTAGAAAGTTTTTTGTTTTTAAGTTATTTATGTGTTTTTTGCTTTTTTATCTGTGATTATCTGAGTTATCTGTGGTTAGAAAGTTTTTTGTTTTTAAGTTATTTATGTGTTTTTTGCTTTTTTATCCCCGCCTAAGGCGGGCAAGTGTTTAGGGTTTAGATATTAGAATTTAGGATTTTAGTTTAAATCAGTTATAACAACTGATTTAAAATCGAGGAGGGTTTTTTCTTATGAATCTGAAAGAAATCCAGGAAATAGTTAAATTGATGAAGGAAAATGAAATCACGGAATTTGAAATGGAACGTGATGGGCTGAAAATCGTGCTGAAAAAAAGCGGAGCCGTGCAGATACATCCCAACGCGGCCAGAGCCGAATCGTCAGATGTCCATATGCTGCCGCAAAATCAAAGCGCCCCTAAAGCAGAACCTTCCGCATCCCAGGCCGAGAGCATGAAAAAAGGCAATATTATAACATCACCCATGGTAGGCACTTTTTACAGGGCCCCATCCCCCGAAGCCCCTTCCTTTGTTGAAAAAGGACAGAGCGTCAAGAAAGGCGATATTGTCTGTATTATCGAGGCTATGAAGGTGATGAATGAGATTGAATCCGAGTTTTCCGGGAAGATAACCGAAATATTTATCGAAAACGGGGAACCTGTTGAATTCGGTCAGCCAATCTTTCGTATTGAATAAATAGACCGTTTTATGGAGCCTTATTCCAATGATTGAAAAAATGTTGATTGCCAATAGAGGCGAGATTGCCTTACGTATAATACGTGCTTGCAAGGAATTAGGAATAAAAACTCTAGCAGTATATTCAACTGCCGACAAGGATTCCATGCATGTCAAACTGGCGGATGAAGCTGTCTGCATAGGCAAGCCTCCCGCTTCGGAGAGTTATCTCAAGATACCGTCTATAATAAGCGCCGCGGAAATCGGGGATGTTGACGCAATCCACCCGGGGTATGGATTCCTGGCCGAAAACGACCATTTCGCGGAAATATGCGAAAGCTGCAATATCAAGTTTGTTGGCCCACGCTCGGAACAGATAAGGAAGATGGGGAATAAATCCGAGGCGAAAAAGATAGCGAAGAAATCCGGAGTTCCGGTCATACCCGGCAGCGAAGGTGTCGTCCACGACAGGGAAGAGGCCCTGAAGATCGCGAAAAAAATCGGGTACCCGGTGATTATCAAAGCTTCCGCGGGCGGCGGCGGCAGGGGAATGAGGATAGCCCATAATGATATCAGCCTGGCGAATGCTTTTCTGACCGCGCGCTCGGAAGCCGAATCGGCTTTCAGCAACAGCGACGTGTACATTGAAAAATTAATAGAGGAACCCAGGCATATCGAAATCCAGATGTTAGCTGATTCTTACGGCAAGATAATCTATCTCGGGGAACGTGACTGTTCCATCCAGAGGCGCCACCAGAAGCTCCTTGAAGAAGCGCCTTCGCCGTTTGTCGACAATGACCTCCGCAGGAAACTGGGCCAGGCGGCGATTAAGATATGCAAGGCCGTCAAATACGAAAGCGCCGGGACAATCGAATTCCTGGTGGATAAGAACAAGAAGTTTTATTTTATGGAAATGAACACGCGCATCCAGGTAGAGCATCCCGTAACGGAGCTTGTCACAGGAATCGACATAGTCAAGGAGCAGATTAAAATAGCTTCAGGGAAAAAACTTTTTATTTCGCAGAAAGATGTCAGGATAAGGGGATGCGCGATAGAATGCAGGATAAACGCCGAAGACCCCGACAGGAACTTTATGCCCACACCCGGAACTATCAGTTCGCTGTTTCTCCCGGGCGGGCCCGGCATCAGGATAGACACGTGCGTGTATCCGGGGTATGCTATCCCTCCCAATTATGATTCAATGGTCGCTAAACTTATCGCCTACGCCCCGAAAAGGATGGATGCGATAAGGATACTGTACAGGGCTCTTGACGAGTTTGACGTCTCGGGAATCAAAACGACGGTTTCTTTCCACAAGAAGATACTGGATTCCATAAAGTTCAGGAGAGGCAACTGCACGACGCATTTCGTGGACCAGATAACCAGCGAAAAAAGAGAAGAGTAAATGCAGGCAAAAAACAAAGAGAACATAAGCGCGCCCGGCGAACATACGCTCGGCGAAACAAAAATACACAATGACGTGATAGCGACTATCGCCGGGATAGCCATCGCCGAAATACGGGGGATAGAATGTTCGGCTCCGGGATTTGTCGAAGGGATAGCCGGAATGCTGGGCAAAAAACACTGTGAGAAGGGGATTAAAGTCGAATTCGCGGACAATACCCTCATAGTAGATGTTTCCGTTGCAATCGAATACGGCTTCAGGATCCCCGACGTCGCGCTGGAAATCCAGAAGAAAATCAAGGAACGCGTTGAAAAATTGACGGGTAACAGCGTCAAGTCGGTAAATGTCTGTATCCATGGCATTAAACTGCCTGAAAATCTCCAGAAAGAGGAATGACGTATGAAATTCATATCGGGGCTTTTTAAACTAATATATACCTTTGCCGCCTTATTGCTCGGCCTGGCTATGGCATCGTTCCTGATAAGCGGCCTGACCGAAAAAGATTATGTCCATGGACTGGTGGATATCGCGTTTAACAATTCCCATGTCCGTTTATATATCGGTTTCTGCGGCGTCTTTTTCGCCGCTTCGGCGCTGTTCGTGATACTTGGCGGCATGCTGACTAAAAAACCCATAAGGTCGATAGCGTATAACAACCCCGAGGGGGAAGTCACTGTTTCGGTGAAAACAATACAGGACCTTATAGAAAAGGCGGGCTCGGAGTTCAAGGAAATAAAAAGCATAAGCCCGGCTGTAAAAAAAGGCAAAAACGGGATTGTAATATCCCTGAAAACATATATCTGGGAGGGAGCCAATGTACCCATCATAGCCCAGCAGCTGCAAAAAGTCGTGAAAGAAAGGTCTCTGGCCATCCTCGGGCTGGATAATATTTCATCCGTTGAGGTGAATATATCCAAGATCATCCCGAAGAAAAACGCAAAGGGTGCCCGGGAAATATTCGATAACAGCGGGGATTATAGCGATGAATTATAATGATCTTATCCAGAGCATATTCGAGGAAAACATAACGACGGCAAAGCACTGTATGACAAAGCTGACTGAAAATATAACGGAAGTGTCTTCCGCCATTGTCAGCGCGCTGAAATCCGGCGGGAAACTCCTTATCGCAGGTTGCGGCGGCAGCGCGGCTGACGCCCAGCATATGGCGGCGGAAATAGTGATAAGGTTCGAAAAGGAAAGGCGCCCTCTGCCCGCTATAGCGCTTACCACGGACTCATCTGTGCTTACGGCGGCTTCAAATGATTATTCGTTCGATAAAGCCTTTTCGAAGCAGATCGAAGCGCTGGGAAAAGATAACGACATACTCCTGCTGATTACGACCAGCGGCCGCTCAAACTCGATTATAAACGCCGCTGTCTCCGCTTCGAAAAAGGGCATCAAGGTGATAACCTTAACGGGAAAAGACGGCGGAAAGATAAGGGATATATCCGATATTTCCATTATTGTCCCGTCGGATTCCACGGCCAGGATACAGGAGGCCCATTCGGTTATCATACATATAATATGCAAGATCATTGAAAACGAGTTAACATAAAAAAAGTTAAGTAGTTGAGTTGTTAAACAGTAAAAGAAGTCTGGAACCACGAATGACACAGATGCTAAAAAAAGCGATAGTAACCACATTTACCCGCCTTAGGCGGGGATGACACACCTGCCTGCGGCAGGCAGGGATTTACACACTTGCCCGCCTCTGGCGGGGATAGGAAAAGGAAAAAGAAAAATTTAAGAATTATAGTTTTTTATTTTTAAACTATTTATATATTTTTTGCTTTTTATCTGTGATTATCTGAGTTATCTGTGGTTAGAAAGTTTTTTGTTTTTAAGTTATTTATGTGTTTTTTGATTTTTTATCTGTGTGTTCTGTGTAATCTGTGGTTAAAAAAGTTTTTAGTTTTTGTATTTTAATATTTTCAGTTTTTCTGTGTTTTTAATCGGACACGCTCGCTGGGCGAGAAAGGAAAGCATGACTAACTTTAAACTTGCGGAAAAAATAGCGAAAAAACACCGGGCTAAAGGCGAAAAAATAGTCTTTACGAACGGATGTTTCGACCTTCTCCATATAGGCCATATAAAATACCTTGAAGGCGCGAAAAAACTGGGGGATTGCCTTATAATCGGGCTGAACAGCGATTCCTCCGTAAAAGGCATCAAGGGCAGCGACAGGCCTTATATCTGCGAAGAGGAAAGAATGGAAGTGTTGAAGTCGCTGAGGTTTGTGGACGAAGTGATTATTTTTGACGAACCGACGCCGCTGGAGCTGATAAAGTCGGTACAGCCGGACATACTCGTCAAAGGTTCGGATTGGCACAAGGAAAACATAGTGGGAAGAGAATTTGTGGAAAGCCGTGGCGGAAAAGTGGAAACAGTGGATTACATTTTGGGGAAATCCACCACGGAACTGGCTAGGAAAATTAAAAACTCTTAATGATTGCGGGTATTCCTGATGAAAAAGATCCCTGATCTCAAAGATCCTTTATACTGGAAGAAGCCGAAGCTTTATGTGATTGTGGATAACAGCCTTCTCGGCAACAGGCTGCTGGAAGATATCGTGTTTATGGTTATCAACGGGGGAGCCGATATTATACAGTACAGGGACAAGATGAGCGCCGACGGCATCTTTTCGGAAAATGCGGAAAGGATAAAACGGCTTGCCGATAAATTCTTCATACCTTTTATAATCAACGACAGGATGCATATCGCAAAGGAAATCAGCGCCTCCGGCGTACACCTGGGCGAAGGCGATATGAGCCCGCGCGAGGCCAGGAAAAAGTACGGCAAAAAAATAATAATCGGAAGCACGGCCAGGAACGCGGACGATATTAAACAGGCGGCGGAAGCGCTCGCGGACTATTGCGGAGTGGGTTCTGTCTTCCCTTCTTCCACGAAGCAGGCCCCTGTCATAGGGTTGGATTTGCTTAAAGAAGCCGTCAGGTCTTCAAGCCTCCCATTAGCGGCTATAGGCGGCATAAACGCAGAAAATATAACGGATGTCCTCAGTACCGGATGCAGCGCCGTCTGTGTCTCTTCTGCAATAATAAAATCAGACGACCCGGAAGAATACACCTACAATTTAAAATCCGCGATTGACAGTTTTTCTTCCAAAAACAAAAGTTGAAAGGGTTATCTTTGAATACTATCGCAGCAGCAAAAAAAGGGATAATGAATAATGTGATAAAAGGCGCCTTGTCCGGGGAGGCTCTCGGCAGGGATGAATTTGTCGCAGGAATCATAGAAGGCAGAATCGTCATCCCCAGGAACAGGCTTTTAAACAGGAAGCTGAGGATTAAAGCCGTCGGCAGGCCCCTGAGCGTTAAAGTGAACGCCAATATAGGGACATCCCCCGAGTTATGCGACGCCGGGCTTGAGAAAAAAAAAGCAAAAGCGGCTTATGAAGCCGGCGCTGATTTCATAATGGACTTAAGCACCGGCGGAGACCTGGCAAAAATCCGCAGAATGATTTTAAAGACTGTGCCCCTGCCCCTGGGAACCGTGCCTGTATATGACGCCGCAGTCGAATTTATCAAAACAAAAAAGACTTTTTTAAAGATGGACGCGGAGTCTTTTTTCAAAGCGCTGGAGAATCACGCGAAAGAGGGCGTGGACTTTGTCACCATCCATTGCGGAATAAATACGGATACTTTAAATACACTTAATGAACAGAAGAGGTTGATGGGAATTGTCAGCAGGGGAGGCTCGATTACCGCCAAGTGGATGGATTATAACGGGCTTGAAAATCCTTACTTCAAAGATTTTGGCAGGGTAATTGAAATAGCGGAGAAATACGATATCACGCTCAGCCTCGGGGACGGTATGAGGCCGGGATGCATTGCCGATGCGACCGACAGCTCGCAGATACATGAACTGATGGTTTTGTCCAAACTGGCGAAATACGCCCATGAAAACGGTGTGCAGGTGATGATAGAAGGTCCGGGGCACATCCCTTTGAATGAAATAGAGACAAATATCAGGCTTCAGCGGACAATGTGTAATGATATGCCTTTTTACGTGCTGGGGCCCCTTGTTACGGATATTGCGGCCGGTTATGACCATATAACCAGCGCCATAGGCGGGGCGCTCGCGGCATGGCACGGAGCAAGCCTGCTGTGTTATGTAACGCCGTCGGAGCACCTGAGGCTCCCCGATGAGAACGACGTCAGGGAAGGCGTGCTGGCCTCCAGGATAGCGGCTCATGCGGCCGATATCGCGAAAGGGCTCCCTGGTTCCAGGGTGAAAGACGACAAAATATCTTTTTACCGGAAGAAAAGGGATTGGAATATGCAGTTCGAATACTCGATGGACAGGAAAAAAGCGGAAAAGATGCGCAAAAAGGATTTTTCCATAAAGCAGAAATCATGTACAATGTGCGGAAAACTCTGCTCGATGAAAGAAATGGATGAGGTTATCTGATAATGAGCGTGATGGTTGTAGGCTCTATTGCCCTTGATTCGATTAAGACCCCGTTCGGAAACAGGAAATCCGCGCTGGGCGGCTCGGCCACTTATTTTTCGTATTCGGCCAATTTTTTCACCGACGTCATGGTTGTCGGAGTGGTGGGGCAGGATTTCCCGCAGAAACACCTGGATTTCCTCAAAAAAGCCGGCGTGGATATACGCGGAATCGAAGTCGCCGAGGGCCTGACATTCAGGTGGGAAGGGGAGTATGAATTTGATATGAACGTCGCGAAAACAAACGCGACATACCTGAACGTCTTTGAAAAATTTTCTCCCAAAATACCAGCCGATTACACCAGATGCGATACCCTGTTTCTTGCCAATATCGACCCCGAGCTCCAGCATTTTGTCCTGAAGAATATTTCGCCGTCGTTTATGACCGCGTGCGATACGATGAACCTGTGGATAGAACTCAAAAGGAGCTCGCTCTTAAAACTGCTTAAAAAGATAAATATTCTTATCATCAATGACGCCGAAGCCAGGCAGTTCACACAGCAGGCCAGCATAATCAAGGCGGGGAATATCATCAGGGAATGGGGCCCGGAGATATGCGTAATAAAAAAAGGGGAGCACGGCGCCCTTCTTTTCTCAAAAGACGGGATATTCGCGGCGCCTTCATACCCGCTTGAAGCGGTAATCGACCCCACGGGAGCGGGCGACACGTTCGCCGGCGGTTTTATAGGATATCTTGACAGAATAAAAAAACTTGATAATGTATCTCTGAAGCAGGCGATGATATGCGGAAGCGTCCTCGCCTCGTTCAACGTCGAAGGCTTCAGTTTCGATAAACTGAAACAGATAACCAAAAAAGACATTTTATCCCGGTACGGCGATTTCAAGAGAATATCGCATTTTGATGACCCGGGACTTGAACTTTGAGGAAAAAATTGAACCACAGATAACTCAGATATACACAGATAAAGAAATATTTTTGATTTCATCATTGTAGCGAAGAAGTATTCGATGTCGTTAGCCGCAAGGCTTGTGACTGAGGGAAACGGAGGCGTACTACAGGTACGTTGAGTATTTCCGAAGGAACATAACGCTGCGGATAATGGCATATATACTTCTGCAGTAAATGATAACGCGGGTGTTGCATAGTGGTAGTGCTCCAGCTTCCCAAGCTGGCGGTGTGGGTTCGATTCCCATCACCCGCTCCAATCTTCAGTTTGCAATTCTCCCCATTTATCTGCTGCAGTTCCATATCTAACTTTGTCTACTGCGTCAAACTCCTTCGGGTGTCCTCAACAGACCCGCCGGGTATGCCTGCGGTACCCTCAGTCATTTTCCTTGTATCCAAAATCATCTATGTAACTTCGCTACAATAAATGGCGATAAATCCAAACTTGGGCAAATTTCTCCAAAAGGTACAAAAACCTACAAATTGCGAATTCGCATTTCGTGCTATTATAGGCCAATTACGAATTGCGTCAAGTGAAATTTAAGTTGAAAATGGGGGATTTGGGTGTTATTATTACTTTTAGAGTGGTAGAAAAACCCACAAATTACGAATTCGTATATTATATGTTATGAATGAGAAAAGAATAGCGATCATTCTGCTGGCCGCATCCGTCCTCGCCGGTTGCAAAGCGACTACGCCGGGACCGACGGCCCGGCTGTATCTCGACATGTTCGAGATCGAGCGATACGCACCCCATGCTGATCCGCAAGCCAGCCTGATGACGACCCGCTTCCGGTTGCTTGAGCGGCCCGAGGTTCAAGCCGATCTCGGCCTATCCCAAGACCAGATGCACGCCATTCGGACAGCCTACAAGACCCCGTGGAAGGAAATCCCGGGGCTCAGCGACTTCATCGCTGAGCAGAAGGAAAAGAAGGCGGGGTTGTCAGAGGACGACCGCAAGGCGGCGAATCTTGAATCCTCCCGAGGAATCAGCCGCAGGACGGCTGAGTTCCACGGTCAGAAGTTGAATGACATTCTGACACCGCAGCAACATGAACGTCTCGATCAACTCTTGATCCAAGCTCACGGGCCAGTCCTCATCCTTGTTCAGACGAATCTCGCTTCTGCTCTGGCGATCACGCCAGAGCAGATGAAGGAGCTGACCGCCCAAGTGCATGAAGCTGACCGGGAGATCATCCCGGACCTGCAGAAGTTCGGTCGTGGTTTCATCAGTGGCTACGGACCCGGAGAAGACGAGAAGACAAGAGAGCGGGAGATGAAGGAACTGATCACCCGCCTTCGGCGGCTAATTACTGTTCGAGACAACCGGATTCTTGAGTTGTTGTCGGACGACCAGAGAAGGGAATGGCCTGCCCTTCAGGGCAAGTCTCTGCAAATCGACTGGAGTCCATGGGATTTGATGAAGACACCATTTGAGAAAGAGGATTCATAACAAGAGCGTGGACCACTACGTTTCATCCGCCGCGGACGGCGGCTGAAACGAGGGTCACGCTCGACGTTGGGCATGGAAGCAAGGACGATACTATGAACTGCAAGAGAATCGGGGCGGCTGCCCTCGTCTTACTTACAGCGTTGTCACCCGCGTTCGCCCAGAACAACCCGGCATCTGGAGACTACGATATCCACGAATGGGGTGTGCTTGTCGGATGTGGTGCTGACACCAACTACTTCAGCACTTCTCGCCCCATGAAGGTCTATGCTATAAGAGAACCGGTCATCTATGTTCACTCCAGAGACAAGAAGCCATTTGCCCTTGATGTGACCTTCCAGTCTGGTCATCCAACGGATACCTTCCCCCCCGCCGTTGTCACGAACAACGTCGTCTCATGGCGGGAAGTCATGATTGCCGGCAAGCAACCCCTTGCCAGTCGCTCAATCCCACGAGAAACATTCATTCCGCTCAAAGACATCATCAATACTCTGAGCGATACCGACTCCGACACGATTTCCTGTGGAGGACTGACCTCGAAGTTCCTCTTCTATGAGGGCGAGATACCCTTCACGAATAGGCTAGCCGTGAAGGTAGATCAGACGAAGAAGACTGTTCAGATCAGCAACCGGGGAATGCTTGACGTTCACGATGTCATGCTGATCCAACCAGGAGAACAGACTGGACCCATGCCGTTCATGAGGCAGTCTCTGGTAGCCCACATTTCACGCCTGGAGGCGGGGCAGACAGCGGAGAGCTCGCTGACTCCGATAACCAATCAAGTCTCATTTGCTGCGCAGCTTCTTGCGTTGGGATTCACGGAGAAAGAGGCCATCTCCTTCGAGACCCTCTGGCGACAGCCAATGCTCCAAATAGGAAATCTGATATACCGACTGTCAGACGAGGAATGCGCTCATCTCACATCACTGGCCTTCAATCCAAAGCCCAAACAATGCATTCGTGCTTTGTATGTTGTCGTGAAGCCATAGAAGAAGGACATGCCCAACCAGCGGGTGGAGCGTATTTTTTTGCCCGGGGCGGGCAAAAAATCCGCTCACCCGGCCCGTTATATTAAATGACTTTTAATCTCTAAGAGATATTTACAAAATGGAAATAGAAAATGGGATTTAAGAACTGGTTTAAAACTAAACCTAACTGGATCAAAAGTGGCACATTTGCGTTGTTGATTTCTGTAGTCAGTTTTGTATTATTTTTATCTTTTGAATTATTAGAACAATATATTCCTCGTTCAATGGGCCTTTTGCAAGGAATCTTTGGTTTAATTGGAATGCCTATTACGATAGGTGGTTGGATGTTTATTTGGGGAGACAATGGACCACCAGCATTCCTGCATCCAGTTTTACAATTGTTATTAGGTTGGTCTTTTTGGTTCTTAGTAGGAGCTTTAATTGGATTAATCAGAAATAACAAATAGGGACAGACACCTAATTCTTTGAGAAACCTTTACAAATCAAGCGACGCTTGTTTTGTAAAGATACAGAAAAAAGGGGGACATATGACGAAGAAAATACTGATTGCATTAAGAGGCATAGCTCTGGTTACAACCTTAATACTTGCATTCATAACAATCCTATATATCATTGACATTTTCTCGGGGGAATTGCTGAAAGAACTGATGGTAAAGATAATAAAGATCATGGGAGTTGTAGCAGGAACATCACTCGTCACAATATTTTTGATAGGCAATGGTAAAGATAAATAGGAACAAAGAGCAATAGACACCTAATTCTTTGAGAAAGGATAAAAAATGAAAAAGGTAACGATTATATTGTTAGTTATAGCAATAATCTTGATTGCTATGATATACGGTTGCTACAGGGCTTTTCAGCCCGATATTGGCACTTGCGAAACGGCCGCGGATTTTCCAATTAAAGGATGGCTGCCGGACGAAGCGCGGGACATATCCTACTTTTTGCCCGGAGCGTTTTGGCCAAATACCCTCTGCGAGTTTACAATAAGTGAGGATGGATTCAGAAAATGGGTTGAAGTGCGCCGCAGGAAAAATCCAAAAGTTGGCCCTATAGAGGAAAAACATGATTTCCATATGTTTAGATATGACATAGATACAAAGAAAATAGGATATTTAAAAATTGATGATGGATTGTCATCACACTGGAGTGAGGGAGATTCCGGACTGAGCTTTGGATATGACAGGGATAAAAAGAGAGCCTACTACTATTGTCACTCAAGATAGACACCTAATTCTTTGAGAAGATAAGTTTTATACGAATTCGTATATTATATGTTAGCTTTGAAACACATGAAGACATTCTATGCAGACGATACGTATGGAAAGACATCACCGGACTTTCCAGTCCCACGCTTCCATTTGTTCGGTGGAATCATAGCAGATCGAGGGGCTGAAATTGCTATTGTGGAAAGTATACGCAAGATTAAGAGCGAATACACCCACCCCAACCTTCCCATCAAGTGGAATTTTAAGGACAAAAAGATTCAAGACACCTACAAACAGTTCGATCATTATCCTGAATACGAGCGGATGCTTGAAGATTCAAAGAAATGGCGTCCTGCCATATTCAAAATGATCAATGATATTCCCTTTACAATTTTAGTTTCATGCATTGAAGCATATTCATGTGACAAGAAAGGAATCGTCAAACTTAAGAAGGACTTGAATACCTACTGTTTTGAAATGGTTCTGATGAGAGCAGGCATTGACGCCAAGGACTCTGGCGAGTACTGGCAGTGCATCTTGGATTGGCCACCCGATCAAGACCCCACTCCTTTCAATCGTGGGTATTATAAACTGTTTCACTATGGCACGTCATCAGCAGACATTGTCAGTCATAGTGGCTCACTGGAAAAGGCGGGGTTTTCCCATTCTCTTCTCTTCGCATCCTGTAACCACAGCCCGATGCTACAACTTGTGGATATGGCAATCGGAGCTATTCGAGATCATATTGAATGCCAAATTGGAAGGAGAGGTACCTGCCTCGGAAGTGAAGTTGTAGACATATTTTACAATCATTTTCGAAATCTAGACGGTATCGTTCCAAAGTATGGCGTATCAGCATCCACGGGCAATGAGAAGCTTGTTCAGCAGATCGAAAACATCTTTGCAAGAAGAGTGAAAAAATAGAAAAATAGGTAGAAAAAAGGACCCCTCCCCATTTTTCATTGAACAACATTCCTTAATTTGTTAAATTTTCTTAATGTCAAAGTTTAAGAGTTTATTTTTTGCGGGTATTGTTTGTTTTCTCATTTCTTCTTTTTCTTTTGCCGAGGTTCTTTGCGGCGAAGCCTATCAGGAAACCCTTTGTAAACATATTGCCAACGCTAAAGACTCAATCGTTGTTGCGATGTATTTCATTATTTCGGAGCCGGAAGGGGAGGGGCCGATTAATGAATTGGTTGACGGGCTTATAGCGGCTAAGGCGCGGGGGGTTGATGTCAAAGTCATTCTTGAAGACTCAAAATTCAAGGAAAACCGCCTTGCCTATCAAAAACTAAAAGATAATGGTGTAAAAGTGCATTTTGATACGCCGGAGCATCTTTTACACGTAAAGGGTGTTGTTATTGACGGGAGGTATGTCTTTATAGGCAGCGCCAACTGGTCGAAGGCGGCGATAGAGGATAATTACGAGGTTACGTGTTTTGAGGAGTCTCCGGAGGATGGGCTTGCCTTTAAGCAGTATATTGAGGGAATCCCTCTGCAGGATACAGATATGTTTTTGCCTCCGGAGGAGGGGGTGTTTATCTCTTCTGATTTGCTTCTCTTTCCTGAAACGGGAAGAATACTTATTAAAAACCAGGCTGAAAAGCAGTTAGACCTTTATCTGCTGTTATGCAAAGTGGGGCAGGAAAAAGGGGCGGATAGTTTTAAGGTCGATTATGACGCTCTGGCTAAAAAGATGGGTTATGCCGAGCGCGGGAAATTAGGAAAATACCGCAACCGGCATGA
The DNA here is from genome assembly GCA_023228325.1 of bacterium. Lineage (NCBI taxonomy): Bacteria > bacterium. The sequence goes on from JALOBK010000001.1 coordinate 1,875,339, forward strand.
GTATAACTATGAAAGAATACACCGTTCGCTGGCGAGTCTGAAGCGTAACGGGCTTATTGATTATAGTAAAGGAGTGGTGTCTTTAAAAATTAATGGTGGGGCTCCCATAACAATCCCATTTGAATATTGGGATTATGCGGATGAACTTTCTATGCGGGCGAAGTATATGTATCTTATATGCCTGTATGAGGCAGGGCGGTCAACGAGGTATCCCTGCTGGTTCCGCAGCCAGAAGGATATGGAGAAACTCTACGGTATAAGCGATACCACCATTTCTTTAGGATTGCTGGAGCTTGAGAGTAAGGGTATAATTGAAGTCACAAGGGACAAGCTTAGTCCACCCGATTTTTCTGATAGAAACGCCAATGTCTACAAAATGCTTGCTTTCCCAAAATTTAAATAGGGACAGACACCTATTTCTTTGAGAAAAAGGGAGATAAAAAGTGAAAAAAATATTAATAATTGCCGTATTTTTAGCCTTTCTTACTGCTCATAATAATTCTACTGCGCAAGACAAAGATTCATCTGCTTGCATGATAGACATATCTTTACAAGAATGCATGGATAATTCTAAAAGTATTACTCAGGAAATGAAAAAATGTTTAAGTGACGCATGCGAAAAATGGGAACTGGAACTGGAAAAATATTACAATTTACTGATGGAAGTTTTAGAAGAAGAACCAAGAAAATCATTGGAAGAATCACAACAAGCCTGGATAAAGTTTAAGGATTTGGAATTTTCTAATTTTATCCCCAATTATTTTCAGGATATTGGCAGCTATATTGGTCCAAGCATGATGGAAAGTAAAATGCTAATTATCAGGGCAAGGGCTTTGCAGCTGAAAAGTTATTACGACACTATACAAGAATAAATATAATATTAACAAATAGCAGCAGACACCAGAGGAGCAACCAGTGAAAATATCGGACTTGAACAGAAAACGGTTTACACGTATAACTTGCTGGACTGCGCGAATTATAGGGACTCTCATATTTGTATTGATTACCGCTATTGCTATCGGGGAAAGTGATGGGTTATTCAACCCCATGGAACAGCCGGTAACGGTGAGGATTGAGCTTCTTTCTATGCTTATAATGTGGCTCGGACTGATAGTTGCGTGGAAGTGGGAGGGTATCGGGAGCGTTATGATACTCGGTGGTTTCGCGTTGTTCTGGATTGCGGAACGAAGGTTGCCCGCTCTGAATATGGCTTTTGGGCCTTTGCTTCTGTCCGGTCTGCTGTACTTGGCCGCCTGGTGGGGCGCAAAAGGGGAAAAACACGTCACATAAGACGGAACAAAATAGCAACAGCCACCTTTTTCTATTAGAACAAAATAGGGACAGACACCTATTTCTTTGTACGAGGATAAAAAGTGAAAAAAGTAACTATTATATTATTAGTTATAGCAATAATCTTACTCTTTTTAGTATTACTCTTTTTAGTGCTATTTTCCGGTGGCAGTAGTTATGAATCTGGATTGGCAAAATTAAAAGGCCTTCCAGAGCAGGCAAGCAACATAGATTATTATAAACTAAAAGACATTGCTACTGGACTTACCGCTTTGGATTTTTCTATATCGGAACAAGATTTTCGGAAATATGCAGAAAGCCAAGGGTGGTTTATGGGCGAGATTGAGTTTCCCAGAGATGTAAAAACTGCTTCGTACTTTGCTGGTAAGCAGGAAAAAGAAACAACCGTAAAAAAGGGATTATTCTTTGAGAAACTCAAAGAAAATGGCGGTGGGATCATAGTGGTATACGATAGGGATAACAAACGTGCTCATGTATTTAGTTGTAAACGATAAAATCACCTTACAAAACAGGGAAATATATGAAAAAGGACATTATAAAAATAAATTTAGAAGATATCGGTTATAGCGATTTTTTTGATGCTAATCGAAAAAACAAAGAAAACAAAACCCTGATTCCTGCCCGAATTATTTCAGAACATAAAGAGTCATATATTCTAAGAAACGAGACATCTGAATTATCAGCAAAAATAACCGGCAAAATGATTTTTACGGCTTTGTCACGGGAAGATTATCCGGCGGTCGGAGACTGGGTTCTAATAACAGTTCTTGATAAAGAACAGGCTGTTATCCGTGAAATACTCCCCAGAAAAACAGTATTGATAAGAAAATCGGCGAACAATTCGGACAAACAACTAATTGCTTCAAATATTGATGTTGCTTTGATCGTTCAATCGCCTGATAGAGATTATAATTTAAATAGATTTGAAAGATATATTACGCTTGCAGAATCGGAAGACATAAAACCAGTAATAGTCCTGAATAAAATGGATCTGTTATCGAATAATGAATTAGATACAAAAATAATTGGGATAAGAGAGAGGTTCAAGAATATTGAGATTTATACAACCAGCATTATCACGGGAGAAGGTATTGCCGATCTAAAAAACAGTATAAAAAAAGGGTTAACATACTGTTTTCTAGGTTCTTCCGGTGTAGGAAAATCATCTATTATAAATAGTATTTTAGGTGAAAATCTGATTAAAACTGATGAAATAAGCTCCTGTTCAAATAGAGGCAGACACATTACTACACATAGAGAATTATTCATATTGGAAAATGGCGGTATTTTAATTGACAATCCCGGAATGCGTGAAATTGGAGTATTGGACTCGGCAACAGGGATAAAAAGTGTTTTCTCTGAAATTTATGAACTGTCAAAGGCGTGTAAATTTTCAGATTGCTGCCATGTCAATGAACCGGAGTGTGCCGTCTTGGAAGCCATATCTTCAGGTAGTTTGGATAAAAGTAAATATGACAACTACATTAAGCTGGTAAAAGAGAACGAATACAATACTATGACTAAACTTGAAAAGAGAGAAAAAGATCGCAAATTCGGACAATTCATTAAAACGGCAAAAAAACAAATGAATAAATATAAATAAACAGCAACAGGCACCTAATTCTTTGAGAAAAAGGAAAAAACATGAAAGCAAAACTCAAGCAGATTATTACAAAATATTTCAATAGCTGGTGGATTCCCGCGACGACATTCCTTGTTCTTCTGGCGGCATCTATTTTAACAGGAATGATTATGGGAAAAATGATGCAGCTTATTTCAATAGCGCTGTTTGCATGTGCAATAGTCGCATTTTTCGGAATTCTCGGGGCTTCGATTTGGAATTTTGTCAAGAAACATATAGCAAAGGGGATCATCAACATCATTATGATCCCCGTATGTTCTGTCATCACTATCTTTTCTATGCTTTTTTCAATACTGTTCTTTTGTGATTATTCCAATTCTGCAAACAACAAGTTAGCCGAAAAAAATTATTACAACAATGAAATTGCAGCAAGTATGCTGGAATCGGCAAGGCATATCGGGCGGTTTGCTGAGCTGCCCGATTCTAAAACTGATTTCAAAATCGCGACAGAAGGAAGTCCTTTTACTAGATCCTATTATATTACTTTTAAAGCGCCTCTCAAGGATATTGAAAAGTTTATCCATGACTCTCCCGGATTAAAAGATGCAGAACCCAAAATCTATTCCCGGGAGTATATGCTTATTGAATACGAATCATATGATGATGAACCTGACCACCGTCACGGATACTTTTTCCGGCGAGAGGGAACTCCGGAATGGTATACACCGGGAATAAAAATCAAAGGCCGAAATTATCAGATTCCGTACAAAGAAGGATATGGAATCGGCGGAAGTTTAACAGTTAATGATGAAGAAGAAACAGTATATATATACGTATCCTGGAGCTAACAGACACCTATTTTTGAGTGTCCGAAGTTTCGCTTCGGACACAATGGAGGGGGCTAAGGGGTCAGACCTTGAAATGTGAAATGAGTAAATAAACAGGGACAAATACCTATATACGGAGAATAAAAAATAAAATGAAACCGGATTTGGTTGTAATCAGGAATTACATTGATGAAATCCCGGCAAACCTTGCCAAGGCTGCCCTTGAAGGTTCGGGCATTGACGCAATGATTAGAAAAGATGATTGCGGAGGTATGAAGCCGTATATGCAGGTAGGAACAGGTATTCAATTGCTTGTTCGTCAGGAGGATGCGGAACGCGCCGAAGAAGTCCTGAAAGATGCAGAGAAATCGATGTCGGACGAATCTTCTGAAAACAGTTAACATCAGACACCATTTCACGAAAGACGGGAGAGGGAACACACCATGAACCAGACAATCGAAACAATTATGAAGAGGCGGTCTGTCAGGCTTTATGACAGGAAACCGATTCCTAAAAAAACCCTGCAGACATTAATCGAGGCGGGGAATGCGGCGCCGTCCGGCTGTAATGCGCAAAGCTGGAGGTTTGTCGTAGTTGAGGACAAAGCATTCAGGGATAAATTGATGTCCCTCGCGATACCGAGATATAAAAAATGGATGGAGAAGGCTCCGAAGGAACTGGCCGATATGCGCAAAGAGATTGACGCTGTATGCGACAACCCCGTATATTACGACGCTCCCGCCGTAGTATTTGTCATCGGTTCGGGGATGACAGCCGATTTAGACACACCGATGGTATGCGAGAACATTATGCTTGCCGCCCGCTCCCTGGGTATAGGAAGCTGTTGGGTTTATTTCGGGCAGCTGCCTCTTGATGATGTGGAGGTCAGGGACGCTTTGGGACTCAAAAAAGAAGAGAAGGTTTACGGGCCGATACTGCTTGGGTATCCTAAAGAAGGTTTTCCCGAAGCGCCGCCTAAAAAACCTGCTATACTAAAATGGATTTAAAAAATAGGGGGCATCAATGCAAATAAATAAGGTTTTTATATTTTGCGTTATTCTTTCTTTTTTGCTTCCTGTATTTGCTGAAGAAACCACAGAGGCGAATTTTATCCTTTACATCAGCAACCAAAGCTTTGATGTCAACCCTGTTGATATAAAGATATATATTGATGGAAAGTTGGTTGTTAATCAGGATTTTGATGTAACAGGTAATCGAGTCCCTCAACATAATTGGCAAAAGTTTGAATTTAATTTATCTATCGGCAGTCATAGGTTATTTGTATCATCTAAAAAAGGGGATGCGACTTTAGAAAAAGAATTTGAAATCAGCAAAAAGCATTGGGCTGTTGTTGATTATTGGTATTATCCAAAAGTTACTGGTGGTGCTGGTCCAACACCAAAGAGTTTCTCTTTTCATATTCAAGATGAACAAATTCGATTTAAATAAATAGGGACATACACCTGTTCCACGAGAAACGCAAACACGAAAGACGAAGGATAAAATGAAAAAATTAATTCTGGCTGCGGCAATTTTAGTTTTCTTTGCCGGCTGTAGGCTGAATACGCAGACTTATGAAGTTTCCGACGTGACGAAAGCAAGAGTTATTCTGCTCGGAAAAAAGAAGGGGCAGGGGAATATTTACGGCATCTCAATTATCGGCGAGGGTAATATTGAGGGGAAAGCTGTCATATCGCTGATATTGCATGACGGCCCGTATAAAACCGAAAATCTTTCGGGCAGGATAAATTTCGAGTGGGGAGGCGATTGGTATTCAGACACTGTGGAGATACGGTATAACCCGATAGCTGTAACTAACGGCAGGCTCCGCTTGAAATATAAATTTAAAGATTTAAAATAAATATGTCCGAAGTCTCGCTTCGGACACTTAAATGTTTTGTTAGGCTCCGATATCTGCTATAATCCCAAATAAAAATCACGGGGATTATCCGCCGATGAGAAAAACCCTTATCAATATCATTCTTTTTTTTCTCCTGTCGATTCCGGCCCTGCCGTCATCTGCCGACATCATTTACCTGAAGAACGGAGGAGAACTGCGCTGCAGCATCATCCAGGAAACCGACGATTATCTTATCCTTCAGGTGAAGAACGGGAAGCTGAAAATCCTTAAATCAAGCATAGAGGAGATAGAAAAAACACAGCCCCTCCCTTTAAAGCAGAGCGAGCCGAAACCTGTTTCCCCGGGCATATCAAACAGCACAATCGAAGAGGTTGATTCCCTTATAAAAGGGGATGTTGTCCCTGAGCCCGAAGCAGGACAGGCTGTTGAAGAAACAGTCGAGACGGAGACGGATGAGAGCCAAAGCCCCGCGCTTCCCGCCGAAGATGCGGGAAATATAACAGAACCGGCCGAACCGCCCGCGGAAAAGGAAAACAGCGTTGACGAATCTGTTCCCGGAGAAAATCCGCAAAGCGGATTTAAGGCGCGATTCGATTCGCAGAAAATCGAAGACCTGCAAATCTTTTTTCAGGATAATATAGCGCTTGTAATATCGATAGCTCTTCTCGTGTTCCTTGTTATCCTTTTCATATCCATGGCACTCAACGGCATCTATATAAAATTATACGCAAAGCTGATTCTCAAGATGTTTATACCTTTCGGGAGAACGATTGTATTCCAGCTCAAATTTTTTGCCTTTGAAATATTTATCGGTATTGTAATAGGGGCTTTATCCGCGCTGCTGGGATTCGGAGGCCTGAAAGGATTTTTAGGCATCATGTTTCTCTGGCTGTTTTTCGCTGTTATATTGATATGGTTTTTCTTCTCGCTTGCAAACAGGGAATTCGGGTTTTCATTCATGCAGACTCTGTTTATGATATTGATTTACATCGCTCTTTATGCCGCGTTCTCGTTTGTCCTCAATCTTATACTGTCCGGCCTTTTCGTAAGCATAACTACATAAAGGACTGAATAAGATATGGGATCCAATACATTAAACATCGCGCACAGAGGGGCATCGGCCTACGCCGCGGAAAACACCGTTCAGTCATTCCAAAAAGCGGCGGAACTGGGAGCCGATTACGTCGAACTGGACGCAAGGCAGACGACAGACAGGAAAATCATCGTGTTCCATGATGAAACGATTGACGGCGTACCCGTCAAAAATCAAAACTGCCGGGACATTTTGTTAAGAGGTAAAAATCATGGCATTGACATCCCGTTTCTTGCGGATATCATTAAAATGTTTAAAAATAAAATCGGGGTTAATATCGAAATCAAGGGCGATATGGATATTGACCTGTTGATGGATATCACGCAACCCGGCAAAAATAAGAACCTGCTTTTTTCATCTTTCAGCCGGAATTGCCTTAAGCGCCTTAAAAATTCTTATCCCGGCGTAAAAACAGGCCTCCTGCTCAATAACACCCCGAAAGACCTGTTTAAAGCGCTGGGACACCTGGACGCGGACGCGCTTATCCTTAAACACTACCATCTTAAGCGCGGACTTCTCAGAAAAGCCGCGGAAAAGGGCGTAAAAACAATAGTCTGGACAGTTAACAATGTCAAAGATATGAAAAAGTATATAAAATGGGGAGTCTGGGGTATAATTACTGATTATCCGGATAAACTTCATAACTTAACATACACTATGGGAAAGGGTAAAAATGAAGATTAAACTTCTGGCGGTTCTTTCAATTGTCTTGCTGTCCGCGGTTTCAGCCCCGGCATATTCCGAAACCTATGAAAAATTTACCCCATGTTTTGTCGATGTAAACGGCTGGTCGGCGGACGAGGTGACGGGCATAGACCTTTTTATGCCTAACATGTCTCTTGTAAATGCCGTAAGAACTTATTCAAATGACGGGAAAGAAGCAAATGTAATGATTATGGCCGGCAGCAAAGCTCTTGCAAACCAGCAGGGGGGTAATGTATCTGTTGAAACTTCGGATTTCAGCACCGTCTCCAAAAAGATAGACGGGTTTCAGGTAACCAGCGTTTATGATAAGGCGAATAAAGCGGGCTCGGTAGTGGTGATTATCAGCCAAACGGAGCAAAAAGGGGTATTCATTACGTTAACATATACTAATCTTTCTGAGGCGGAAGCCATAGAGTTTTCCAGGTCGTTCGACTGGAACAGGGTAAATGACATAGCGAAAACCATTAATTTTTGATTTCCGGTTACCAAACACACAATTATTTTTAAAGGATGTTGGTTAACTTGAAAAAGATCAGCGATATATTACTATCCGAACTGTCGCAAGTTACGGAAATCCAGAAGGAACTGGCCGACACGGTCGATTCTTTCCCCAGGGGGACGATAGTAAAGAAAACAATCAAAGGGAAGCCTTATTATTACATCGCCAGGAGAGACGGCAAGAGGGTGCGCTTCTCTTATCTGGGCAAACTGGACAACGGAGACCTTGCGGCCATGAAAAAGGCATTCGCGCTGCGCAGGAAATACACGGCCTTTATCCGTTCGTTAAAAAGGCAGTCGGCATCACTGAAAAGGATTCTGAAAGTCCTTGATAAGGCTTAGATGATATTTATCGTTCACAATATATCAAATGTTATTGTATAATCTTTTTTATATGAAACTGAAAAAAATCTTATCTGTTATTTTTAAAAGCGCCGGCGGCAGTGAAGCCCTGCTTTACAGGATTAAGTGTAAAAAGTGCGGAGAAATCATCACTGTCAGAATCAACCCCGGGACGGATATGAGAAGCCCTTACGATGAAAATGCCCCCGAAAACGCGGCATATATCCTGACCAAGGAAATACTGGGAGGCAAATGTCAGAATATAATAAATATAAAGTGTTACTATGATGCTTCTTTAAAGGAAATAAGCAGGGATATATCTGAAACGGGAACATTCATTTAAAAAGGCGCGGAAATGAAAAATCTCTGGGCTCCGTGGAGAATGGAATATATTAAAAAGGCTGTCGGCAAAAAACCTGAAAAATGTATTTTTTGCGTTAAACCGAAGGAAAAGCGCGACTCCCTGAACTACATACTTTACAGGGGCAGAAAATGTTTCATTATCATGAACCTGTTCCCGTACAATAACGGCCATCTTATGATAGCGCCTTATAAGCATACAGCTTCCCTGGCGGACCTGGATGATGAAACCCTCCTTGAAGTAATGGCGCTCCTGAAAAAATCGGAACTTATACTTAAAAAAACGTTTAATCCGGACGGATTTAACATAGGCGTTAATATCGGCCGCGCCGCGGGAGCCGGTATTGATAAACATATTCACTTCCATATAGTTCCCCGATGGAACGGAGACACTAATTTCCTTCCCGTGATTGACGATACAAAAGTGATAGTCCAATCAATGGAAGCGGCTTATAATGCTCTTTCCGGCCGTTTTAAAGATATTCGAAATGCCGGCTCCGAAAGCCGCCGCAGAAACAGGGGGAAATAAATTCTTTTTTCGGCGGGCCCAACCGGGGGCCCGGCTTTCTTCGGGCGGTTTTGTCTTGACACCATAATTTATATATAATATTTTATCTTTGTGATTCTTGGAGGTGGTTATGGATAATAAAGAAGAAAAAAAAGATATAAATAAAGAACCAATCATTGAATTGCCGGATGTTGAACAGTTGATAGGTTCAAAAAATATAAAAAATGATGTTAAACAGCAAAAACCGCCGATACAAAATATTCCCCCGATAAAAATCGAAGCAAAACCGGCTCCCGAAAAGAAACCCATTGTCATCAGGCAGGATAAAGTCCCGGCCAGCGCTCCTAAAACACCTGAAAAAGAAATGCCGGTATTGACAAAACCCGTGTTATCCGAAGAACCCGTGGAAATGGCTTCCGCCGAAACAGAAAAAGTTCAGGAAGTCGAAACAGAAGAAATTAAGGAAGAGGTAAAGCCGGTTCAAAAAACCGGTGACGCGGCAAAAGAACTTTCTTCCGACAAACCCGCCATTTCAGAGGAAATGCTGAGAAAGATAACGGAGGACCCGTCAGGAAGCTCAAGGCCGAAATTAAAATTCAGGAATAATGATAATGCTGTCCCGGAAGAAGCAAAGAGTGATTCAAGACAAAAAGAGGGCCGAAAACCGGCGGCAGATAACGTTACGGAAATAAAGACTTCCAGGCAAAGGTTTGAACATCAGGACTATTCTCCCGTCGAACAAACCGGGATACTGCCCTCTGTTATAATAGTTTTATCCGTTTTATGCATCTTAATAGTGGCTTATTTATCCATAATACAGTATTTCAATCTTCCGGTTCCTTCTTTTATCAGGAATATAATCGATGCCGTATATAGCATCTCTTCCTGACGGTTTGTTTAGATTCTGTTGATTTCTGGAAGATGCCGCTCTCCATCTCATTTCCGGAGGCCTCTAATAGCGAAGGGGACCTTATTGCTGAATCACGCAAAGTCTTTTACGCCGGCAGTCATTTCGTATAATATCCCTCTACAGACTCCGATTCGCATGACGGGCATAAGATTTTTCCTCTTGTGGAAGAAGTGAACACCGTGCCGCAATTTTTGCATTTGAAAAGAGGCTGGCCTTTTTCTCTTCCGCACCTTGGGCACTGCACATTTATCTCGCCCATAGGGGCGTAAAAAGAATATTTGCATGACGCGCATTCATATAACTGCATTCCTTTCATGGAAACTGCGGCTTTTTCCTGTGTTAAGGCGGAGTTTTTCGAAGAAAGCCTCAGGAAAAGGATCAACCAGGATATCGCAATTACAATAACCAGCGAATAAACAAGTATCTTATCCCTGTTCTTTTTAATTATATTTTCAATGCTGCTTGATTTAACGCCTGCCGCGCCGTTTTCGGCGGCATCAACTTTCACAACGGGGTAAAGGCTGTTTGAGGAACAGACCGGGCACCTGATGCCTTCTTTCCAGTCTATTTTGCATTCATTGCCGCATTTGGTGCATTTGCAGAGTGTGACCATTTAAAATAATCCCCCGAATGATATTGTAAAAAAATAATCTTCCCGTATGTGTCCGCGGGAGACGCCGGAAAATCTTCGTTTTTTAATTATACTACAGTATAAAGTTAAGTTAACTGAAAATTTGCATTTAACTTATTCGAACTGTATAATATCCTAATCATCATAAAACCGTATATGGAGATTGAAGATCATATTTTACAGGGGCAGGAAAACTTTTCAACACAAATAAGGAATAACGGAATATGAAAAAAATATTTGTTTTTGCCGCGGCATTTTTTATTTTGTCTTTCCCGAACCTGATTCGGGCCGAAAACATACAGGGCGCAAAAGAAGAATATGATTCGGGGAATTATAAAAAAGCCTATGACATCCTGATACTGGAATATATATCCCTGAAAAATGAAGCCAAAGAGAAGGACCAGCTGCTGGATGCCTACAGGACCGAGATACAGAGAATGGAAGACGAACAAAAGCGCCTGAGGTCAAGGCCCGCCGGGGTTCAGAACGAAGAAGCCGAAAGGATATGGAAAGAAGCCTGGTCCATCCAGAAAACCGCGATACACGAAAAAAGCGGAAAAGAAAGAGACCAGTTTTTATTGAACGCGATAGATTCGTTTAGAGAAATAACGCTTGATTATCCCGACAGCGCCCGCGCCGCCGAAGCTCAATACAGGATAGGAAGGTTATATTACAGATATCTCGGGAACAAGAAAAAAGGATATGATGAATTCCAGAAGTTTTTACAGGCATATCCATATGCTGATACGGATTTGATCCGCGACGCAAACAAATGCATAGCCGACTATGAAAAAAGAAATTAGAACGAGCATCCTGAAATATTTTATCATTTCACTTCCTGTCGGTATCTGCGCGCTCGCAGCGGCTGTTTTTCTGGTCTCTAATACTTTATTCCCCGTTGATTACCGTAAAAATATAATCGAAACTTCAAATGAATATAACGTTGACCCTTTACTTATAGCCGCGATAATTTTTGCTGAAAGCGGGTATAAAAGGGAGATTATTTCCAGGGCGGGGGCAGTCGGAGTCATGCAGTTGATGCCTTCCACCGCCGCCGAAACGGCAAAGAAACACCACATCGCTTATACCTCCGGCGGCGACCTGACCGACATAGGAACCAACATCCGGCTTGGAACAGCCCATTTCGCGGATTTACTGGAATATTACGACCGTGATATCCGGAAATCCTTAGCCGCGTATAACGCGGGAAAAGCCAACGTGCCGAGATGGCTGGACGGACACGGAAAACTTGATATCAGTAAAATTGATTTTCCCGAAACCAGAAAATATGTTATAAAAACCGGTATTTACTATAATATCTTAAGAAATATCGCCGTTGTGTATAACTTAAACGCAAAAGGAATAAAAAAATGAGTGAAAGAGAAAAACACCGCCAGGGGTTTTTTAGTAATTTTTTAATAGTCGTAATCGCTTTTGCCGTCATAATAGCCGGACTTATCTATTACAGCGGACACCCGTTAACACCTGTCGCGGCTGTATCAAAACCCACATCCCTTCCAGTTTCTGAAGATTCGCTGAAGATCATATCTTACTTTGGAAAAACAGAGCACCCCATAAGCGGGATAGTAGTCAATAACCAGGGTATAGATTTTGCCGTTTCTTCGGGAAGCCCGGTTTACGCCTCCGGCGGCGGGGAAGTATTGATAGCGGGACAACACGGCCGATACGGCTTGACCGTTCTCCTGCAGCATCCGGATGATTACACTACCATGTACTCCAATCTCGGGTTGATTGAAGTGAACGTTGGGGATATCGTCAGGGAAAAAGAAATAATAGGACTGTCTCTGACAGCGGAACAGGATAAAGAATCGGTTATCCACTTTGAATTAAGAAAAGACGGGAAACCCGTCAACCCCGAAGAAGCGTACGGCCTTAAATGATTTACCTTTCCAGAACAATGCAGTAAAATCCGCCCGGGAGCCAGAGCAGTTCGAAATCCGAATAGGATATTTTAAATTTCCTGTTCCCGTAATTCGGGTCTATCACATCAACCGTTTCCGTAGCGTCGTTATAGCCCACAGCAAGCCTCACATGGCCTGTTTTATACTGTTTCTTGCGGTAATCAAGCCCCGCGGCCTGCAGCACTAAAACGGGGTTTCCTCCGGATATCTGTTCCCGCAAATCGGTAAGAGAGCCCATATAATAACGAAAGGGGATATTCCGTTCATTCAAATAGCCCAATATGGCTTCAACTGTGGCGCCTGTTCCCGGATAATTGATAATCTTCGCGAGTTTGGTCGGGCTTTCAACATTTATTCTGTAATAATTCAAAAGCATATTGATACATGTAGCCGCGCAGTTAGGCCTGCTTCCCTGGTTGGACTGTTTTGCGATTGACAGCTTCCAGAATTTTTTTACCGGGGGGTTATGTTTCCGCAACCGTTCATTGTCTCTTGCGTCAAAGAGAAGTTTTCTTATCTCGGAGTTTATCTTTTCCCCTTCATCCGTGGTTTTTGCCATGGAATTGAAATCTTTAATCATTTTTAAAGCCAGGATATAATTCCGGACTGATTTTAAAGGTTCTCCTTTTTCTTCTTTTTCCAGCCTTCCGGCAAGCCAATCGATTTGAGACGCAAGGCTTTGGTTATTGTTTCCGTATTTTGCGTTGTCAAAGGCTATTACACGCAATACTTCAATTGCTGTCAGAATATTGATGTTCTGAATCGATATATTTTTGTTATCATCGGGCTTGGCTCCCGCGCTTTCGGCAGACAGGCATTTGCCGTTAATAAGCGGGCAGAGTATCACGGATAAAACAAGCGCAAGAACCAGTCTTCCGGTATGCATTTTCGGCCTTTTTAACTAATAATTGACTTTAAGTTTTCGGTATGTTACTTTTATCAGGATTTTTATATTTAATCTATATAATTACAATAATATGATTATAAGTTTTTTGAGGTTTTATGTATAGCATAAAGATCAGGGTAAGATACAGCGAAACTGATCAAATGGGAAGAGCATACTACGCGAATTATTTTGTATGGTTTGAAATTGCCAGGACGGAATATTTCCGGAAGCTCGGTTATTCATACAGGGAATTTGAAAAAAAAGGCCTCTTTCTGCCCGTTGTCCATGCAAGCTGCGATTATAAAAATAAGGTTGAATATGACGATGAGATAAACATCAGCTGTACAGCCTCCGCAGAATCCAAAATGAAGCTTGTCTTTCGCTATGAAATAACCGGGGAGAAAAGCAAATTTATCGCGTCGGGTTCGACTATACATGTATTTATCGACTCCGGCGGCAGGCCTGTAAAAATACCCGAACAGATTGCGGACCTGTTAAAAAAATGAGCGCTGACGAAATTTATATGGCGTTTATAACAGCGCCTGATGTTACAAGCGCGAAAAAAATTGCGAAAGGGCTCGTATTAAATAAACTGGCGGCATGCGTGAATATAATTCCGTCGATAAATTCATTTTTTATGTGGAAAGGCGGGATTCAGGAGCAAAAAGAGGCCCTGTTGATAGCAAAGACGGCGCGCGCAAAACTGCAGAAGGCGAAAAAATGGATATTAAAACATCATCCGTATGATCTTCCTGAAATTTTATATATTAAAATCGATAAAGGCCATGAAGAATATATGCGATGGGTCAAGGAGCTGATATGAAACAAATTAATATAATCTGTCTTTTTTTCTTTACTTTCATCATAATCTTTAACGCCGCCCTGTCCCCGGCAGAGACCCTTAGCCCGGGAGAACAGAAACAATACGATAAGGCTTCGAGGTACTGGGAGAAAGGAAATGAGTATTTCAAGGAAGGCAAATATCCTAAAGCCAGGGATATGTATAACAAAGCCCTGAAAATCTACGATAAACACGTTGACGCCCTCCTGAATCTGGCAGTTGTGTACGAAAAAGAAAAAAATTACAGGGAAGCGGAAACAACATACAAAAAAATCATCGAATTCAATACCGATATCCCGGATGCCCACCATAATCTCGGCGCGATATATGAAAGCCAGGGCAAAGCGGACGCGGCGCTTTTAGAATATAAAGAAGCGCTTGCCGCCGATCCTTATTTTGCGAAAAGCTATAACAATATGGGGCTGATTTTCCTGAACAAGAATATGCTTGATCAGGCGATAGATAATTTCAAAAAGGCAGCCCGGTATGCTCCGCACGAAGTTTACGGATATGTCAACCTGGGAACAGCATACGCCGGAAAGGGAGAGTATGACAGCGCGATTGTGGAATATAATCACGCAATTGAACTTCAGCCTGATTCCGCTTTTATATACAACAACAGAGGGGACGCTTATTTAAACAAAAAAATGCTGGATTTTGCCGTCCTGAGCTTTCAAAAAGCCATTGAGCTGGATAAGAAAAATTACATCGCATACCGGGGGATGGGGGACGCGTATTATCTTAAAGGAGAAACAGAAAAGGCTATTGAAAACTATGAAAAGTCGCTTGAAATCAATAAAGATTACAAAAATGCTTATCTTAATTTAGGCATGGCCTATAAAAATACGGATAAACAGAAAGCCATCGAATATTTTGAAGAATACAGAAAAAGGGAAGACAACAGGAAAAATCTTGAAATCCTGGATAAAATAATAAGCGAGATGGAAATAACAAACTGACACTGATTATTACGGGAGGTTAAAATGTCTTTACATCCTAGTTTCGGCAAAAACTCGAAAATCAAACAAAAAAGAAGTGTTTTAAAACGCCACGAAAGAATCGATATTTTAAAGAAAAAAGAGAAGTGGAATGAAAAAGACAGTTCCATATTCCATCTTCCAAAAACCAAAAGCGAAGAATAACCGTGCCTGAACGTCTCCAGAAATATCTTGCGAACGCAGGGGTTGCTTCAAGGCGGAAATGCGAAGAGTTTATACAACAGGGACTGGTCAGCGTAAACAAAGTAATAATAAGAAAACCGGGTTTTAAAATAAATTCCGAAAAAGATGTTGTCTGTATAAATAACAGGCGGTTAAGACCAAGGGACAAAAAATATTTTATCGTAAACAAACCCGGCGGATATGTATGTTCCTGTTCAAAGAAGGACAATGCGCCTATAGTTACGGAACTGATACCCGAGAAGAAGTTGTTTCCTGTCGGAAGACTGGATAAGGATACGGAAGGCCTTATAATTCTTACAAATGACGGCGATTTCGGGCAGGCGGTTATTCATCCGAGTTCAAATCTATGGAAAGAATACCGCGTTGTCCTTGACAGGGAAATCACCGGAGCCGAACTGGAAAAGTTCAGGAACGGCATTGAAATCGACGGCAGGCTGACTGCGCCGGCCAGGATATCTTCAGCCGGTAAAAACGGCAAAGAACTGGCTGTTTCAATAATGGAAGGGCGGAACAGGCAAATAAGAAAAATGTTTTCCGCGCTTGGATATAAAATCATATATCTTAAAAGAACAAAAATAGGGTGTTTAAACATAGGAAATTTAAAACCGGGTTATTATAAACCGGTATCCAAAGACTTCTTATGGAAAAAAATATTTTCAGAATAATAATGTTTCTTGCTGTCTTTTTTGCAGTTTCCGCCGGTACATATTGTTTCGCTCTTTTCTGTGAAATAACGGGCGAAAATGTCAATGTAAGGGCGGGAGCGGGGACAGATTACGATGTTATCTGCCAGCTTAACCGTTCCGACATAGTAAAAGTATCCAAAGTGGAAGGCGAATGGATTGAGATATATCCTAATGAGAAAGTTTTCGGATGGGTTAAAGCATCGCATATAGAGAATAACAGGGTAACCGCTGAAAAACTCAATGTAAGAGCCGGGGCAAGCAGAAACTATTCGTTGATATGCCAGCTCAAAAAAGGGGATGACGTTTCAATTTTAGGCGAATTGGGCTCATGGAAAAAAATAATCCTTCCCGATTACGCAAAGGTCTACATATATAAAAAATACGCAAAAAGCATACCTTCCAGGTCAGTGGCAAAAGCAGCCACGGATGTTAAAAAGACCATGGATGAAAAATCAGAGATTCATTCTTCGGTAACAGACGGAAATGAGGCGGAATCCGAATCAACCGTCACTGTCACCGGATGGCTCGAAGACCTCGGAGTGCTGATAAACAGGCCCGGGACATACAAACTCCTTCAGCGGGACAACAAAAAAAACATCCTGTATTTCATTAAAGAGGGGAAACAACCTCTTACCTTTTTTTCAAAAAACCCGGTTGAAATCAAGGGGAGGGTGTTTTATATTTCCAGCTGGTCAAAACCTGTAATGGAAGTCGAAGAAATCAAAAGGATTAAATGAAGGCAAAAATAACTTTCAAAGGCGGCATACATCCTCCGGAAAACAAGGGCCTCTGCGGAGAACTCTCCATAAAAGATTTCCCGCCTCCCGGAATCGCCGTGCTTCCTTTACAGCAGAGTTTAGGCTCTCCCTCCGAACCTATCGTCAAAAAAGGCGATAAAGTCAAAAAGGGGACGCTTATTGCCCGAGCAAAAGGTTATATATCAGCTAATCTGCATTCACCCGTCTCGGGAGAAGTGACAGATATCAAAAAGGCGCCTCATCCGCTGCTGGGCGAAGCCAGCGCCGTAATTATCAAATCCGACAACAGGGATGAACCGGAAAAGGATTATTCCGCCGAAGATGTTTCCGCCGCCGGCCTCTCGTCCGGGGAAATACTGGGATTGATTCGGGATGCGGGGATAGTAGGCCTGGGAGGCGCGACATTCCCGGCCCATGTAAAATTAAATCCGCCTTCGGACAAGCCTGTTAAAACCCTTATCATCAACGGCGCCGAATGCGAGCCGTATCTTACGTCCGACCACTCCCTGATGCTTAACAATGCCGAACAGATATTAAAAGGCGCGGTTATAATAAAAAAAATACTTAACGCGGAAAAATGCTTAATCGCGGTAGAGGAAAATAAAAAAGACGCCATTTCCTTATTCAGACAAAAACTTGATTCATTAAAAGACATAACCGGATTAGAGGTGTTGCCTCTTAAAGTAAAATATCCGCAGGGAGCGGAAAAACAACTGATTTATACTTTAACAGGGAAGGAAGTGCCGTCCGGCGGACTGCCGATGGATGTTTCCGTCTTAGTTCACAACATAGGCACCGTATTCGCTATTTATGAGGCGGTTTTTTTAAAAAAACCTCTTTTTGAGAGAGTCGTCACGGTTTCCGGAAAAGGCATAAAAAACCCCGCGAACTGGAGAGTCAGGATAGGAACTTCTTTTAAAACGCTTATCAATCATTCGGGGGTGACGGACGGGAAGATAAAAAAATTGATTATGGGCGGGCCGATGATGGGGCTTGCCCAGTATACGGATGAAGTCCCCGTAGTGAAAGCTACATCGGGCATACTCCTCCTGACATCGGAGGAAGCGGTGTCTTTTGAACACCTTCCCTGTATAAGATGCGGTAAGTGTGTAACCGCCTGTCCGATGGGGTTAATGCCCGCGGAAATCAGCAAAATGGTTGAAAAGGGCAGGATTGATATGGCTAAATCAATAGGCCTGATGGACTGCATGGAATGCGGATCATGCAACTATATTTGTCCATCGGGAACTAACTTATTACAATATATAAAATTGGGAAAGTACGAATATATGAGGAGTAAAAATGCTAAAAGATAAACATCTTACAGTGACTGTTTCTCCGCATATAAAAACCGGATTGACGACAGAGAAAATGATGTGGATAGTTTCCGGCGCGCTTATGCCGGCGGCGGCGGCCGGTATTTACTTTTTCGGCTTTCACGCGGCGCTCGTAATCGCCGTGTGCGCAGCTTCGTCTCTCCTTACCGAATTCTTATGCACGTTGTTAATGAAAAAACCGGCCACGATAAAAGACGGCAGCGCTTTTTTGACGGGCCTTCTTCTTGCCCTTTGCCTGCCTCCGGAACTTCCCTTATGGATGTGCGCCCTGGGCGGGTTTTTTTCAATAGCGGTTACTAAATTTGCTTTCGGCGGTTTAGGCTGCAATATCTTTAATCCAGCCCTGGCGGGAAGGGCATTTTTAATGGGGGCGTTTGCAAAAGAGATGACTACATGGAAGACCCTGCAGGTCTTCCCGGACGGCATAACAGCCGCAACTCCTTTAAACCTGCTCAAGGAACAGGGCTACGATTCTTTAATGAAAGTTTTCGATTCACATTCACATCTGTTCAGGGAACTTTTTATCGGCCGTATCGGGGGAAGCATAGGCGAAACATCGGCGGGCCTTTTGATTATAGGAGGCCTGGTTCTTCTTTTCACAAGAATTATCACATGGCATATTCCCGTTTCCTATATTTTTACCGTGACGGTTATCTCTTATTTCACCGGAGGCGCATTCGGCATCCCGTTTCACCTTTTTTCCGGGGGATTGGTAATCGGTGCCTTGTTTATGGCGACAGACCCCGTGACTTCACCCATAACTCCCAAAGGCCAGATAATCTTCGGGATAGGCTGCGGCATACTCACCATGTTAATAAGGATACGCGGGGGCTACCCTGAAGGTGTCTGTTATGCTATCCTTTTGATGAATTCCGTAACACCTTTGATAGAACGGTATTCTAAAACCAGGATTTTCGGAGTAAAAAGATAATGGCGCGGGAAGAAAAAAATAATACCGGTTATTTAAGGGAACTGACCAAAGGATTTATCAGAGAAAATCCTATTTTTATCCTGTGCCTGGGATTATGTCCTACCCTGGCTGTTTCCAATCTGGTTGAAAATGCGTTTGGAATGGGGATTGCCTTCTTTTTTGTGTTGCTGTGCTCTAATATCACTATTTCCCTTGTGCAAAAGTTAATACCCGATGAGGTCAGAATACCCTGTTTTATAGTAATAATCGCTTCCTTTGTCACGGTGGCCAGCTTATTGATGCAATGGTTTATTCCCGATGTCTACGCGAGGATGAGCCTGTATATCAACCTGATCGTTGTAAACTGTATCATCCTCGGGAGAGCCGAGGCTTTTGCGTCCAAAAACAGTGTTTTCAGGTCTGTACTGGATGCAATCGGCATGGGGATAGGCTTTACCGCAAGCCTGTTCATAATTTCCGCAATCAGGGAAGTGACGGGGTTCGGGACATTTCTGGGTTTCCGGTTAATCCCGGAAAATATTAAACCGGTAACAATAATGATCCTTGCGCCGGGCGCTTTTTTCACAATCGGTTTTTTAATGGCCCTTTTCAATCTTATAAGAATAAAAAAAGGTAAGGTTTCAAAATGACATTAGGCCAGATTATAGCTTTGTTTATGGGTTCCGTATTCGTTCAGAATTTTATATTTTCACGTTTTCTCGGATTGTGCCCTTACGTGGGGGTTTCAAAAGACACCCCTTCGGCAATGGGTATGGGATTTGCCGTAGTTTTTGTAATGACAACGGCATCGGCGGTCACATGGATACTTTACAGGTATATCCTCATCCCTTTTGACCTGACATACCTGAAAATAGTGGCGTTTATACTTGTAATAGCATCGTTCGTGCAATTTGTGGAAATGTTCCTGAAAAAAACTTTTCCCGCCCTTCACAGGTCTCTGGGTATTTATCTTCCGCTTATAACAACAAACTGCGCCGTGCTGGGTGTGGCGTTTTTGAATATAACACAATTTGAAAGTGAATCTTACGGCTTTGCGAAATCCACATTACAGGGATTCTTTGCCGGGATAGGCTTTATGCTGGCCATGCTTATAATGTCCGGAATAAGAGAAAAACTTGAATACGCCGAAATTCCGGAACCTATGAAAGGGCTGGCGATAGTTTTTGTTACGGCAGGATTGATTTCCATCGCTTTCCTGGGTTTTTCAGGATTCAAACTTTAGGATAATTTACAATGAGCATTGAGGTAATCATTTATTCAACCGGAGCCCTCTTACTTCTGGGTATAGGCTTCGGTATAGCGTTATCCCTTTCATCAAAGCTTCTCAGGGTTGAAGAAGATCCCAGGATAAAAAACATATCGGATATTTTACCGAATATAAACTGCGGCGCGTGCGGATTTGCCGGCTGTTTCAGTTATGCGGAAGCGATTGTCACAAAAAAAGAAAAAATAAACCTCTGTATGCCCGGCGGCGAAAAAACCTCAAAAAAAATAGCTGATTTGATGGGGATGGCGCCCGACTCCATAGAAAAAAAAGTGGCTGTTATTCATTGCTGCGGAGGCGGTATAGGCAGGAAAAAATACGATTATTCAGGCGTAAAAGACTGTAGAATAATCAATATGGTCGCCGGCGGGTCGGTAGAATGCGGCTACGGCTGCCTGATGGGCTATGCCTGCCTGAAGTCCTGTCCTGTTCACGCTATCAAAAAAAATGAAAACCAGATGCCGTATGTTATAAGGGATAAATGTATCGGCTGCGGAAGGTGCGTTAACACATGCCCGAGAAACCTGATAGAACTGGTTGAAGACGCCAAAAAAGTGCATATTCTCTGTTCATCGCATGACAGGGGCGCCGATGTCATCAAAGTATGCAGTGTCGGATGTATCGGCTGCGGTAAATGCGTACAGGCATGCCCTTTTAATGCGATACGGATGGAGAACAATCTGGCTGTAATCGATTACTCTAAATGCAAGGTGTGCGGCAAATGCGTGGAAGTATGCCCTGTCAAAGTCATATATGACTGGAGAAAGAACTTCATCATGCCCGGAAAACAGCGGAAATCGGAGAAAACCAATGAGCTTTGAAACACTGAAAACCTTAGTCTCTTCGGGAAATGTGCCTGAAGTGCGCAAGAGTGTCGAAGACTTGTTAATGTCCGGAACCGAGCCTTTGGAAATTTTAAATTCCGGGTTGATAGAAGCGATGGAGGAAATCGGGGAAAAATTCAAAAAAAACGAAGTCTATGTTCCTGAAGTGCTGATGGCAGCGCGAGCCATGAAAGAAGGAGTTTCAATTTTAAAACCTCTATTGTCTTCAGAACAGCTGGGAACAAAGGGCTGTATCGTAATCGGCACGGTAAAAGGCGACCTTCACGATATAGGTAAAAACATTGTAGCGATAATGCTGGAAGGAGCGGGCTTTAAGGTGATAGACCTTGGAGTCGATGTAGCTCCCGAAAAATTTTTATCGGCTGTTACAGAGCATAAAGCCGGCCTTGTCGCAATATCCGCGCTTCTGACGACAACTATGCCTTCAATGAAATCAACTGTAAGCATATTGAAGGAGAAAGGCCCTTCCAATTTAAAAATTATGGTTGGAGGAGCGCCTGTCACAAAAGAGTTTGCCGAAGAGATACAGGCCGATGGTTTTTCCGAAGAAGCGGGCACGGCGGTAGATATAGCGAAAAAATTGATTTCCGGTTAATCAGGAGGATTGAATATGTCTCTTATTATTGATGGTAAAAAAATATCGCTTCAGATAAAAAATGAGCTGCGCGCCGCGGTTTCAGCGCTGAAAAAAGACAGGAACATCATTCCCGGACTGGCTGTTATTTTAGTGGGAAGCAACCCCGCGTCAAAAGTATATGTAACCATGAAGGAAAAAGCGTGCGCGGAAATCGGGGTTTATTCCGAAAAACATTTAATTGATGAAGCTGTTTCCACTGAAAAACTGGTCGAATTAATAAAGTCGCTGAATAAATCCGGGAAAATCCACGGTATTCTGGTACAGCTTCCTCTACCCGGGCGCATAAATGCGGAAAAAGTCATAGAGTCAGTCCATCCTTCAAAGGATGTGGATTGTTTTCATCCATATAATGTCGGCAGGCTTCTTACAGGAAACCCTGTTATGCCGCCGTGCACACCCGCGGGAATACAGGAACTCCTTTTAAAATCCGGCGTCAACCCTGAAGGCAGGCATGTGGTCATACTCGGGAGAAGCAATATCGTGGGAAAACCTCTTTTCTCAATCCTGTGCCAAAAGGCAATCGGCGCAAACGCGACTGTTACTTTGTGCCATTCCCGCACGGAAAATATGAAAGAGATAACTTCAAGCGCCGATATCCTCATAGCCGCCATAGGCAAGCCCCGGTTTGTAAAAGCCGACATGGTAAAAACAGATTCGGTGGTAATTGACGTTGGAACAAACAGGGTAAACGATGAAACAGCGGAAAAAGGATATAAAATTGTGGGAGATGTTGATTTTGAAAATGTAAAAAACAAGGTTAAAGCGATTTCTCCGGTCCCGGGCGGGGTCGGTCCCATGACAATTGCGATGCTTATGAAGAATACCTTTAACGCCTGTCTTGAGCAAACCGGCGGCAGGAACCGGGGAGATATGTATAATGGATAAAAAAATTACGGTGGTGGGAGCCGGTTTTGTCGGAACCGCGTGCGCGAAAAGAATCATAGAAAAAAATCTCGCCGATGTAACACTGATGGATATTGTTGAAGGGCTTCCTCAGGGCAAGGCTCTTGATTTAATGCAGTCAGCCGCGATTGAAGGTTTTTCGAAAAAAATACGCGGCACCAACGATTATCAGGAAACACAAAACAGCGATATCGTTATAATCACCGCCGGTTCAGCCAGAAAACCGGGGATGAGCAGGGATGACCTGTTTAAAATCAATTCCGGCATTATATCGGATGTAGTTGCCCGAATATCAAAATTCAGTCCCGCTTCAATAATAATAATGGTGACAAATCCGCTTGACGCAATGACTTATTTAGCCTTTAAAGTATCCGGTTTCCCGTCTCACCGTGTCCTGGGCATGGCAGGAGTCCTTGATTCCGCAAGATACAGTTACTTCATTTCGGAAAAGCTCGGATGCGCGCCTTCGGAAGTCAGGTCGATAGTTTTAGGCGGGCACGGGGATACAATGGTTCCCATGCCGAGACTTTCAGAAATCAAAGGGAAACCGCTGGCGGAATTTCTGGCCGCAGATGAAATCAGCGAAATAAACGAACGGACTCAAAACGGGGGAGCGGAAATAGTCAAACTTTTGAAGACCGGGTCCGCTTATTACGCGCCATCTTCCTCCGCCGTTAAAATGGCAGAACATATTATAAAAGACATCCATGAAATAATCCCGTGCAGCGTTTATCTGAACGGCGAATACGGGCTGAGCGACATATATTTCGGAGTGCCTGTCAGGCTATGCGGAAAAGGGTTGAAAGAAATCGCGGAAATCAAATTAACGGATGAAGAGCAAAAACGCCTTGATAAATCAGCGCGGGCGGTCGCGGAAACCATCAACAAACTGAAAACCTGATTATATGCTCCTTTTAAAATCATTATTTTTAGGGTTTATACAGGGTATAACGGAATTCCTTCCCGTATCCTCTTCCGCGCATTTGGTCATAACCGAAAATATCATCGGGATTCAGCCGTCCTTCTTTCTTAACGTTTCCATGCACGCCGGGACAATGATCGCGACAATCATTGTCTACAGGAAAACAATATATGAAATAATTCATGGACTGTTCCGCGCTCAGAAGAATGAAATAAAATATTTTACCAGGATTTTAGCGGCGACGGTTATTTCCGCGATAGCGGCATTTTTGATTGTGTCGGTAACAGGAGAGGACGTCCTTCACAGGAAAAAGATAATCGGGATATCCCTGCTGGTTACGGCTGTTATCCTGTTCCTTTCGGACAGGATAAAAAACACACAGCCTAAAACCCTCTGTCAAATAAGCGTCCTCAACATCCTTTTAATAGGCCTGGCCCAGGGTATTGCCGTCTTCCCGGGCATATCAAGGTCCGGAATGACTATCGCCTTCTGTCTTTTCCTGAAAATGGAAAGAAGCGAGGCGACGAAATTTTCTTTCATCTTATCCATCCCCATAATCCTGCTCGCATTCATCTATGAAACAATCGCATCCTGCGGCAGTATTGGTAATAGCTACGACTTTCCCGGATTGATTTCCGGTTTTTTTGCGGCTCTGATATCCGGGTTGATAGCTATAAAATTAATGATTATGCTTGTAAAATCAAGAAGGCTGACAGTCTTCGCAGTTTACTGTATTCTGCTGGGAACGGCGCTTTTTCTGGTATAGGACATGATAGAGACCATAAAAATAAACAATATCGCGCTCGCAAAGGATATAGAAATACGATTCGGCGGCGGATTAAACGTCATGACGGGTGAAACCGGAGCAGGAAAATCTCTTCTGCTTTCATCATTGATGCTGACCATAGGAGAGAAATGGGATAAAACCTACCTGAGAAAAGGCGAAAATAAAGGCTCTGTTTCAATGTCTATCAAAATAAACAGGCTCTGCGCCGACAGGCTGAAGCTCGATGAACTCGGACTGCAGACCGAAGAATCATACATATACATCAAAAGGGATTTTAATTCTGAAGGAAGGAACAAGGTATTTATAAACTATAATCCTGTGCCTATTTCGATATTAAAAAAGATAGGCGACCAGATACTGGATTATCACTCCCAAAATTCCCATCAGCTTCTTCTCCATAATGACTACCAGATGGAACTGCTTGACATTTACGGGATGATCGATAAAACAAAATACGGCAGGATTTATAAAGATTTTATGAGCGCCAGGAAAGAATTCGATGAAATGACGGCCAAAGGCAAAATTTCCGGCGAACTGGCCGAACTTTATCAATATCAGTTAGACGAGATACAGAAAGCGTCTTTAAAACCAGGGGAGGAACCTGCCCTGGAAAAAGAGTTATCGGTTATCGCCAATTACAGCGCGCTGGCGGAATTATCCCAGGAAGCGTTAACCCTGCTGTATGACGGCGACGAATCGATATTCAACAAACTGGCCCATACTTCAAAAATACTGTGCAAAATAGAGGATATATCCGGGGAAAAATTCAGCGCGGAGACAATAGGGTCTTTCAACAATTTCCTGAGCGAAACCGCTTCGAAAATAAGGGAGTTGACCGAAAACCCCGATTTTGACGATAACCGTCAAAAACAGATCGAAAGCAGGCTTCAGGATATTTATACGATAAAAAAGAAATACGGCCCTCAAATATCAGATGTGGAACAGAAATATGGCTTTTTGTCTAATGAACTGCGCATCTATAAATCTTTTGAAGAAGAAAAAAAGAAACTTGCGGCAAAAATAGCGGCTATTGAAGAAAAACTCCGGCTGGAAGCTGAAAATATTTCAAAAAAGAGAAAATCGGCCGCAAAGAAGTTCTCGGAGCGCGCAATCGCGGAATTAAGCGAAATAGGACTTGAACACGCGCAGATAACAATTTCTCTTTTCGATAAGGGATTAAGAGAGAACGGGACTGACGGCGTCCGGTATCTTTTTTCCGCCAACAAGGGGGAAAACCCCCTTCCGCTTGAAGACGTCGCTTCCGGAGGAGAGATTTCCAGGCTGATGCTCGCGCTAAAAACGGTTTTTGCCGAAAAAGATTTTACCCCCGTCCTGATATTCGACGAAATTGACACAAACATAGGCGGGAAAACGGCTGTTGCTGTCGGAAAAAAACTGAAAGAACTATCGAAAAGCCATCAGATTATCTGTATCACACATCTGCCTCAGATCGCCCTTATGGCGGACAGCCATTTTTATATCTATAAAGACATTGAAGGGGGAAGGACATTCACACGGATAAAAAAACTCGATTACAATGAGAAAGTTGAAGAGATAGCAAGGATGCTTGGCGGTAAAAACATTACTTCGGTGACCCTGGAACACGCAAAAGAACTTTTAAAATTAAACAGGAATACTTGACAGCGTTAATGTCTTTTGATAAAAAGATATTTCCTTAAATACCGATATAACCTTTAAGAAAAAACAGGGCAAAATGCCGGCAATGGATAATATAAATCTTTCAGGGATAAAAAAATTCAAGTCCGGGAAGGTCCGGGAAATATATGACCTGGGCGATAAACTACTGATACTGACCAGTGACAGGATTTCCGCTTTTGACTGCATAATGCCCAATCCCATACCCGATAAAGGAAAACTCCTTACGGCTATTTCCGTTTTCTGGTTTAACAAACTGTATCCCGTCATTGAGAACCACATTATAACAACCGATATTGAAAAATATCCTCCGGAACTTAAAAAATTCGGCGATATCATCAAAGGCCGCTCTATGCTTGTCAAAAAGTGTTCCATAATTCCCATAGAATGCGTCGTCAGGGGATATTTAGCGGGTTCGGGGCTTAAAGAATACGATAAAAAACAGACTGTATGCGGGATAAAACTTCCCAAAGGCCTGAAAAGTTATTCAAAACTGCCTGAGCCGGTATTTACGCCGTCCACAAAAGCTGAGAGCGGGCATGATGAAAATATAACGGTCAAAAAAATGATCGATGTTATCGGGAAAGAGACTTCCGATTTCATAATATCCAAAACAATGGAAATATATAAATTCGCTTCGGACTTATCTCTTAATAAAGGTTTGATTCTGGCAGATACAAAATTCGAATTCGGAGTCATGGATAACAGCATAATATTATGCGACGAGGTCCTCACACCCGATTCCTCGCGATACTGGCTGCTTTCCGGTTACAGGGAAGGAGAACCCCAGGAAAATTTCGACAAGCAGTTCCTGAGGGATTACCTGGAAACCCTTGACTGGGACAAAAAACCGCCTGCCCCGGCATTGCCGGAAAAAGTCATCAGTAAAACAAGGGAAAAATATATAGAAGCATATGAAAAGCTGACCGGAAATAAATGGCTGTAACAATTTAAAAACGCAATTCTTAAAAAGGAGAACCAATGAGAAAGAAATATGGAAAATACTGCATTTTCGGCGTAACCCTGCTGTTGATATTCTTTTCAGCGGGCGTTGCCTCAGCTTCCGCCGAAACGCCGGATCCCAGGACTATACCCCCCATATGGTGGATAGCTCCCGCCGCTTCAATACTCGCGCTTATCACCGCTTTTTTATTTTACAAGATGATGATGAAAGAATCCGAAGGCACCCCGAAAATGAAAGAGATTGCGGCCGCCGTCAGAGAAGGCGCGATGACGTATCTTAAGCAGCAGTATAAAATAGTCGGTATTTTCTTTTTAGTCGTATTTTTAATTTTTATACTTATGGCTTTCGGGATCAAGGTGCAGTCAAGATGGGTCCCGTTCGCTTTTTTAACCGGCGGTTTCTTTTCCGGCCTTTCCGGTTTTCTGGGGATGAAAACTGCGACAAACGCCGGCGCCAGAACCGCGAACGGAGCAAGGACTTCCCTGAACCAGGGCCTTGTGGTGGCGTTCCGTTCAGGAGCCGTAATGGGGCTTGTGGTAGTAGGTTTAGGCCTTCTGGATATCAGCCTGTGGTTTTTAATACTCTATAAGCTGACAAATATGAATCTTCACGAAATCACGGTGACAATGCTGTGTTTCGGTATGGGGGCGAGTTCACAGGCGTTATTTGCGAGAGTCGGAGGCGGAATTTTCACAAAAGCCGCCGACGTCGGAGCCGATCTCGTAGGTAAGGTAGAGGCCGGTATTCCGGAAGATGACCCGAGAAATCCCGCAACGATTGCGGATAATGTAGGGGATAACGTTGGAGATGTGGCGGGAATGGGAGCCGACCTGTATGAATCCTATTGCGGCTCAATACTGGCGACGGCGGCATTGGGTGTTGCCGCATATTCCAACCTCGGCTTTGCCAGCAGATTAAACTCCATTATGATACCCATGCTGATTGCCGGACTCGGCACTATTTTCTCTATAATAGGTATCTTCGCGGTCAGAACACGCGAGGGAGCCACAATGAAACAGCTTCTGCTCTCATTGTTGGCTGGAACAGCGTTAAGTTCCCTGTTGATATTATTAACAACGGGCGTTATGGCAGGTTTCGGATTTCTCGGCATGACATGGGGGATTTTCGGGGCCATTGCGTCAGGATTATTAGCGGGAATTATCATAGGGCAGAGCACAGAATATTATACCGCCTTTAATTATGCCCCGACCAAAGGAATAGCCAAAAATGCCCTTACAGGTCCGGCAACAGTGATAATAGACGGTTTTGCGGTGGGTATGATGTCAACATGGATTCCGGTCGTTACCATAGCTGTTGCAATGATGGCCGCGTTTGTTCTGGCGGGCGGGAACAAAATACCGGAACTGGGTTTATACGGGATAGGGATAGCGGCCGTAGGAATGCTGTCAACTCTCGGTATAACATTGGCTACTGATGCCTACGGTCCCATAGCGGATAATGCCGGGGGGAATGCCGAAATGTCAGGGTTGGGAGAAGAAGTGCGCAAGAGGACAGATGCGCTTGATTCGCTGGGGAACACCACCGCAGCCACGGGAAAGGGATTCGCCATAGGTTCCGCCGCATTGACTGCGCTGGCTCTTCTTGCCGCGTATATGGAAGAAGTAAGGACGGGCATGATGCGTATAGGCCAGGAGACAATAACAGTCGCGGGAAACATAATAGATGTTTCAAAAGCTACGTTAGATGAATTTATGATGTATTTTAACATTACACTGATGAACCCCAAAGTCCTGATAGGCATGTTTCTGGGGGGAATGCTGGCGTTTGTCTTCTGCTCATTAACAATGAAAGCTGTGGGGAGAGCCGCTTCTTCCATGGTTCAGGAAGTCAGAAGGCAATTCAGGGAAAAGAAAGGGATTCTTGAGGGAACGGAAAAACCCGATTACAAATCCTGCGTTGCCATATCCACCATAGGGGCGCAAAAAGAAATGATTTTTCCTTCTCTTCTCGCCATATTGACGCCCGTGGTAACAGGTCTTATACTGGGTGTTTCAGGTGTTATGGGTCTTCTGGCGGGAGGCCTGTCGACGGGATTTGTTCTTGCTGTAATGCTCAACAATGCGGGAGGAGCATGGGATAACGCGAAAAAATATATAGAAACAGGCGAATACGGAGGGAAGGGAAGCCCCGCGCACAAAGCGGGCGTAGTGGGGGATACCGTCGGAGATCCTTTCAAAGATACTTCCGGGCCCAGCCTTAATATTTTAATCAAACTGATGAGTATGATAAGCGTTGTCGTAGCGGGATTAATCGTAAAGTTTTCTCCCGTGATCCAGAATTGGCTCGGAATTTAACCGTTTATCCTTTTAAAAGGCCGGGTATGGAATCCCGGCCTTTTCTTTAACTCATAAAAGTATTTATCCGCCGCATATTTTAAGATATAATATTTACGGCTGTTTCAATTTTTTGTTATTACTATGATAAAAACATATGATATCTCAATAATAGGAGCGGGACCCGCGGGTTTATCCGCAGGCATATACTCTTCCCGGGCGGGACTCAAAACAGCCATATTCGAAAAAGGCGCTCCCGGAGGACAAATAAGCTGGACATCCAGTGTTGAAAATTATCCCGGATTTCCGCAAGGCGTATTAGGTCCCGACCTTTCAGAAAAATTCCGGGCTCAAGCCGCTAAATTCGGCTGCGAATTCATCAACAATGAGATCTTATCAATACAAAAGGCTCCGGACGCGTCATTCCTGATTAAAGGCTTGTCCGTTCAGTGTATTTCGAAAACAGTTATTATTGCGGCCGGGTCAGTTCCCAATAAGCTCGGCATACCCGGAGAAAGCGAATTTTTAGGCAAAGGTGTATCAACATGCGGAACGTGCGACGGGCCGTTATTCAGGGGAAAAAACGTTTTTGCAATCGGCGGGGGAGATACAGCCGTAGATGAAAGCCTTTTTATCTCGAAATTCGCGTCTGCCGTGACAATCATCCACAGGAGAGACAAGCTCAGGGCTTCGGCCTATCTGGAAGAAAAGGCAAAAAACAACGGCAAAATATCTTTTTTGTGGAATACAATCCCTCTGGAAATCAAGGGCGGCAGCCGGGTTGAAGGAATAACCGTAAAAAACAAGGTCACCGGAACAATAACCGAACACAAGACAGACGGCGTTTTCGTCTTTATAGGGCAAAAACCTAATTCGCGTTTTGTCAGGGACATGGTAAAAACAGACGATGAAGGTTACATAGCCGTCAATTTGCAAATGGAAACTTCCGTTCCGGGAATGTTCGCCTGCGGCGACATAAGGGAAAAATCATATAAACAAGTTGCAATTTCAACAGGAGACGGGGCGACCGCGGCTCTCAGCGCTCAAAAATATATTGAAAAAAAATAAAATCTCCCGGCAGGACCGCTAATGATACGTCACAGGAAAAGATACCTTGTTTTTATAATAATGCTGATGATGCTTGTCATCACGGTTTCAATGGCTTATTTCGCATTCCAGTCTTCTCAGGCCCAAACCCTTAATTTATATACCCAGCAGCTCCTGCTCCTGTCCAACCAGATAGCAAACAGTATATGCCAATTCGTGGAAAACGGCATCACTGGCATGAACCTGCTTTCCAACGTCATCGATGTCAAAGACGATGAGAATTTAAAAGGATATTTTTCCGACATCTTTGTCAACTACGGCGGATTCACCGCCGTTGTTTTCTGCACCCCGGACGCTGTGGTAAAATATTCCTACCCTGAAAATTTTTTCGAAAAAGGGTCAGTCATAAAATGTGATTCCGGCGCCGTTATACGCGATATTTTCGACGCCTCGCAGAAAACCCGTAAATCCATGTTAACCAATGCCGTTTCGATAAAACCGGGGTGTTTCGCGCCTTTTATTGTCGCTCCCGTATTTAAAACAAATAAAAAACTTACTGTCCTGGAGGGTTTCATTATAGGCATAATCTCTACCCGGAAGATTGAAAATGAATACATGTTAAAACTCCAGCCCGGTTATCTGGAATATGTCTGGCTTGCGGACGGCAACGGCATTCAGATAGCGGGAAAACACGAGATAAACAACGGAAGCAATATTTCCTGCAGGTTCGGCGACAGCAGAAAAGAATGTGTTTCAACCGCCATTTCAAACATGCGGGAGGGAATGCCCGGTGTCATTGAATATATTTCACAGGAAATGAGGGAAAGGCATCCGACAAAAAAAATAACGGCTTACAACCCCCTGGCCATAGGGGGGCTCAACTGGACAGTAGGCGTATGCACCAATCAAAGACAATTTATAGAAATCCTTCAGAAAAACTTCATGCAGACACTTATCTTCATAGCGATAACCATCCTTGTCATTACCGCGGGGCTAAGCGGCATATTCTATATTGAAAAACAAAGGATAGAAGCGGTGGAAAACGCAAAGATAATAAAAACCCTGGAAAAGAAAGTCGAGGAAAGAACATCCGAACTTCAAAAAGCAAATGAAGAACTGATAAAAATGAACGAAGTGAAAAATAACTTTCTGTCCATGGTTTCACACGAGTTAAGGACTCCGCTTACAACTATCCAGGGTTATATAAGTTTTGTGCTCAGCGGAAAAGCGGGCGAAGTTTCGCAGCTGCAGAACAAAAGCCTTACGATAGCCGAACACCAGGTGACAAGGCTCGATGAGATGATATCCGAACTGCTCGATGTGGCAAGGATAGAATCAGGCAGTATAGACCTTGAATACGAGCTTGTAAACGTAAAGGAACTTATTGATTCATGCATACAATGGTTAACCCCCATATCCGACAAGAAAAAGATATCCCTTGAGAATAAAATGGAAAATAACGAGCATTCCTTTGCACAGATAGACAGGAAAAAAATGAGCCGCGTCTTCATAAACCTTATTTCAAACTCAATTAAATTCACCCCCGAAAGAGGAACGATAGAAATATCGAAAAAAGACACGAAAGAATCATTTATATTCTGCGTATCGGATAACGGGATCGGCATTCCCCGGGACCAGATAGACAGAATTTTTGACAAGTTCTACCAGGTTGACAGCAGTGTAACCCGAAAATATAAAGGCAGCGGCCTGGGGCTTGTGATTGTAAAAGAGATAATAGAGCTTCACGGCGGAAAAATCTGGATAGAGAGCGAAGAGGGGAAAGGCTCTAAATTTTTCTTCACCATTCCCAAACCCGTAGTTTAACATCCTGATATAAAAAATATATTAATTCGAAATAAGGACGATCCAGACTATCACTACCCCTATTATCAGCTGCACAGCGCAGAGAACCTGCATATAACGGTCGTTAATCACAGGTTTGTCGCCGGCAAAATATTTTTCGATGATATGTTTGTAAACCAGGAGATAAACAAGAACAAAACCGAAGAATATCATCAAAGCGCCCAGTATCAATGCCATTACATATAGAGCGGGGAGTTTTCCTATCGCGTAAAGGGCCGCGACAATAATGCAGAAGAATCCCGTTGCGGCGAAAAAAGAGCCCAAAAGCCTGGCTGTGCTGTCACTGAAATCTTTCATTGCCAGGACCATTTTCCTGGCGATGGACGGGCTTATTACGCCTGCCGCCCTCGTAATTATTATCAGCAACCCGAACGCTCCGAGAATAACCTTCAGCAGAAATTCCATAACCGGCCTCCTTACTGATTTAAATTGACATACAAAGAAAAATTATGTTTAATTACAATAAATTTATTTCACTGATTATACAGCATTTTAAATTGTTTTTTAAATCTTATTTTAAATTCCCGTTAAAAAAAGGGGGGTAGCAGAATGACCGGTGATATTCAGATTCAATCCACACTCGACGAAAAAATGACGTCGGCTCAGGATGAGCTTTCAAAACTTAAAACCAGGCAGAGCCAATTGGAAAAGGAAAGAAACAAACTGGAAAAACTTAAAGTAAAACTGGATAAGCTGACCGAAGGCAAATCTGATCTGCAGCCTTCGATAAACAAAGCTGTCCTGTCTCTCGAAAGCGAAATAGAATCCAATCACAGGATGAACGAAGAGCTGAGTATATTATGCGATAAACTAAAAACCGATTATGAGAAAATAGCCTCTATCCCGGAACCGGACATAGAATCTCCCGAACTGGAAAATCAACTTGATAAATCGCTGGTTGTCATAGAGGAAGCAGGTTCGGATTTCAAAAAAGCGATAGCCAGGATTGAAGCCTTCTCTCAGCTCCAATCCGGCGATACCCCGGCTGTTACGGCAAAATCAAAATCGCAGTTTTCAAAACTTGAGCTTCTCAAAATCGGATTTTACACAGGGCTTCCGATTGCGGCGCTTGCTTTGATTCTGGTTTTCATCACACTTTTTTTACTAAAATAAAACTTTATTATTGCATTATAATTCATTCTGAAAAAGGGTCTTATGAATATTTTTAATCATTACAATAAAAAAATCAGAGAGCTTGACCGCGAAATAAACAAGGTCAAACGCGAAATCATAAAGATTACGTCAAATGACACATCTTCAAAAAGGAGAGAATTGACCAGGGAAACACCTGATTCCCCGAAGGATGGCGACGAAAGAAAAAAATTGGCCAATTATCTCGGGGCGGGGAGCATACAGACCCTCGGCATGCATAAATATCACAAGGAGGATTTACGCAACAAGATCATTTATGCTATTGTCGGCATTCTTTTTGTTTTAGCCCTTATATGGTTGATCTCCAGGTAATTTTTGAATAAGAACCGTTTCTACAGCCCCTTGGAAACAGACTATGGAAGATTTATTGTCTGCCATGACGGAAAAACAATATTCGGCATTACTTTTCCGTCAGGCAAGCCCCCTGCAAAAAAATTAAAGGTCTCTGCTTTTTCTAAAAGGCTTGAAAAATCGCTCAACAGTTACTTCAGGAGGGGAGAACCGCTTCCCGATTACAACATACATATTTACGGCACGGACTTCGGGCAGAAAGTAATAAATGCCGTAAGAAGCGTTCCTTTCGGTAAAACCCTGACTTATTCTGCGATAGCTGTCCGGATCGGACACCCTGAGAGCCAGAGAGCTGTCGGTTCCGTCTGCAGTAAAAATCCTGTTCCGATAATAGTTCCGTGCCACAGAATAATTCCCGAAACAGGCGGAATCGGAAATTACTCATCCGGCAGGAAATGGAAAAAGATACTGCTCGGCGTTGAAAAACACAAACATTGCAATATAAAAAAATATTGAAATATTTCAATAAAAAGATGAATATTATGTAACACGGGTGTTTAAACACAATGAAAATCAAAATAGCGTATTTATCCGGTTTCTGCATGGGGGTCAGGAGAGCTACCGACATAGTCTATGCTCTCGCAAAAAACCTTCATAAGAAAAACAGGAGGATTGTTACATACGGGCCCCTGATCCATAATCCCCGGGTCCTGGAAGAACTTAAATCGAAGGGCATCGGAAGCATCAGCAAACCCGAAGACGCGGATTCCGGGACAACCGTGGTCATCAGAGCGCACGGAATCCCTCCGGATACACGGGAAAAACTAATTTCGGCGAAAGCCCTTATATGCGATGCGACCTGTCCTGATGTGCTAAAGGTTCAAAGCCTGGTTAAAAAATATGCGAATAAAGGCTATACAATAATAATAATCGGCGACAAGGGACATGCCGAGGTTACGGGTTTACTGGGTTTTGCCGGGAGCAAAAGTTTTGTGGTGAATAAAACCGGGGAAATCAATAATATACCCGACATCGCGGGGGATATAGCCGTTGTCTGCCAGACCACCCAAAGCTCAGGTCTTTTTGAAGCCGTTTCTTCCGAAATCAAGAACCGTTTTCCTAATGCCGTAATATACAATACAATATGTAAATCCACCGAAAAAAGACAGGAAGAAACAAGAAAGCTGGCGAAGGAAGCGGATGTAATGATAGTTTTAGGAGGCAGGGACAGCGCAAATACCCGGCGCCTGTACGAAATATGCATCAATGAAAAAAAACCCGCTTACTACATAGAAAACGCCGATGAACTGAATGTTGATGAGATTTTGAAATACAGGACAGTTGGAATCACGGCAGGAGCTTCTACCCCCAATTGGATGATAAAAAACCTTGTCCGGGAATTAAAAAAAGCAAACCGGAAAAACCGGCTGAAGCTGTTATTAAACATTGAGAACATCATTTATTTTATAGTAAGGACCAATATCCTGATAGCTGTATCCGCCGGCGTTTTATCTTATATCTGCACCAAATTTTTCAAACTGCACAATCCCTCCATCCTTTATCCCCTGACCGCGGGATTGTATATATTTTCCATGCACACATTTAACCGCCTCTTCGACAATACACTTGGAGAACTGAAAGATTATTCGCGTATAGGTTTTATGGAATCCCACCACGAAGAATTCAAGGCCCTTTCAATAATCACCATGTTCGCAGTTCTCATCTGTTCGCTTATACTGGGTTTTTCAGCATTTATAATAGCATTCATTGCGTGTATAGCAGGCGTATCATACGGCACAAAATTATTTCCGAAAACATGGGCTGTGAGAAGGCTGAAAGATATCCCGATGTCGAAAAACATCATGGTCAGTCTTGCATGGACTTCAATCACTGTTTTCCTGCCGCTCTTCGGGTACAAGGAGGTATCGCCTCCTCCGATAAGCCCGGCGCTGATAGCCTTTAGTTTCGCTTACATATCAATTTTAATATTCATCAGATGTCTGACATATGACCTGGTAGAAATACATGCGGACAGGACGATAGGGAAAGAAAGCCTGGCCGTATTAAAAGGTAAATCCTTTACCAAAAAGACTATAGTGGTTATGATACTGATTTCAGCTTTGATGTCTGTATCCGCATCCTACTTTAAAGTAATACCTTCCTACGGTTACATATTGCCGCTGATATCCGTTTATTCCTTATTCTACCTGTACTTGTACCATAAACGCCATTTTTCCCAGGAAGCTGTCTTCGACCTTGTAGTCGAGTCCAAATTCATACTCGCCGGATTAATAGTATATCTCGGCTCAAAATTCACAGGTTGATCGGAGTTATATAAATGAAATGCCCGAAATGCGGATATGAAGATGTCAGAATAAATTTCTGTCCGAGATGTAAAATCAAAATGTATCCTATCGGGAGCCCCGAACTTAAAAAAAATTTAGGGGCCGGCCTGGTAAAATTTATTAAAGCCGTAATAAGATTTATTAAAAATATAATACTTAGAACGGCTGAATCCATAATATTCTGCGCGATTTTCCATTTTGTACTCAAAGGCCTGCTGTTCGGTCTGAAATTTATCGCCGTAAACGTGGAATCCGACATATCCAACATTTTCGACTCCGTATACATCGCCTACGGGGAATATTGTTTTTATGTCATTATAGTGATCCTTACTTTCAAATACAGATGGCCTGATACGTGATAGATGAATGATCTGGGCAGTTTCATTATCAGCGGCTTCAACGGAACTGAATTCAATAGGGAACTGGAACGTAAAATTCTTATTGATAAAATCAGCGGCCTGGTCTTTTTTTCCAGAAATATCATATCCCTGCCGCAGGTAAAAAATCTTATAGATAACTGCCGGAAAGCGAGAGCTTCCATATCGGGAGCACCCCTGATAATAGCGGTGGATCACGAAGGCGCCCCCGTCCACAGATTCGGTTCCTTAATAGATGAAATACCGTCCCAGGCGGCTGTCGCAAGATCCGGGATGAAATATCATGCCGCTTCTCTCTGGCAATCTGCCGCAAAAAAACTAAGTTCACTGGGATTTAACGCCAATTTTGCTCCCGTTCTGGATATCGGCGGCGGGGAAAAATGTTCAGCGATAGGAATAAGGTCTTTCGGCCGCGAAAAGAAAACCGCGATAGATTTCGGCTCTGAATTCATGGAAGCCATGAAAAAGGGTTCTATCTCCTGTTTTGCAAAGCATTTTCCCGGACTGGGTAAAACCGGCGTCGATTCCCACTTATCCCTTCCCGTTATCGGCGCGGGCAGAGACAGATTGTCCGCCGAAGACATTTCGGTATTCGAATCGCTTATAAGAAGAGGATGTGTCGACGGCATTATGCTTGCCCATGCCCTGTACCCGCGCCTGGACAGGAAATTCCCCGCAAGCATGTCCCGGAAAATAATATCCGGACTGTTATATGAAAAATTAAATTTTCGCGGGATCACGATAACAGATGACATAGATATGCTGGCAATCAGAAAAAATTATGAGATCCCTTATTTCGCGGAAAAATCCGTGGAAGCGGGTTCTCATTTTATTCTCGCGTGTCATAATAAATCCACCATACAAAAAATCTTTGCGGGACTCTCAAGGATAAAGCCGGGAATAATTGAAAACCGCCTCAGCGACATCAGCCGCTGGAAAAAAACCGTTCTTGCCGGAAACAGGGCTCAATCTCCGGCCGCCGGACAATCTTCGGGAAGTCACGCCGAAGCCATAGCAGAAAAAGCGCTCACAATAAAAATAAAAAGTAAAATAAAGCGTAAAAATTATATTTTTCTGTGTCTCATACCGCAGCCGGATCCCGGCAATCAGGATATTCTCAGGATGAAAAAAATGCTCAAAACCCGGATTAAAGAAATTTTCAGCTCTGCAAAAATCCTGTTTTATCCCGCGAAACCGGAATATAAAGACCTTAAAAAACGCACGCCGGTTATTATAACCTGCAACGCGTACAGGGATAAAAAAATCCTGCGCTCGCTGTCGTCCCTTATTAAGACGGCCGGAAAAAACTGTTATTGCATGGCCATAGGGAATCCGCGCGATATGGATTATTTCAAATCCTGCGCGGCGACAGGATGCACTTATTCGCCCGACAGTCATTCAATTTGCGGATTGCTGGCTATGCTGAAGGAAAAAGACGATGAAAAATAACGCCCGGGCCGAATACGCGCTTTCCTTTGTCTTAATCGCGGCGATAGCCATATGCTCCGGCTGTTCAAACATAGACACGAAGGATAAAATTAATATTACATACCATACAATAGAATCATTACCCGAGCAGCTCAGCGCTTTACAGACGCTGACCGATAATTTCGAAAGGGAAAACCCCGGAATAAACGTCGAAATTGAGACAGCGCCTTCCGGAACTTTATCCGTATTCCAGAAACTCAAGGTAAGAATAGCCGGACAGCATCCGCCCGATGTATTTTATATGGTCACGGACCGCATTGATGAATATATATCCAGGGGAGCCGTTATGGATATAACCGAATCCGCTGAAAGAGATTTTCCCGGTTTAAAGCGGGATTATTACCCCGAAGTTATCGAAAGCTGTTATAAAAACGGGAAAATGTATTGTTTCCCTTTTCACTTCAGCACAGACCTTCTTTTTTATAATAAAGATTTATTTGATGCGGCCGGAGTCAGCTATCCCGAGCCCGCCTGGAACTGGCAGGATGTATTGGAATCGGCGCTAAAACTTACGCAAACCGGACAAAACGGGGTAAAGACTTACGGGTTTCTGCAGCCGCGCCCCCTGTTTTTAATGAGATCTTTCGGTTCCGAATTATTTACAGGCAAACCCTTAAGATGCACAATTGACGATACGCGGTCGAAAGCCGCGCTGCGGTTCCTCATAGACCTGCACTCAAAATACGGGGTTTCTCCGAATAACGCGGTTTTAAATCCCTCTGAAAGAAGCCAGTCCGAAATGGAAATGTTTAAAAACGGGAAAGCGGCGATGTTCATAGGCAGAACTTACATGCTGGTGGATTTTGCGGGTATAAAAAGATTCAAGTGGGATATATGCTCTGTCCCGCGCGGGACAAAAAGGTATTCACGCCTGGCGGTCGGGGGAAACTGCATATCCCCGGATACAAAATACCCCGAAGCCTCATGGAAGTTCATAAAGTATTTTTCCTCGCGCGAAGGAACTATGGTCATGACCGGCAAGCGGAATTGCGTGCCTGCGTTAAAATCAGCCGCGGAATCAGAGTTTTTCCTTCACCCGCCGCCTGAAAATATGAGATTTTCAATTCTGCAGCTGTCTTTTTCGGAAGCGGAAACTTATCCTGTTGAGAACTGGAGAGAGTTTCTGGAAAAGGAATTCTCTCCGGCAATCGACAGGATTATACTGGGGAAAACATCGATAGACAATGGATTATCCGAATTGCAGGAAAAAGGCCAAAAATACATAAGCAAATAATTTTATTGATTATAATTATGATTTAATATATAAAATCTTTAATTATATGCGGATGGTTCGACTGAAGTCAGATGTTTTACCGCCTAAAAAAAAGAAAAAAAACATTTGAATCTCATATTACGTTGTGATAGATTAATCCTAAATATGGAATTTGTATAATTAGTTGTATTCATTACGGAGGAACATACGGTATGAAAAAATTTCTGGTTTTGATGTTTACGATTACTTTTATTTTTAATATTTTTGTTTCCTGCGCTGTCGCCGAAGAAAGATCTGTGCCCGGTAAAATGGCGCACAAGTTCGGCAGGGGATTGTGCAACGTAGCCCTTGGATGGTGCGAAATACCGAAAAACATAATGAATTCATGCGAAGAAATCAACCCATACGCCGGCTGGTTTATAGGGCTTGTCAAAGGAATAGGCATGACTGTCGCCAGGACTCTTGCGGGAGTCTGGGATATCGTGACATTCCCCATACCGGCTCCATCGGATTATGAGCCTGTAATGGAACCCGAATTTGTATTCGAAAGTCTTTCATATATAGAATAAAAAGGCATTATACTAAATCAAAAACACAAAGAAAGGGGATTAATGGATGAAAAGAGTAGCAATTGTAGTTTTGGTAACGACACTCTTTCTGGGCATGTGCGTTCCCGCATTTGCTGATGCAAGCACCAACAATGCCGGAAGAAAATTCTGCAGAGGCATTGCCAATATTGCGACAGGATGGGTTGAAATCATTAGAACGCCTTACGAAGAAGCTATGGCTACAAATCCTGTCCGGGGTTTGACTATCGGGCTCTTCAAAGGAATTATTATGGCGGTAGCCAGAACAGGCTCGGGGGCATTTGACCTTGTAACATTTCCGTTCCCGTTTCCGAATGATTATGACTCTCTTGTAAAACCCGAATTCGTATTTTAACTTTAATTAAAGCGCAGAAAGGAGGAAAATTAAATGATTAGATTTTCCAGAGCAGCTATTTGTGTCTTAATCATAACTGCTATCCTTAGTTCATCTACACTTGCTTCAGCTGAGCTTTTCCAGGATATTACCCACAAGCTCTTCAGGGGGATTGCCAATATACTGACAGGGTGGATAGAAATTCCTAAAAATATGTATAATGACTCTGTTGAAGTAAGCCCGTGGTACGGCTGGTTTACCGGATTACTGAAGGGGATAGGCTTCACCGTTGTCAGAACAGGCGCAGGGGTCTGGGATACAGTAACATTCCTTTTTCCCATACCTTCCGATTACGAACCTGTATGGGAACCTGAATTTGTATTTTAGTCTATATGCTATGCAATGAGTAACGGTAACAAAGGGATTCACTGATGCATGGTGAATCCCTTTGTTTGTCATAACACCAAAGAACGGAGTTTTGCCATGGAAGAAAAGATCAAAGATGTTTTGAATAACGAAGTCAGGCCTTATCTGCAATCCCACGGCGGCGATGCTGAATTTGTTTCTGTTGACGCGGAAGGAAACGTAAGCGTCCGGTTAAAAGGGGCCTGCGCGGGATGTTCCGGAGCTTTAATGACATTAAAAAACCTTGTTGAACAGGCTCTGAAAGAAAAAATACCCGGGGTTAAATCTGTAAAATCAGTTTAATAATTATGACCCAAAAACCTAAATTTATTGATAAGTTTATCCAGAACCTCGACAAAATCGATAAGCTGGATGTAGAAAAGTATTTTATCAATCTTTCCCGGGAAAAAGGATTCCTTGAATCCGTATTCAACAACCTCAATGAAGGTATTGTTGTAATATCCAGCAAGGGCGCCATAGCGTTTCTTAATTCAAAAGCCAAATCAATATTAGGCATCTTTTCCGAAGAATATAAGGGAAGGCGCCTGCAGGATGTGATAAAAGACGCGTCCTTTCTGTCTTCCATACCGTTAAATGTGAAGACCTCATACAGTATTATCGATAAGGAAATAACCGTTGACCATCCCAGAAAATCACTGATTAATATTAATGTAATACCGTTTGACGATAATAATTTATCCGGCATGGTAGTTGTTTTGAAAGATATAACCGCCAGGAAAAGGATGGAAGAGGATACAAAACAATCTAAATTGATGGAAACTTTTTCCAATCTCGCGGCTGGAATAGCGCATGAGATAGGCAACCCCCTCAATTCACTCAATATTCATCTGCAACTGATAGACCGCGAAACCAAAAAATCAAAAACGGGAAAAAAGGTCAATGAACACATTTCCATCTGCAGAAATGAAATAAAACGTCTCGATGAAATAATTAACAGGTTTTTGCTGGCTCTGAGGTCTTCCGAAAAACCGATGGAAAGAAAAAGCGTAAACAAGATTATATCTTCCATAGTAAAACTGATGCAGCCGGAATTTAATTCCAAAAAAATCGGCCTCACTATTTCCCTGAACAAGAATCTGCCCGATACTCTTCTGAATGAAGGGGAAATAAAACAATTAATAGTAAATATACTGAAAAACGCCGTCCAGTCAATTAATCATGCCGGGGGGGAAATCGGTATTTCCACCCTTCAGGAACCGTATTATATACTTATTAATATTAAGGATAACG
Organism: bacterium; assembly: GCA_023228325.1. Taxonomy (NCBI): domain Bacteria; species bacterium. The sequence continues at coordinate 1,917,134 of JALOBK010000001.1, forward strand.
GCGCGGGCATTTCAGACAGCATCAAACAAAAAATATTTGAGCCTTTTTTCTCCACAAAAGAATCCGGCTCGGGGCTCGGGCTTCTGATCGCGTCAAGAATAGTGTCGGAACATAAAGGCACTCTGGAAGTGGAAAGCGGCAAAAAAAACGGCACCTTGATTAAAATAAGGCTTCCCATAAAGACTGATGAATTAAAATTACTTCCGCAGGGAGACAAATGATTTGAATAAAAAAACCATACTGATTGCTGATGACGAAATAAACACTCTTAAAGGGCTTGCATCCGCCCTTTCCGAAAAATACCGCGTTATAACGGCTTCAAACGGTCAGGAAGCATATGAATTATTCGCATCTAACATGCCTTCGATAGTCTTAACGGATATCAGGATGCCTGTAATGGGCGGCCTGACGCTTCTGGATAAGATAAGGTCCGCAAATCCGGATATACCCGTAATCCTTCTTACGGCGTATGGAACCATTAATAACGCCGTTGAAGCCATGAAGAGGGGGGCTTCCGACTATATTACAAAGCCCGTCAATCTCGACAAACTTGAAGTCATCATTGAAAAATTCATCGATAAAAAAGTCGCGGCGGGCGCCTTCCGGAATCAATCGACTATTATAGGCAATGACGCGGCGCTAAAAACTATTTATGAACAGGCCTCTAAAGCGGCATTGACGGATACCACGATCTTAATAACGGGCGAAAGCGGCACGGGCAAAGAAATACTGGCCCAGGACATACATAAAATAAGTAAAAGGCCGGGCAAATTCACTCCTGTCCATTGCGCCGCGCTTCCTGAAACTTTACTCGAAAGCGAACTTTTCGGGCATGAAAAGGGGTCGTTTACCGGCGCCTCCTCGCGAAAAGCGGGGCGTTTTGAATTAGCCGAAAAAGGAACAATATTCCTGGATGAAATCAGCGAAATCTCAACATCAATACAGACAAAGCTGCTTAGAGTGCTTCATGATAAAACATTTGAAAGAGTAGGCGGTACCCAGACTCTGAAAGCGGACATAAGAATTATAGCGGCTACAAACAAAAATCTGGAACCGCTGATTAAATCCGGCAGGTTCAGGGAAGACTTATATTACCGTTTAAATGTTGTGCATTTTCATCTCCCCCCCCTGAGAGAGAGAATCGGCGATGTCCCTCTTTTTGTCAATCATTTTATCGAAGACCTTGCTAAATCATCCGGTAAAATAATCGAGGGGATTACGGATGAAGCGCTGAAACTGCTTACAGGTTATACCTGGCCCGGAAATATACGCCAGCTGAGAAATACCGTTGAGCACATGATACTGTTCAGTTCTTCCCGTATTCTCGACATAAAAGACATACCCCCCGAAATTATAAAAGAGGCCGGTCTTCCCTCCGGCAAAAACATTACAACGGGAAAAGGCACGATTAAAGACCTGGAGAAGGACCTTATTTTGAAAGAATTACAAAAATCCGGCGGGAACAAGACAGAAGTCGCAAACCGCCTCGGAATAAGCAGGAGAACATTATACCGGAAACTTAAACAATATGATTTAAGCCTGTAATGATACAGTATCTTTATGTCACAATAAGCCCGCATGTAACTTTTTGACACAATCTGAAAATCGGATAGAATATGGCGCATATCATCTAACGTGCTGCTCTGCAATATATTATCTGTATCATATATCCCATGGTAATGCTTGGCACACATATTGCATCTAATTAGTAAGCATATCTTATATAAAATGAGACTAAGGAGGCTATTATGTCAAAAGTCATTGGTATAGATCTGGGAACCACAAATTCCTGCGTAGCGTTTATGGAATCGGGTAAACCTGTTGTAATTCCAAATTCCGAAGGAGACAGGACAACCCCTTCAGTAGTGGCATTTGCAAAATCAGGGGAAAGGCTTGTGGGAAAAACAGCAAAAAGACAGGCGATCACTAATCCTCACAATACGGTCTTTTCCATCAAAAGATTTATGGGAAGAAAGTTTAAAGAGGTCGGGGGAGAGATAAAGGAAGTGCCTTTCAGGGTTGCGGCAAGGGACAACGGGGATGCCAGTGTCGAAATCGAAAAAAAGAAATACAGCCCTCCGGAAATATCCGCCATGATTCTTCAGAAATTAAAATCCGACGCGGAGGCGTATCTTGGCGAGAAAGTCAGCAAAGCCGTTATTACCGTGCCCGCGTATTTCAACGACAGCCAGAGGCAGGCCACAAAGGATGCGGGCAGAATAGCGGGGCTTGAGGTAGAGAGAATAATAAATGAACCCACAGCGGCTTCTCTCGCTTACGGGCTGGACAAGAAAAAAGACGAAAAAATAGCTGTTTACGATTTGGGCGGAGGAACATTTGATATTTCCATACTTGACATAGGGGAAGGCGTGTTCGAAGTTAAATCCACAAACGGCAATACACATTTAGGAGGAGATGACTTTGACCAGAGAGTCATTGATTGGCTGGTGGATAACTTTAAAAAAGAAAATGGAATCGACCTGAAAAAAGATCCTATGGCCCTTCAAAGACTGAAGGAAGCCGCGGAAAAGGCCAAGATCGAATTATCTTCCTCAACCGAAACCGATATTAATCTGCCTTTTGTTACGGCCGATTCGAACGGGCCGAAACATCTTGTAATCAAACTTACCAGATCAAAACTCGAACAACTGGTGGATGACCTGGTCCATTCAACCATAGAACCGTGCCGGAAGGCCCTTAAAGACGCGGGGTTGAAGGCTTCGGAAATCGATGAAGTTATTCTTGTGGGCGGTATGACAAGAATGCCCATGGTACAGGAAACAGTAAAGAATTTCTTCGGCAAACCACCGCACAAGGGCGTCAATCCGGACGAGGTTGTCGCGGTAGGGGCGGCAATTCAGGCAGGCATAATACAGGGCGATGTCCAGGATGTCGTGCTTCTTGATGTAACACCTCTTTCCCTCGGCATTGAAACACTGGGCGGTGTGTTTACAAAATTAATAGAAAGGAACACAACAATACCTGTGGACAAGAGTGAAATATTCTCGACAGCCGCCGATAGCCAGACAAGCGTGGAAATCCATGTCCTCCAGGGAGAAAGGCCAATGGCCGCCGATAATAAGACCATAGGCAGATTCCAACTGGTGGGAATTCCTCCCGCCCCGAGAGGGGTTCCGCAGATAGAAGTAAAATTTAACCTGGACAGGAACGGGATCCTGAATGTATCGGCAAAAGACCTTGGAACCGGCAAAGAGCAGAACATCACGATAAAGGCGTCCAGCGGACTTTCAGATAATGAAATCGACCAGATGGTAAAAGATGCGGAATCTCATGCTTCGGAAGATATAAAGAAAAAAGAAAAAATCGAAGCCAAAAATAACGCGGAAAACCTTATATATCAGGCGGAAAAAACATTAAAGGAACACAAAGACAAGATCCCTGCGGACAAAAAAGATGACATAGAAAAATCCGTCAATGAACTCAAAGACGCCTTAAAATCGGAGGACACTGATAAAATCAAACAGAAAACCGAATTATTGATGAACGCTCTGCACGCGGTATCTTCCGTCATCTACCAGAAAGCCGGCCAGGATAAGACACCGCCGCCGGAACAGGACAAGCAACAGGGGAAAGAAGACGCCAATCAGGAGAATGTTGTAGACGCGGATTTTAAAGTAGTCGATGACGATAAAGAGAATAACGGCAAAAATAAAACAAAATAAGAAGGAGGGTAACACATGAAAATCAGGCCTCTCGAAGACAGAGTGCTAGTCCAAAGGGTTGAAGAAAAAGAAGTGAAAAAAGGCGGGATAATAATACCCGATACCGCCAAGGAAAAACCGCAGCAGGCGAAGGTAATAGAACTGGGTACAGGTAAAATCGATAAGGACGGAAAAAAAATACCGTTTAATGTCAAGAAAAACGATCTTGTTCTTATCGAAAAATACGGCGGCAATGAAATCAAGATAGACGGGGAAGAATATATAATAACTAAAGAAGAAGATATTTTGGCTGTTCTTGAGAAATAACGGAGGTTAAAATGAGCGGAAAACAACTGAAATTCGGAGAAGAAGCAAGACGGGAAATTTTAAAAGGAGTGGAACAGTTAAGCAGGGCCGTAAAAGTAACTCTGGGGCCCAAAGGCAGGAATGTGGTTCTTGACAAAAAATTCGGTTCTCCCACAATCACTAAGGACGGTGTGACTGTCGCAAAAGAGATAGAGCTTGAAAAACCGTTTGAGAACATGGGCGCCCAACTCGTTAAAGAAGTGGCTTCAAAGACAAGCGATGTTGCCGGCGACGGTACGACAACCGCGACTGTTCTGGCCGAGATAATCCTCAAAGAAGGGATGAAAAACGTTACGGCGGGCGCAAACCCCATGGCTTTGAAAAGGGGAATTGAAAAATCTGTGGAAGTTATAATTTCCGAACTTTCAAAAATGGCCCAGCAGGTAAAAGATGACAGGTCAAAAATATGCGCCGTAGCTACAATCTCCGCAAATAATGATAAGAGCATCGGTGAGATCATAGCTGAAGCGATGGACAAAGTGGGAAGGGACGGGACAATAACCGTCGAAGAAGGTAAAACCCTGGATACGAATCTTGATGTGGTGGAAGGGATGCAGTTCGACAAGGGATATCTTTCCCCTTACTTTGTAACTGATACGGAAAACATGTCAGCTTCACTGGAGAATTGCTCGGTTTTAATCTACGAAAAGAAGATATCCAACCTGAAGGATATGCTGCCCCTGCTTGAAAAAGCCGCGCAGTCCGGCAGGCCATTGCTGATAATCGCCGAGGATGTCGAGGGAGAAGCTCTTGCAACGCTTGTCGTAAACAAACTCCGCGGGACACTGCATATATGCGCTGTCAAAGCCCCCGGTTTCGGAGACAGGAGAAAAGCGATGATGGAAGATATCGCAATATTAACAGGCGGAAAATTCATCTCCGAAGACCTCGGTATCAAACTGGAAAATATCACACTGGACGACCTTGGAAGCGCGAAGAAAATAACTGTCGACAAAGAAAACACAACTATCGTTGAAGGCGCCGGAAAGCAGAAAGACATCAAAGCACGTGTGGAACAAATCAAAAAAGAGATCGAATTGTCGACTTCCGATTACGACAAGGAAAAACTTCAGGAAAGGCTCGCAAAACTTGCCGGCGGGGTCGCGGTCATAAATGTAGGAGCGGCAACCGAAACTGAAATGAAAGAGAAAAAGGCGAGAGTGGAAGATGCGTTACACGCGACAAGGGCGGCTGTTGAGGAAGGAATAGTTCCGGGCGGCGGAGTCGCTTTAATAAGGTGCGAGAAGGCGCTTGAATCCCTGAAACTTGAAGGGGATGAAAGAATAGGCAAAAATATCATCCTCAAGGCGATTGAAGAACCTTTGAAAACCCTTGCCAACAACGCCGGCAAAGTCGGTGATATCATTGTCCAGGAAGTAAAAAAGAAAAAGGGGAATGAAGGATACAATGTAGACACCGACACTTATGAGGATATGTTAAAAGCGGGTATCATCGATCCTAAAAAGGTCACGCGCTCCGCATTGCAAAATGCCTCGAGCATAGCGGCTCTTATGATAACAACAGAGTCGATAATCACCGACATTCCTGAAAAAGAACAGCCGATGCCCGGGATGCCCGGAGGCGGAATGGGCGGAATGGGTGGAATGGGCGGAATGATGTAAAACGGCGCAGGATAAAATAAGCTCATATTGAAGCCCTCCGGGAAACGTTGCCGGAGGGCTTTTTTTTAAATAAGTTTTTACCGTGTTGTGATAAAATAAATGATATTTTGACAGGTGATTATAATATGAAATTCGATAAATTCACATTGAAAGCGCAGGAAGCTCTGGGAGAAAGCCAATCTCTGGCAATAGATAAGGGCAACCAGGAAATCAACGAATTTCACCTTTTGTCCGCGCTGATCAGCCAGGATAACGGAATTGTATATCCTCTGTTGCAAAAACTGGGGACAGATATTAATTCCCTGAAAACGGCGCTTGCCGAAAAAATCGATTCGTTCCCTTCTGTTGAAGGCAGTAATGTTTCCACTTATTTCTCTCCATCCCTGCACAAGGCGATGATAAGAGCGGAGAAGGAGTCGTCAGGCCTTAAGGACGAATTTATTTCAACCGAACACCTGCTGCTTTCCCTGGCAGACACTGAAAACAAAGATTTTTCCGGATTACTCCAGGAATACGGAATAACAAAAAAATTGATTCTGGAAGCGCTTAAAGAAATCCGGGGCGGGCAGAAAGTAACGGATCAGTCCCCGGAAAGCAAATACCAGGCGCTCAAGAAATTCTGCAGGAATTTTACGGACCTGGCAACGGCGGGGAAGCTGGACCCTGTTATAGGCAGGGATGAAGAAATAAGACGCTGCATACAGGTTTTAAGCCGCAGAACGAAAAACAACCCGGTGCTTATAGGTGAACCGGGTGTGGGCAAAACAGCCATTGTCGAAGGCCTGGCGCAGAGGATTGTCGCGGGAGATATCCCCGAAAACCTTAAAAATAAACGCTTGCTGGCGCTTGATATCGGGTCTCTGGTCGCGGGCGCAAAGTTCAGGGGTGAATTCGAAGAAAGGCTTAAAGCCGTTCTTAAAGAACTGGAAAGCGACGGGGGGCAAACCATCCTCTTTATAGATGAACTTCATACAATCATCGGGGCAGGGGGCGCTGAAGGGGCGGTGGATGCTTCAAATATGTTAAAGCCGGCCCTGGCGCGGGGAGAATTAAGATGTATAGGGGCGACAACCCTTGACGAATACCGCAAACACATTGAAAAAGACGCGGCGTTTGAGAGAAGATTTCAACAGATTTACATCGGGGAACCGAATACAAAAGACACCTTGGCCATTCTGCGCGGCATAAAAGAGAAATATGAAATTTTTCACGGGGTAAAAATAACCGATTCGGCTTTGATAGCCGCGGCAACCTTATCGGACAGATACATCACCGGCAGGTTCTTACCCGATAAAGCCATTGACTTGATCGATGAAGCCGCTTCAAAGTTAAGGATAGAAATAGACAGCGTGCCGGCTGAACTCGATGAGATACAGAGGAAAATCATCCAGCTGCAGATTGAAAGGGAAGCGTTAAAAAAAGAAAAGGATACTTCTTCAAAAAACAGAACGGCAAAACTTGAAAAGGAAATATCGGAACTCCGGGAAGCGGCAAATGGAATGAAGGCAAATTGGCAAAATGAAAAAGACCTCATAAATTCCGTCAAAAATATCAAATCGGAACTCGATAAAGCCAGGATCGAAGAACAAAAAGCGGAACGGGAGGGGAACCTTGAAAACGCGGCCAGGATACGATACGGCACGATACTCGAACTGCAGAAAAAACTGGATAAATCAAACGGTAAAATAACCGCGCTCCAGAAAAAAAGCAAATTCCTGAGAGAAGAAGTCACAGAAGAAGATATCGCAAAAATTGTATCCGGATGGACAGGGATCCCGGTAACAAAAATGCTTGAAGGCGAAAAAAATAAACTGCTCAGCATGGAAGATAACCTAAAAAAACGCGTTGTGGGTCAGGATGAAGCCGTGAAAACCGTGTCAAATGCGGTAAGAAGAAGCCGGGCCGGGATCCAGGACGAAAACCGGCCGCTGGGTTCCTTTATTTTTCTGGGGCCTACAGGCGTAGGAAAAACAGAAATGGCAAAAGCCCTCGCGGAATTTCTTTTCAACAGCGAACACGCGCTTGTAAGAATCGACATGTCCGAATTTATGGAAAAACATTCCGTTTCAAGATTGATCGGGGCGCCGCCGGGCTATATAGGATATGAAGAAGGGGGTTATCTTACCGAAAAAGTCCGCAGGAGACCCTACTGTGTGATCTTATTCGACGAAATAGAGAAGGCTCATGCCGATGTATTCAATATACTGCTCCAGGTGCTTGAAGACGGGAGGCTGACCGACGGCAAGGGGAGAACTGTGGATTTTAAGAACAGCCTCCTGATAATGACATCGAATATCGGAAGTTCCCTCCTTCTGGAATCCAAAGAAGATAAAAATATCCTGGACCGGAAAATCAAAGATATGCTGAATACATATTTCAAACCCGAATTTCTTAACAGAATAGATGATATTATTATATTTAACAACTTATCCGGCAAGGACATAGCAAACATTGTTAATATACAACTACAATATATATCCAAAATTCTCGAGAAGAAACGGATATCTTTGAAAATCTCGCCGGAGGCCATGAGATTTTTAGCGGAAGAAGGATATGACCCTAAATTCGGAGCGCGCCCTTTGAAAAGATTAATCCGGAAAGAAATCCTGGACAAAATCGCAATAGGTATTCTCGATAACAAATTCGGGCCGGGCTCGGGAATATATGCCTTTATCAATAAAAAAACAAATTCGATTGATTTCGAAAGTAATTAAATAATATCTGGAAATTGCCCGCCATAGACCTTATAATTTTTAATTAATGGACACTATAGAAAAAATAAAAAAACAAAAGAAAATACATCCCCCGAGAATAATATTATTCTCATATCTCTGCGCAATACTCATCGGGGCGTTGTTGCTTGAGCTTCCCATATCTACGACGGGGCCCGGCAGGCTCCATTTCATAGATGCTCTTTTCCTTTCGACCTCCGCAACCTGCGTTACCGGCCTGGTTGTAAAAAATATAGGTTCCGACCTGACGGCATTCGGGCAGATGGTGGTGCTTATCTTAATCCAGATAGGCGGGCTGGGGATAATGACATTGTCTACTTTCTACCTGATGATAATAGGGAAAAGGATATCCATGAAAAACCAGCTGATAATAAGGGACACGCTGGATAAAACAAAAGGGATAAGCGTCAATAAATTAATAAGATCCGTACTGTTGTTCACGTTTATCACTGAACTGCTGGGTGCCCTGCTGTTATTTATACGGTTCAAAATCTCAGACAATCCCGTGCTGCCTTACGGCTCCGACCTTAAGATAGCATATTATTCGATTTTTCACTCGATATCGGCTTTCTGCAACGCGGGTTTCACGCTCTTCGGCAGCAATATGGAGGCCTTTTCCGGCGATAATCTCGTGGTTCTCACGATGGCTGTACTGATTATACTCGGCGGACTGGGATTTTTAGTCGTTTTCAACCTGCAGAACCTGAAATTCTGGAAAAGAGACAGGACGCTGAAAGGAAAGCTGAGCCTTCATTCCAGGATAGTGCTGATATCGACCGCCATACTTCTTATCTTCGGCGCCATGGTTATAGGCTCCATAGAATGGGATAACACTTTCAAAGATTTCACCCTTGCGGAAAAGGTCCAGGCCGCCGTCTTCTGCTCGGCCACTCCACGAACGGCGGGGTTCAACATAATAAACACCAATTCCATGAAAACAGCGACTCTTTTCTTTATCATGTTTTTAATGTTCATAGGGGCGTCTCCGGGCTCGACAGGCGGAGGTATCAAAACATGCACGCTCGCAGTCCTGGCCGCCACGACATATTCAATAATCAAAGGCAACCCGAATGTTACGGTCTTTAAACGGACCGTGCCGCAAAGAGTCGTCCAGGAAGCCATTTCAATAGTGGTTATATCGGTTTACATAATATTGATTTCGACAACCCTGCTTCTTATAACGGAACAGACTTCGGAAGTCAGGAATATGGTCGCAAACGGCTACCTTGTAAAAGTGCTTTTTGAAGTAATATCCGCTTTCGGCACCGTAGGCCTTTCGACGGGAATAACGCCTTATCTGTCTTTAGCCGGGAAATTTTTAATTATAATAATTATGCTGGTGGGGAGAATAAGCCCCCTTGCAATAGCCCTCATAGTAGGGAAAAGGGAAGATTATCCGTCAATAAAATATCCGGAAGAAACTGTTATGGTCGGATAAAGGAGGTTATATGCAGTTTGCGGTTATCGGAGCAGGAAGATTCGGAACAAGCGTGGCGCAGGCTCTCAGCCAAAAAGGCTGCGAGGTCCTTGTAATAGATTCCAACCCCGAAAAAATACAGGAAATCAGCGAGATCGCGACACACGCGGTCGCAATGGATGCAACCGATGAAAGGGCCCTCAAAGCAATGGGCATGGAAAATATCGATGTTGCCATCGTTTCAATAGCTGAAACCCTCGAATCCAGCATTCTGGTGACGATGATACTGAAGGAACTGGGCGTTAAGACAGTTATATCCAAAGCCCGGACCCTCCTTCACGGAAAACTGCTGCAAAAAATCGGGGCCGACAGGGTAATATTTCCTGAAAGGGATATGGGCACCCGTCTGGCAAACAGCCTTGTTTCGCCGGATATCTTCGAACAGATTGAAATATCCCCCGGATATAATATAGCCGAACTTGAGATCCCTCATTCACTTGACGGGAAAAACCTCAATGAAAGCGGTATAAGAAAAAAATTCAATATCAATGTAATCGCCATAAAAAGCAAAAATGATAAAAATACCAAGGGTAAGATATCAATCAATATCACGCCAACGCCAAATCACCTGCTTAATGAAGGGGATGTAATAGTTGTTATCGGGGAAACCGACAAAATAGAGAAATTCAAAGAATTATAGAAAAGCAAGGGGAGAAGAAAATGAAAAAATTGTATTTTGCCACAATCGCCATACTGATATTTTTATCCACATATTCCCAGGCCCTGTTCGCTCCTTCTTCCGGAAAGAATGTCACAACAGTGTCAGGGAACTTCAGGCAGGTTAATGCCGAGATAAAGGTAATCGCCGTTCTTCCCATAGACAACGAAACATCTAAAGAAGAGGCGGGGGAATGGCTCAGAAATGCGCTTATCGAAGGTTTTGAATCCTACAGTTTTTATCTGATTTTAAGCCGGGAAACAATCGACGCTAAATTGAAGGAAGCAAACGTAACTGACATTTATTCATGTTCCCCCCAAAAACTCGGCGAAATACTGGGCGCGGAGGGCCTGGTCTACGGGCGGATAACGGTTTTTAAAGAAAGCGTGAATATCGTGTCGGCTTCCGTAAGAACAGGGGCGCGCATTCAGGTCGTACATACATCCACAGGCAGGGTAATCTACGATTCGCAGCAATTTGATAACACAAAAAGCCTGACACCCGGAGGCATTATCTTTGCTTCCCTTGAAGCAATAAGGAACCTCAGAAACAATTTGCTGAAGAAATATCCTTTGAAAAAGAAAGTCGAAACCTATAAAAGAGTGCGCTGAAAAATTAAATTTCGCCTTTTTTCTTTAAAATTTTCCTGAGTTCCTGCAGGGCTTCGGGAACGCCTATATCTCCCCAGTATCCCTGTAACTCATATCCTCTCACATCAAGGCCGTCTTTAATCATCATTATCAGCGCATCGGTAAGCTCGTATTCTCCTCTCGGCGATTTTTGAAGGCCGGATGTGTAATCAAATATTTCAGGCCGGAAAATATAAATTCCGGCATTTTCGAGGTTGGAAACAGCGGTTCCCGGCTGAGGCTTTTCCACCAGGCCTGTAACCCTGCCGTTCGAATCCATGGTAACGGCGCCGCCGCCGTAAACATCCTTGACCTTTTTTAACGACAAAAGAGCCGAACAACCGGTCTTATAAAAATAATCCAGGATCATCGGATAATTGTCATGGGCGGTCAACACATCCCCGTAGGAGAGCAGGAATGGAGATTTCCCTAAAAAATCCCTGGCAAGTTCCGGCGCTTTCCCTGTGCCGTCCTGAACAAGCTGATGTTTATATGTAATATCAACTCCGAACGCGGCTCCGTTCTTAAAATAACCTTCGATTACCTCAGCCCTGTAACCGGTTATAATCAAAATCTCCTTTATGCCCATATTCTTAAGCGAAAGGATAATATATTCCAGGATAGGGGACCCATGCGCTTCTAACATAGGCTTAGGGCAGTCTTTAGTAAGATCTTTCATCCGCTTGCCCTTACCGGCCGCAAGTATCACTGCTTTCATACAAGTCTCCGATTTTTTGAATGGGAAATATCTGCTCTTTACAATAAAAAAGCATCATAGTAAAAGGCTTATTCCAAATCAAGTTTTAATTTATATATCTTCAGGCAAGATCTTAATTTCACAAAAACGTTTAACTTTTATCCCATGGCTGATTTAACGGTAACATCTTAATTTCATACAGGTCCGGAGTTCGTCAACCTCAATCATATGCCTGAGCCCGACTTATAAAAAAAGTTGACATGTTTGAATATATGATTCAAAATAACTTTTCCGCTTTTTGTATAATATATTTATATGCTGTATGTTGTATAATTATGTAACCGAAAGGAGAACTTAACAATGTCCAGAATTATTACATCCATAGCGGCAATCACCCTGATGTTTTTCTCTTTCTCAGGATGCGCCAAAATCGATAAAACAAACGTTACCAAAATTGAAGTCGCTTTCTGGGGTGCCCCGGAAGAAAAAGAAATAATAACCGAAACAGCAAAAAAATGGGAAAAAGAACACCCGAACATTAAAATCATATTAAACCATATAGCCGCAAACGGCTACAGTTCAAAAATCCTGACCAGGATAGCCGCGGGTTCCGCGCCCGATATAATGTTCGCCGAAGTTAATATTTTCACATCTTTCATGGAAAAGGGCGCTTTTCTCGACCTGACACAGTTTATAAACGAGGATCCCGGCATATCAATAGATGATTTTTTTCCCGAAGTGGTGGACCGTTTTACAATAGACGGCAAATTGTATTGCCTGCCGCGGGACACGGCTCCTTTTGCCTGCGTTTTCTACAACAAGTCCATTTTTGATGCGGCCGAAATACCGTACCCAACGGATGACTGGACACTGGACGAGATGCTTGAGACAGCAAAAAAACTGACCATCAGGAAAGGCAACACCATCACACAATACGGCTTTTACTCATGGTGCTGGATGAACTTTATTTATTCGTTCGGGGGAAGTATTGTGGATAATGTCAAAAATCCGGCCGAATTCACTTTTGATAAGCCCGGAACCGTGGAAGGGATACAATTCTATTCCGATTTAATGAATAAATACGAGGTAATGCCCAGTTCAACAGCCCTGGCAAATATCGGCATGGCGTTATGGGAATTATTTACCTCGGGAAAGCTTGCGATGTACTCTTCCGGAATATGGGAAACGCCCCAATTCAGAAAAATCTCGAATTTCGACTGGGATGTAGTGATGTTTCCCAAAGGGCCTTCGGGAATACGCGCCTTCGGGACAGGCGGTTCAGGGTATTGTATTTATAAAGAGACAAAATATCCCAAAGAAGCATGGATGGTCTTAAAAGCCTTAAGCGGTTCGGAAGGCCAAAGTAAACTTGCAGAGGACGGCCTGGCGCAGCCCGCCATAAGGGAAATCGCGGAAGGGCCGGCGTGGGCTCTCAGTCCCCGGAAACCAAAAAATAAAAAAATGCTCAACGAAGCCGTCAAATATGTCATTTACGAACCTTTCACGCCCAAATGGAGAGAAATCCAGGACAACGTCATAATGCCCAATCTTGACCTTGTATTCAACGGCAAGAAAAAGATGTCCGAAATAGCTCCTGAAATAGACAAAAAAGCTAATGTTCTGCTTGAAGAAAAGTAGAAAAAATCATGAATATTTTATTTGCGGCAAGTGAAATCAGGCCATTCGCTAAAACCGGCGGTTTAGCCGATGTAGCAGGTTCACTGCCCGATGAACTTAAAAAACTCGGGCACGACATAAGATCGATAATGCCGTTATACGACACTGTTCAGAAAAATTTCAGGGATCTTGAGAACTGCAATAAGCCTTTTGAAATAACGGTAGGCGACAATAAATATGAGGGAAATATATTCGCCGCCAGAACATCATCCGGCGCCCCCGTTTATTTTATTAAAAATGACCTCCTGTATATGAGGGAAGGGCTTTACGGCGAGAGGACAGGGAATTACAAGGATAACTCTTCAAGATTCATTTTTTTCTGCAGGGCAGTCGTCAAAGCATGCGAATTATTAGGCTTTCAGCCCAATATCATCCATTGCAATGATTGGCAAACCGGTTTAATCCCCGCGTATCTAAAAATCACAGAATCGGAAAACCCCTTTTTTAAAGGCACAAAAACCTTATACACCATCCACAATCTGGCGTATCAGGGCGCGTTCTGGCATTTTGATATGAAATTAACAGGCCTGCCCTGGTCGGTTTTCAGTTCCGAAGGCCTTGAATTTTTCGGGATGCTTAATTTCATGAAGTCGGGAATAGTGTTTTCGGACGCGATAAGCACCGTAAGTAAAAACTACAGCAAAGAAATTCAGACCGAACGGCACTCCTTTGGAATGGAAGGCATACTCCGAAAACGCAAAAAGGATATATATGGAATCATCAACGGGGTAAATTACGGCGAATGGAATCCGGAAACGGATAAACATATAAAAGAAAATTACTCCGCCCTGAATATAAACGGTAAAAAGGCCTGCAAAAAAGACCTCCTTGAGGAATTCGCCATATCATCACCCGAAGCCCTGCCTGTTATAGGCATAGTTTCCCGGCTGGCAGAACAAAAAGGAATAGATTTGATTATTGATGCGATTCCGGAAATATTAAGCATGGATGTTGCGCTTCTCATACTGGGAAAAGGAGACGACAAATACCATTTGACTTTATGCAGGCTTGCAAATGCGCACAGGAACAAACTGGGTATAAAACTCGAATTCAACGAACCTCTTGCGCATAAAATAGAAGCAGGATGTGATTTTTTTCTTATGCCTTCCAGGTATGAGCCTTGCGGGCTGAACCAGATATACAGCCTCAAATACGGGACTATCCCGATAGTAAGCGCGACCGGCGGACTGGATGACACCATATTAAACTACAACCCGCTGACCGGCGCGGGCAACGGTTTCAAATTCAAAAAATACGGCAAAGAGGCAATGCTGGAAAAAATCGCTGAAGCCCTGAAAATAACCGGAGACGAAAGGCATAAGACGCAAATAATCAAAAACGGCATGAACTGCGATTTTTCATGGAACAAATCCGCCAAACAATACGAGACATTATATAAAACAATCATTAAAAAAGGAAATACGGCGTAATGTCGGAAATAAGAAAAGACCCTATTGTAAACAGATGGATAATAATAGCTACGGACAGGAAAAACCGGCCGAATGATTTTTCCGTTTACGAAGAAAACGAGGATTTAAAATACTGTCCTTTCTGCGAAGGCAACGAAAAGATGACCACTCCGGAGATAACGGCTGTAAGAAAACCTGATTCCGCCCCGAATTCCGCTGGCTGGGATTTAAGGGTCATCCCGAATAAATTTCCGGCTTTGAGGGTGGAAAATGAGCTGAAGAAAAGCAAAACAGGCATATACGAATCCCTCAGCGCCACAGGAGCTCACGAACTTATCATAGAATCCCCGGACCATAACAAAGATCTGCGCCAATTTTCCGAAGAAAAAATATACAGCATACTGACAAACATAAAAAACAGGATATCGGACCTGAGAAATGATATCAGGCTTCAGCATATTATTGTTTTCAAAAACGTAGGGCCGAAAGCGGGAGCGACGCTGAAGCACCCGCATTTTCAGTTAATCGCGATGCCCGTTATACCCAAGAGGGCGATGGAAGCCTTGACGGGAGCGCGGGATTATTTTAAAGTTCACAAAAAATGCGTCTTTTGCGACATTATCCGGCAGGAAACGGAAATCGGGGACAGGATAGTGGATTCCAACAACGAATTTCTTTCATTTTGCCCGTACGCGTCCAGATTTCCATTTGAAACCTGGATTATCCCCAAAAATCACGCCTCCGATTTTGACCGCGCCGAAGAGGAGCATCTTATGTATCTCAGCCGCATAATGAAAAACACGCTCAATAAACTGCATAAAGCATTAAGAGACTTCCAGTACAACCTGCTTATCCATACATCTCCCCTTCAATCCGGTTCTTCTGAGAGCTTCCACTGGCACATAGAAATATTTCCGAGAATAGTAAAGACGGCGGGTTTTGAATGGGGGACAGGCTTCTTTATCAATTCAACCCCTCCCGAAGAAGCCGCTAAATTTTTACGGGAGATATAAAAATTGAGCAGCCTGCACATTGCTTTCGTCTGGCATATGCACCAGCCTTGCTACAAACACCCCGAAACAGATTGTTATCTGCTTCCATGGGTCAGGCTTCATGCCGTAAAAGGATATTACGACATGGCAAGACTGCATGAAGATTTTCCCTGTTTTCGCTCAACATTTAATTTTTCGGGTTCGCTTCTTAACCAATTGTCGGAATATGCTTCCGGCAAAATCAAAGAAACCTTTCTGCAGCTTTCCCTGAAACCCGCATCTGATCTCCGGGAAAAAGAAAAACAGGAAATCCTGTGGAACTTTTTTTCGCTAAACTGGGAAACCATGGCAGACCCCTTTCCCGGATACAAAAAACTCCTCCTGATCCGCAAACAGATAAAATCCAGGCAGGATGCGCTAAGCTACGCGGAAAAGATCTCAAACCAGGATATACTGGATTTACAAGTCTGGTTCAATCTCGCGTGGATGGGGCATTATGCGGTAAAAGATTACCCGTATTTGAACGAATTAAGGAAGAAAGGCCATTCTTTTTCCGAGAAAGATAAAACCGATATCATAAAAACCCAGTTTGAAATAATCGGCAAAGTCATACCTCTTTACAAAAAACTGCAGGACAGGAAACAGATTGAAATCAGTATAAGCCCGTTCAATCATCCTATACTGCCTTTATTGATTAACTCCGGGTACGCTGTTAAATCGGAACCGGCAACCGTTCTTCCGGACAATAATTTCCGCCATCCTGAAGACGCCCTGAACCAGATAAAAAAAGCTGTTGATGAATACATTCTTCATTTCAACAGGAAACCTCTGGGCCTGTGGCCGTCTGAAGGTTCTGTATGCGATGAAATCATACCTATGCTGTCCCGGAACGGTTTTATATGGACAGCCGCCGATGAAGAAATATTAAGTAAAACCTTAAAAGAGAATTATGAAAAAAGATCACTTTACCGGCCCTACAGGCTTAAGATAGGGGATGCAGAGATAAATATTATATTCAGAGACCATACGCTTTCAGATAAAATCGGCTTTGTTTACAGCCATATGGATCCGGATAAAGCCTCTGACGATCTTATTGCCTGCATTTCTTCAATCTCCGATATTACCGCCGGCGGCGGAACTCCGGGATTGGTTTCCCTTATCCTGGACGGAGAAAATCCATGGGAATATTATCATAAAGGCGGAATCGATTTTTTAAACAGATTATTCTCCAAAATCAGCGAATCGGAAAAACTCAGGAGTACTACGGTTTCGGATTTTATCATGGATAACAAACCCCGCTCCATTCTAAAAAACATCTTTCCCGGGTCCTGGATTTCCCATAATTTCAGGATATGGATAGGGGATAAGTATAAAAACCAGGCATGGGATATACTCGCTGATGTCAGAAACCTTATTGAAGAAAAGGCGGCGGGGAATCAAGATGCTAAGTTAAAAACCGGCATACTTGAAAAGCTTTATATTGCAGAGGCCAGCGATTGGTTCTGGTGGTACGGGGACATCAACACAAGCGAATTCGATGACCTTTTTGACGGGCTTTTCAGGGCTAATGTGATATCTATATATAAAAGGTTGAATAATCCCGTGCCCGAACACGTATATACGCCTATAACCGAGACAACCGACAACAACCCCGAAATAAAAATACCCTCCGATTACATTCACCCCTTAATCGACGGGCAAATATCGGATTTTTATGAATGGAGAAGCGCGGCATATTATCAGTCAGTCGAAAGGTCCGGCGCCGCTATGCACAGGGCAACCTCGATGTTTACGGGTTTTTACTATGGATTTAACAAGGACAGCGTTTTTTTCAGAATAGATCCGGAAAAGAGATTCATTCAAAAAAGAAGTTTGCTTGGGGATATCGCATTACGTTTTTCCTTTTCTTATTTTCAAAAAGAATCAGCGGAATTTATATTAACCTTCGAACCCCTGGAGCTTCTTATCAAAAGCGCGTCATCCGGCAAGGATGTTTCTCTGAAAAACAATATCTCTTTCGGAAACATAATCGAATTTGCCGTGCCGCTCGGATATATCGGGAAAAAAAACATCAAACTGCTGGACCTCAAAATTTTTATCCTCGAAAAAAAGGTTTTAATCGATCAGGTGCCTTCATCAGGATACCTCCGGGTGATGCTTCCTTCCATTGAATTCGAAAGCAGGATATGGTCTGCCTGAAGAAATTTAACCTTAAAGTATCCTTGCAGATTTTCCCTCATTATTATAGACTTTTATAAAACGCGGGCCAAACCGATGGAATGCAATAACAGGCAAAAAAATACAACTAACTGCAATTGTTCATATGAACCATGCTCAAGAAAAGGTATCTGCTGCGAATGCATAAGATACCATCTGGCAATGAAAGAACTGCCGGCCTGTTGTTTCCCGGACGACGCGGAAAAAACTTATGACAGGTCCTTCGAACACTTCATACGGATACATAAAAAAGGCCAGGTTACAAAATGAAAAAAATTTTCTTTTTTATATTTCTTTCAATCATCCTATTGTCATTTCCGGTTTTTTCGGCGGATGAAAATGAAGAGGAAACGATAAAGGCCGTTTCCGCCTGGCTATATGAATATAAGGGAAGCCAGCTTGTCGTTTCTTTTTTTAATCCGCAGGACATGCACGAATTGGAACATAGATGGGAAAGAATCACAAAGAGCGAAATAACAATAGCTATGATATACATTAACAATATCGAAGGCAAAAAAGACGTCCTTTTCGATACACAGTACGGGGGAGTGAAAGTTGTCACTTTCGATGGAGCCGTATTCGAAGCCTATGACGCCAGGAAGACCGCGGCATGGATAATGGGCGATGAGTTTTTACTTGAATTCTCCGCGGCTAACGTGCCGGTCGGAAAAACGGATAAGCGAATGATAATGTTTTACGGCACATTTGACCCGATGAACATAGAATCCGCGGGAATCTGCATGGGAGGAGGGTCTCTCTGGGGGCTTAAATCCAAGAAAACAAAAAAATACAAGCCGATGTCCTACATAAACCCCAAAGACCTTGATTCCGGCCAATAATCATTAAAAACAGCCATCCGGCCGCTACAAGCATATCTTGCGGCAGACAATCATCCTTAATAGGGAAAGAACTGTCCACAGCTAAGCCTATATTACTAACAACATTCATCCACAGTATTTCCACAGGAGATTTCCACAAATTCATAACTTCTTATACAATAGAGTGTTATGTATTTTTTTGAGGGGCATTTGCTATATGCTTATGTTTACATAAGATATATTATCGGACGTTGTAAAAGTTGTGCTGTAAACCCCATTATTCTTCCTAAGGAGAAATTTATATAACTGATTTGCCTGCGTTCCCGGTCATAATTCTAGTTATAGGATGTTTTACTAAACGTCCTATAACGTAGCTGAATTATGACCCATCATTTGCATAATTCAAACAACTTTTACAACATCCGATAATATCCTGAAAGATTATACGACATACTTCGAATATCCTATAATCTTCAGTTTTTTAACAAGTGCTTTTGTTTCTTTAATAGATTCCTATTCGGACGTTACGAAAGTCCCTTAAAACAGGGGTTATAATTCTAGTTATAGGATGTTTTACTGAACGTCCTATAACGTAGCTGAATTATGACCCGCCTTTCTCTTTAACGTACGATAACGTATATGAATTATGGCGCTACCCTTAAAATACACACGGCCCGCTCCCCCATGTTAAAATAAAAAAACGGGGTTATAGAATGGATTTATCTATAACCCCTGATTTCAATCCGACAATACCGCTTTATCCTACCAATTCCGGATTATACACGCTTGTGCTGTTTCTTCCGTTAAGTTTGGAAAAATATAAGGCTTTATCCGTCTTTTTCCTTAAATCCTCTTCATCCTGTATCACATGCTCGGGAAACGAAGCTATGCCGGCGCTTATTGTAATTTTTATATTATGCTCTTCATATTTAAAAATATGGCTTTCAACCGCTTTTCTTACCCTTTCCGCGAATCTTTCCGCGTCCGCCGCGGAAGTAACCGGCGCTATTATAATATATTCATCGCCGGAAGGCCGGAATATCACATCGTTATATCGTTTGCATTCAACCATAATATCCGCGATTTTTTGCAGCACATAATCGCCTGCGGCATGTCCGTATTGATCGTTAACCTTTTTAAACAAATCCACATCCACTCCGATACAGCTCAATGACAGCGAATAGCGTTTTGACTTGTTCATCTCCTGGCGGAGATATGAATTCAGATGCCTTAGATTGAACAATCCCGTTAGCTCGTCTTTTATCGCCATTTCCGCCAGTTCTATATTCTTTTTTCTGAGTTCATCGTGCAGTCTTTTCATCCTTATCATGTTTTTAACCCGCGCCATTAATTCCTGCGGAGCTACCGGTTTAACCAGAAAATCATCGCATCCTTCTTCGAAACCTTTAATCTTTGTTTCCAGGTCCCCTTTTGCGGTCATGCAGATTATTGGAACATAATCGCTGAATTTTGTTATTTCTTTTATCTGATGGCAGATTTTATACCCGTCGCTATCCGGTATCATAATATCTATGCACACCACATCGGGAAAGTTATCGTTGAATTTGAATTCGCTCAGTGCCTCTTCCCCGCTTCGGGCAATAGACACATTATAACCTTCGGATTCAAGCAGAAGTCTCAGAAGATAGATAATCTCAAGATCGTTATCTACTATTAATATTCTCTTTTCCATCGCTTGGCAGAGTAACTGTTATTTTAAATGTCCCCATCTTTCGGACACGGGCCACCATACAAAAAAAGCCTTTCCGAGGATGTTATCTCTCGGCACAAATCCCCAATACCTGCTGTCCTTGCTGTTATCGCTGTTGTCGCCGAGAACATAATACATGTCTTCGGGTATTTGCACTGCGCGTCCCATTTGTCCGTATTCCCCGTCAAAATCAGAAAAATCAGTGTTTCTGTAATAAATATCTTTAAGATTTGCGGGTTTGGGCGCGATTTTGCCGTCTATATATATATCCCCGTCTTTAATTTCAATTGTTTCCCCGGGAAGCCCTATAACCCTCTTTATATAATCCTTATGCTGGTCAAGCCCTATTATGTTTCTTGTCTGAAAAACAACTATGTCCCATCTCGCGGGTTCTTTTACAGGAACTATCACAGGAGAATATTTTAACTGCAAAGGGACAGGCTGCCTTTCTTTATCATAAGCGATCCACGGCAATCTTAACCCAAAAATAATTTTGTTAACAAAAATCCTGTCTCCATTATCATAGGATCCGTGAAGTGTCGGCTCCATGGAACCGGTCGGAATCTTAAAAGGCTGTAAAAATAATCCGCGGACTATCAAAGCAAGTATGCCCGCCCATAAAAGAGACTCGATAAATTCCCTGAAAGCCCCTTTTTTATATCTCTTCAATTCGTCCTCAAGCAGTAATATCTTCTGTAATGCGGCGTCAATGTCCTGCCTGCCTTTCAATGCCTGCCTGACTTCAGACATGGTTTTTATGGCGCTCAGATACCAGTCTCTGCCTTTTTCCCTCTTTGCTCTTTTTATAAGTTCTTTGACCGATTTATAAGCCTTTTTTGAATCCCGATATTTTTTCATCTCTGTTATTTTTTTCACGGTATCTCCTTTGTATTAATCGTTTTTCAGCACGGCGGTAAACGCTCTTTGGGGAATATTGACTTTCCCGACCAGCTTCATCCTTTTTTTGCCTTCCTTTTGTTTTTCAAGCAATTTTCTCTTCCTGGTTATATCACCGCCGTAGCATTTCGCAATCACATCTTTCCTTAGCGCTTTTATGTTGCTCCTGGCAATTACTTTGCCCCCCACAGATGCCTGCAACGGTATCTGGAAAAGATGCTGGGGTATAAGGTCCTTCAATTTTTCAGTTATCTGCCTTCCCTTTGTCTCAGCTTTAGACGAATGCACAAGCGTCGAAAAAGCGTCAACCGGCTCTCCGTTAACAAGAATCTCAAGTTTAACTATATTTGATGTCTTATATCTGTCAAATTCATAATCCATGGAACCGAAACCTCTTGTCGCAGATTTTATCTTATCATGAAAATCGATTATAATCTCATTCATGGGCATATCAAAGGTCATCAGCACCCTCCGCTGATCAAGTGTCTCTGTCTGCAGCAAATCCCCTCTTCTATCCCTGCAGATCTGAATGATAGACCCCAGTGATTCAGTCGGGCATATCACAAACATTTTCACGAACGGTTCCTCAATATTATCTATCTCGTTCACAGGAGGCAACTTTAACGGATTATCTATGGATATCTGTTCGCCGTTTTTCAGGTTAATCCTGTATATAACGCTCGGATGGGTCATTACAATATCCAGGTCATATTCTCTCTCTATCCTTTCCTGGAATATTTCCATGTGCAGCAGACCGAGAAATCCGCATCTGAAACCGAAACCGAGCGCTGCTGAATTTTCAGGTTCAAACTTCAGGGAAGCGTCATTTAAAGAAAATTTTTCAAGAACGCTTTTCAAATCCGGATAATCCGCGCTGTTTGAAGGATAAACTCCGCTGTAAACCATGGGATGGATCTGTTTAAATCCCGGGACCGCTTCCGAAACAGGGTCCTTCTCGCTTGTGATAGTGTCGCCGATGATAATATCCGAAGCATCCTTGATATTAGAGATGATATAGCCAACCTCTCCGCATACAAGTTCGCTGACAGGTGTCGCCTTAGGTTTAAAGATACCTACCTCCACGACTTCAAATATCTTATTCCTCCCCATTAAAAAAATCTTCATGCCTTTGCCTACTTTTCCGCCAAACACTCTTACATGCAGTATAACGCCGCGAAAAGAGTTATATACCGAATCAAATATAAGCGCTTTTAATTTGTTTTCGGCCGGAACGGCGGGCGGGTCAATCCGGCCGATAATCCTGTCCAGGAGCTCTTTTATCCCGCTGCCCGTCTTTGCGCTCGTCAGAACCGCGTCATCGGCCGGGATCTGCAGGATATCTTCGATCTGGTGTTTAACGCTTTCCACATCCGCGTTAGGCAAATCAACTTTGTTGATAACAGGAATTATTTTTAAACCGTAGCTGGATGCAAGATGTATATTAGCAACTGTCTGAGCTTCCACTCCCTGAGAAGCGTCCACAAGCAAAAGCGCGCCTTCACAGGAAGCAAGGCTTCTTGAAACTTCGTGAGCGAAATCAACATGGCCGGGGGTATCGATGATATTAAGCATATATGTCTGCCCGTCGTCAGCTTTATAATCAATCCGGACAGGATGAGCCTTAATGGTTATGCCCCTTTCCCGCTCTAAATCCATGTCATCAAGCACCTGTTCACGGAATTCACGCTTATCAATAGAACCTGTTATTTCCAGCATTCTGTCGGCAAGAGTTGATTTGCCGTGGTCTATATGGGCAATGATAGAAAAATTTCTTATATTTTCAATTTTCATATTTCTGCAAAGCATCTCTGAATTGTCGCACTGTGGAAGTAATATCGGGCGTTCTGAAAATTGAAGTTCCCGCGACGATAATATTTATACCGGCTTTTACGGCGTTTACCGCGGTTTCCAGCGTTATTCCTCCGTCAATCTCCAATTCGGTTTCTAAATTATTCTCATCTATAAGCTTTTTCGCCGCTCTTACTTTATCCAGGACTGATCCAATGAATTTTTGTCCGCCGAAACCGGGATTAACCGACATGAAAAGAACAAGATCAACCTTATCAACAATATTTTCAATCTCGCAAAAAGGAGTGGGAGGGTTAATGGAAACGCCGCATTTCACTCCCAGAGACCTGATTTTCCTGATGATCTTTTCGGGATCCTTTTCGGCTTCTATATGGAATGTAATCAGATCAGAACCGGCTTCGGCAAAAACAGGCGCGTATTTAAGAGGCTCTGCTATCATAAGGTGGACATCCAGGAAAAGTCCGGTCGTATTCCTTATAGATCTGACTATATCCGGCCCGAAAGTTATGTTTGGAACAAAATGGCCGTCCATCACATCTATATGAAGCATGTCAACACCTGCATCTTCAGCCTTTTTCACCTCCTCGGACATTTTTCCGAAATCAGCTGCCAGCAAAGACGGGGCAATTTTAATCAAATCTATCCTCCCTGTTAAGTAATGGCTTATAACTTTTTTAATATTTTTTCTATTTTCGACGGTTTATCAATTAATCCTATCCCTGAAATACCGATATTTTCAGGAGTAAAGTAATCCGCGGCTATTCTCCGGATATCGGCGGCGGCAACAGACTGGACTTTGGCTATCACTTCATCATACGGAATTATACGGTCCAGCAGGATTAAGCTTTCACCCGCTCTGTACATCTGGGATGTCGTTCTTTCCATCGCAAGCATAAACTGACCGATATAATATTCCTTCGCCCTTTCAATTTCTTCAGATGAAACTTTTGACGACCTGATTTTATTGAGCTCTCTCATTATAAGCGAAACGGCCTGTTCAACCCTTCCGGCGTCAAAACCGCCCGAAATAGTAAAACAGCCGGAATCCTTATAATATTCAACGGCGGAAGATATATTATAGGATAATCCATACTTCTCCCTTATAGATTGAAAAAGCCTTGAACTCATATTTTCGCCGAGTATCACGCTCAGGATATTAAACGCATATTTATCCTTATGCCCTCTTTCAACCGTTTTAACGCCCAGGGCAAGATGTACTTGTTCCGTTTTCTTGTTTAAAAATATATTTCTCCTGTTGAGCGGTTTTTGTTCATAGCCCAAAAACCCGGGAGCCGGTTTTCCCGGAAGATTTCTGACCCATTTTTCAGACTCTTTCACTACTGTATCATGCTTGATATTGCCGGCAACAGAGATAACTGTATTGGAAGTGGTATAATTAGCGTTCATATATCTTAAAATATCATCCCTGGTTATAGATGAAACCGTATCAACGGAACCTATCAAAGGCTTCCCCAGAGGATGTCCCTCCCATATAATGGATTTTATTAAATCATGAATATGCTGATCCGGCATATCATGATACATATTTATTTCTTCTTTTATTACACCCCTCTCCCTTTCTATTTCCCTGGGATCGAAAATAGAATTTATATATATGTCAAATAATATCTCGGAGGCGGTATGAAAGTATTTACTGGATACTTTTGCCATATAGAACGTATATTCCTCTGAAGTATAGGCATTTAATATGCCGCCTACCCCTTCAATAGCCTCGGATATTTTTCTGCATGTCCTGTGGGTTGTCCCTTTAAAAAGCAAGTGCTCGAGGAAGTGCGAGATCCCCGATTGGCGTTCGGCCTCATATCTTCCTCCCGTTGCGACCCAGATGCCCATCGAAACGGAATGCATATGCTTCATCTCGGTGGTCACTATTCTTATGCCGTTGGAAAGTTTAGTTATCTTAATTTTGTTATTCATTCTTTTTCCTGACTAAGTCCCCCGGGCGGGCGCAACTCTTAAACCTGACTTTCACTTTCATTCCGGGATTCGCTTCTTTCAAAACCCCGCCGTCCAGGTCAAACATCAGGCTTATCGTTTCTTCCCTGTCACATCCGATATCCGGACCTATCACCTCAACCGAATCACCTTTCCTGATCTTATTCCTCACTTCTAATATAACGGTGCCTTTCAACGACTTTTCTACAATTCCCAAAAAATCATATTTTCTTTCGTACGCGGACGTGCCGGCAATCTGCATATCCGAATCGGAACCTCTGCCAACATAGAAACCAGTAGTATATTTCCTGTGGCTTATTTTTTCAAGTTCTTCGATTGTTTTTTTCGGCGCTCTCTTTTTCCCCGCATAACAGCAATCCACGGCATTTCTGTAAGCGCGGACAACACAGGCTATATAATACAGGCTTTTCATTCTTCCTTCTATCTTAATGGCGTCTACGCCCGCTTCCGCGATTTCCGTAATATAATCAACCATATTTAAGTCTTTCGAATTTAAAATATACGAACCGCGGGCGGAAGATTCAATCTGAAAATATTCGCCCGGCCGTTTTTCTTCAACCAGATAATATTTCCACCTGCAAGGATGGGTGCACTTCCCTTCATTTGCGCTTCTGCCCGTCATCACAGAACTTAACAGGCACCTGCCCGAATAAGAAACACACATCGCCCCGTGGCAAAAAATTTCCAGCTCCATATCCGGGACTGCTTTCTTTATCATGCGAATATCCCTTAAGGCGACTTCCCTTCCCAATATTATCCGGTCGACACCCGATCCCTTCCAGAATAACACCGACGAGGAGTTTAATGTGTTGGCCTGTGTGCTTAAATGGATCTTTACTCCGCGACATAAGAGGTTGCGCGCAATTTTTATCATTCCGGGGTCCGAAACAATGATGGCATCCGGTTTTATAACGTTGATCTTTTTTATCGCAGTTTCGGCTTTCTTTAAATCAGACTCTTTAAGATAAGCGTTCATGGCAATATATAATTTTTTGCCGGCTTTCCTTGCTTCTTTTGAAATGGTCTCCGCATCGCGGAAATTAAGCTCTTCGGCATATGCGCGCAGGCTCATTCCCGGATAGCCTATATAAACGGCGTCAGCCCCGTAAAGAAAAGCTGTTTTGAGTTTTTCAATGTTTCCGGCGGGAGCTACCAATTCTATTTTATGTTTTTTTTTCATTTGCGCAGGGTTTCCGCAGAAAATCACATCTGTCTGCTATTCTCAAGATGGTCCAGAAAATTTTGCAGCATGATCTGGGCTGCGAGGGAATCTACTTTTTCTTTTCTTTTTTTTCTCGTTATATTCGCGGATATCAATATCCTCTGCGCAGAAACAGTGGTCAACCTTTCATCCCAGAGATTGACATTTATGTTCAATTCTTTATTAATCTTTTCGGCGAGGTCTTTAACTTTTCTGCTTCCGGGACTGTCTTTGCCGGACATGTTAACCGGATTACCTATAACAATAGATGTAATTCCTTTATTTTCAATTAGTTGCGCTAAATGATTAATAAATTGGTCTATGTCTGTGAAATGGACAAAACCCAATCCCTGAGCCGTAATATTCAAATCATCGCTAACGGCGAGTCCGACCCTTTTATGCCCGAAATCTACACCTAAAAACTTCATAGATATTCTGTCTTCCCTTTTTTCTGTATCAAACTTACAATTTTTTTCACTTCCGGCGCGCTATCCGCCGGACATACCATAACCGCATCCTCTGTTTTTACCGCTATAACACCATGCATATCCGCCATTCCCAAGGCTCCCTTATCGGATATTGCCACACAATCCCTGCAATTGGACATAAATACATCACCCGATATATAATTGCCCGAGGGATCCGGCTTTATAAACCTTTTGAGGCTGGCCCATGTCCCGAGGTCATCCCAGCCGAAATCACCCTCAACCATCGCGATATTCCGCGATTTCTCCATAAGGGCATAGTCTATGGAATCTTTCACCATTCCCGGATATTCCCTGTTCATCACTTTTCTTATAGAATGTCCGGCGTTCAGGAAAAGAGACATGCTCTTCCTGTATTGGGGAGCATGCCTGATAAACTCATCGATAAACACATCAGCCCTCCATATAAACATCCCGCTGTTCCATTTTAATCCGCTTTTCAGATATCTCTTTGCAGCCTGAAGAGAAGGTTTCTCTTTGAATTTTTTTACGGGGAATATCCTGATTTTGTTTTTATTGCATAACTTTTTTCCATATTCTATATAGCCATATTCAGTGCTCGGATAATATGGAGTTATTCCCACTGTAACCAGTTTCTTTTCCCTGGACGCAAAACCGGATGCTTCTTTCAGTGTTTCCAGATAAACGGCCTCGTCGGAAATATAACTGTCCGCGGGAAGCATCAATATCACGGCATCTTTCATTTTCCGAAAAATAATAGCCGCGGCCAGGGCGGCGCACGGGGCGGTATTCCGTCCGACAGGCTCGGCGATTATATTCCCGCCGGGGATATCCTTAAGCTGTTTCTTCGCCGGGGCAAGCTGTTTGGCGCCTGTAATAACAAAAATATTTTGAGGCCTGACAAGTTTTTTAATCCTGGAAACGGAAAGCTGCGCAAGTGTTTTTTGCCCGTAAACCGCAAGGAATTGCTTGGGTGTCGATTCTCTGCTGCGCGGCCAGAACCTCTCCCCTTTTCCCCCGGCCATTAATACCGCATATATTTTCTTATTCATTCCTGCCTACATAAGCCCTTTTGTCAGTGATGCAATATATTTTTTCATTACTTTTCCAATATTCGCCGAGTTAATATTATCCTCAATCTTTTTCACAGCGGCGCTTCCCACGACAACCGCATCACAATACCCGGATACTTCCTTTACCTGCCCGGGAGTAGAGATGCCGAAACCGACAGCGACAGGTAATTTCGTATGCTTTTTTATCTTTTTCACCATAGACGGAGCATCCCCGCTTAAATCCTTCCTCGCGCCTGTAACCCCTGTTCTCGAGACACAATATATAAAACCCGAAGAAACCCTGACAATATCCCTTATTCTGTTTTCGGGAGTAGTC
Organism: bacterium; assembly: GCA_023228325.1. Lineage (NCBI taxonomy): Bacteria > bacterium. The sequence goes on from JALOBK010000001.1 coordinate 1,945,520, forward strand.
GGGGTTATCAGAAATATTGTTTTGATATTATTTTTTGACGCCAATAAAACATATTCCTCCGCTTCCTCATGGGGAAGGTCCAATATCAGCACTCCGTCCACCCCGTTTTTGCCGCAATCAAAAATAAATCTTTTTAATCCATAATTTAAGACGGGATTATAATACGTAAAAAGGACCAAAGGGATATCTATTTTCCCCTTCCTGATCCTTTTCACAAGATTTAAAACATCTCTCACGGAGGTATGCCGCTTTAAGGATCTTGAAGAAGCTCTCTGTATGGTAGGCCCGTCGGCCAGCGGATCGGAAAAAGGTATCCCGAGTTCAAGTATATCGACTCCGGCTTTTTCAACCTGGGAAATAATTTTGAAAGAATCGGACATATCGGGATCGCCGGCGGTCAGGTAAAGGATAAACCCCTTCCCTGAAGTTTTTCTGAGTTCAGCAAATTTTTTATCTATTCTGTTCATGATAATCAAGATATGTAATCGCCCACAACCTGCACGTCCTTATCGCCTCTGCCTGACAGGTTGATTATTATCAGTTTGTTTCTGCCCAGCTTTTTACGGTTTTTCATTACATACGCTACCGCATGAGCGCTTTCAAGCGCAGGGATTATACCCTCGTTTTTACATAAAAAAATAAAAGCATTCACCGCATCTTTGTCGGAAACCGCATCGTATTGGATTCTGCCTTTTTCAAAAAGGTAACTGTGTTCGGGCCCCACACCCGCATAATCCAGGCCGGCTGAGATGGAATGCGTGGTGGATATCTGCCCATTTTCATCCTGCAGGACATAAGATTTAGAACCGTGCAGAACTCCTATCCGCCCCCCTTTAAAACGAGCGGCGTGCTTTCCTGTTTTAATACCCAGTCCACCGGCTTCGACACCTATAAATTTAACTTTTTTATCTTTCAGAAAATTATAGAATAAGCCTATGGAGTTGCTGCCCCCGCCGACACAGGCGACCAGATAATCGGGAAGCCTTCCCTCTTTCTTCAAAATCTGACTTTTAGCTTCCACACCGATAATCTTCTGAAAATCCCTTACAATCATAGGATAAGGGTGCGGGCCGCCGACAGAACCCAGGATATAATGAGTATGGCGCACATTCGTTACCCAATCCCTGATTGCCTCATTCATTGCATCCTTCAGCGTTCTGCTCCCCGATTTAACGCTGATAACATTAGCTCCCAGAAGGTTCATCCTGAATACATTGAGGTTCTGCCTGTGAATATCCTCTTCTCCCATATATATCTCGCATTTTATGCCGAACATTGCGGAAACGGTGGCAGCGGCGACACCATGCTGTCCCGCCCCTGTTTCCGCTATTATCCGTTTCTTCCCCATCCTTCTGGCAAGAAGTATCTGTCCGATAGTGTTATTGATTTTATGGGCTCCCGTATGAAGCAGATCTTCCCTCTTAAGATAAATCTTATGCCCGAGTTTCCGCGATAACCTTTCCGCATAGTAAAGAGGCGTAGGCCTGCCGGCATATTCATGAAGATAATAATTCAACTCGTCCTTAAATGATTTTTCTTTTATGCATTTCCTGTAACATATCTCAAGCTCGGCGAGCGCATTCATTAACGTTTCAGGCACAAACTTGCCGCCGAATTTTCCGAACATTCCTCTTTTATCGGGATTCATTGTTGAAATTTCCTTCTTTAAAATATTAGCGCTTTTTTCGCAAGATTAATGAAATCCTTCATTTTAGCGTGATCTTTTATCCCTGGAGATTTTTCAATCCCGCTGGATACATCCACGGCGTCAGGCTTAACCGTCATCAAAGCCCCTATAAGATTTCCTATTTTAAGGCCCCCTGACAGGATAACAGCTTTGTTCTCCCTTCTTAGAGAAGATACTATATGCCAGTCAAATGCATGTCCTGTCCCGCCCCTTTTATTCTTATCGTAAGCATCCAGGAGTATGAAATCAGTCGCGGAATATTTTTCTATCTCCTGAATATCATCTTTACCTGAAACCCTGAAGGCTTTGATTATCTTGCGCCCGAAATTACCGCAGAACTCCGGTGTCTCATCGCCGTGAAACTGAAGATAATCGAGATCACAAAAATCCGCAATCCGCCGTATTTCCCTCTCATCTTCATTTACAAACACACCCACAGTTGTGACAAATGGAGGTAAAGACCTGATAATTTTTCTTGCTTCGTCCGGTTTTATTTTTCTCGGGCTGTCTGCGAAAACAAAACCGAGCGCATCGGCCCCGTAAGCGCACGCCGCATCCGCGTCTTCAAAATTTGTAATCCCGCAGATTTTGACTCTTATCATAACCAACCCTTTAATGTTTTGAAATTTTAAACGCTTTTATCATCGCCTTCTTATCTTTTTCCTTCATAAGGGATTCCCCGACCAGTACAGCGTCAGCCCCCGCGTTAGCGACGCGCATTACATCCGATTTTGAAGAAAAACCGCTTTCGGATATTTTTATGATGCCTTCCGGGATTTCAGGCAAAAGTTTTTCCGATGTTCCGATATCTATCTTAAAATCGTTCAGGTTCCTGTTGTTTATACCGATGATTTTTATCCCGTTGATGCCAATAACATTATTCAGCTCATATTCGTCATGGACTTCAACGATTACATCAAGATACAGATTAAACGATATGTCCAGCATCTCTTTAATTTTATCTTTCGAAACGGCTTTTGCTATTAAAAGCACGGCATCAGCCCCGGCAGCCTTGCTCTCATAAAGCTGATAAGTGTCTATAATAAAATCCTTCCTTAACACAGGCAGTTTAGTATTAACCTTTATATTGACCATGTCGTCCAGAGAACCTTTAAAATATTTTTCATCTGTCAACACCGATATCGCATCAGCTCCGCCCTCTTCATACTGGGAAACAATGGAAACAGGGTCATAGGAATCGACTATATCGCCTTTTGAAGGTGAGGCTTTTTTTAATTCTGCGACGACGGATATAAAATCATCCTGATTTATCGCGGCGGCAAACGGCCTGGTCAAAGGCGCCATTTCGCATTTATCTTTCAGGATCTCCAGAGGTAATTTCTTTTTTCTTTCTTTAATTTCCTGTTCCTTATATTTTAATATTTCTTCAAGTATCATAAGCCGTTTATCCCCTGTTGGTAAAAGCAATCAATGATTTAAGTTTATTATACGCCCTGCCCGAATCAATGGATTCAACCGCCATGGATATCGATTCATCCATATCCTTCCCTTTCCCCGCGCACATTATAGCCGCGCCCGCATTTAATAATACAATATCCCTGGGCGCCGATTTTTCACCTTTGAGCACAGATAAAAGTATACGCGTGTTGTAATCCGCGTCTCCTCCTTTTATATCATTTACGGAAGCTGTTTTGAAACCGTAATCTCCCGGATTTATTTCGTAATCTTTTACTTTCCCGTTGTTCAGTTCCGAAACAAATGTCCTGTCCGTAATTGTAATCTCGTCTATGCCGTCCATGCCGTGGACCACCATCGCCCTTCTTGTGCCTAATTTGTTCAAAACTTCGGCTAAAATACGAGTGTATTGCCTGTTAAAAACACCTATGAGCTGATATTCGGCCGATGCGGGATTTGTAATAGGCCCGAGTATATTAAAAATTGTCCTTGTCTTCAGTTCTTTCCTGGGGCCGGTCGCAAACCGCATGGCAGGATGAAATGACGGGGCAAACAAAAAACCTATACCGACCTTGTCAATACAATCTGCAACCCCGGTTTCGTCAATGTTTACATTTACTCCCGCTTTCAGTAAAACATCCGCGCTCCCGCATTTGCTTGAAACAGCCTTATTGCCGTGTTTCGCGACCTTAATACCGGCCCCCGCGGCAACAAAAGCGGTTACTGTTGATATGTTAAACGTATCGGCCCCGTCGCCGCCGGTCCCGCATGTATCCAGCACATCATCTGTTATGTTTATTTTTTTCGCCTCTTTTCTCATGGCCAGCGCGCTGCCGGTAATCTCATCAATACTCTCGCCTTTCATTTTCAAGGCAATCAGGTAACCGGCTATCTGGGAAGGCAAAACGCTGCCGTGCATGATCTGGCTCATCACATCAAATGATTCTTCAACGGTCAGGTTCTGCTTCTCCGCAATTTTCGAAATAGCTTCTGTTATATCCATATATTATAATCCCAATAATGATTTTACTTCGGGAAGCGCCTTTAACCCCGCTTCCTTTCCGTGTTCTATTATGTCTTTCATCCTGAAATAACCCATCGGCGGAACATTGCTGACATCGGGATATATCACATAATCGGGTTTATCTTTTTTAAGCCTGAGAGCGGCTATATTATCCTCCATAATATATATTGAATTTATTACAACATCAAACATATTAATATTGTCTTTTTCCGCCTGATCCTCCGCCGAAGCTTCGTCTTTTATATTTGAAAGGAAATCATCGACTTTATTTTTAACATCCTCAGGCGAAGGGATAACCCCGTTTTTCCTGCTCCGGTTTATCACAATCTCCTTATTGTAATTTTTGACTTCGGTATTGACTTTGACTCCTATCGCAATGATATCTTTATCAATCGACTTCAGAATAGAAACAGGGACAGGGTTCATTATGCTCCCGTCCACAAGGTGCTTTCCGTCAATTTTTACCGGAATAAATACGCCCGGAATGGAGATACTCGCTCTTACGGCCTGAATCAGGTTTCCCCGGGACAGTATAACTTCCTCGCCGGAAAGAATATCGGCGGCAACGACCGCAAGAGGTATATCCAGATCTTCAAATGTTTTATTGCCCAGAAAATAAAAAAGGAATTTCTCAATATTATATCCGCTTATCAAACCCAGCCGCGAAGGCTTCGGCATGAAAAGACTTATTATCTGTTTCTTATCCAGAGAAAGAAGCAGCTCCTCAAATTCTTTCATCGGAAAAGAAGAACAGTATACGGCGCCGATCAATGCCCCGATACTTGTTCCGCAAACACAATCAAATCTTATGCCGTTTTCTTCGAATACCCTGAGGACCCCTATATGAGAAAGACCTTTTGCGGCGCCGCTCCCGAGAGCTATTCCTATCTTTTTCTTTTTTTTCTTTAAAAAAAACACCCTGCCGCCCTTATATAATGCCGGAAAAACCGGCTGTTTTTAAAGTTTCAGGAAATTATTGATTATTTTTTTTCCTTCTTTGGTCAATACCGATTCCGGATGGAACTGGACGCCCCATACCGGAAATTTCCTGTGTTTTACGGCCATTATTTCCTTTTCTTTTGTTACGGCGGTAATATCCAGGCAATCAGGAACGCTGTCCTTCCCGATTACAAGGGAATGATATCTTGTGGCGATAAACGGGTTCTCCACATTTTCGAAAATATCTTTGCCGTTATGATAAATCATCGAAGTTTTACCGTGCATGAGTTTATCCGCCCTAACTATTTTTCCCCCAAAGGCCTCCCCTATACATTGATGGCCCAGGCATACTCCGAGAATAGGTTTTTTACCCGACATTTTTCTTATCAGCTCAACGGAAATGCCCGCTTCACGGGGGGTGCATGGTCCGGGCGAAATAATCAGCTTCTCAAACTTTATCTTTTCAACGTCTTCTACGGAAATCTTATCGTTGCGGTATACAAGCGGAGTATAACCCAATTCTCCTATATACTGGACGATGTTATATGTAAAGGAATCGTAATTATCTATCAATAAAATCATACTGTTCTCCGGATTAGTTTTTAAACATTTCAGCCAATTCCACGGCTTTTACCATAGCTTTCGCTTTATTAACGGTTTCAAAAAATTCTTTTTCAGGGACCGAATCCGCGACAATCCCCGCCCCCGCCTGAATAAACGCTTTTTTCCCCTTAACAACCATTGTCCTTATGGCAATGGCAGAATCCAGGTTTCCCGAAAAACTGAAATATCCGATTGCCCCCGAGTATATCCCTCTCTTATCTTTTTCAAGCTCGTCTATTATCTGCATAGCTCTTATCTTGGGCGCGCCGCTCACTGTTCCTGCGGGAAATGTCGCTTTCACCAGGTCATAGATATCAAATCCCCTTTTCAGTTTCCCGTTGATATCAGAAACTATATGCATAACATGAGAATATTTTTCGATTACCATAAGTTCTTTGACTTTCACGGAACCGGGATTGCAGACTCTCCCTATATCGTTTCTGCCCAGATCAACGAGCATTATATGTTCCGCTTTTTCTTTTTCGTCTTTGAGTAATCCTGTCTGCAGTTTCAGGTCTTCTTCTTCGCTGGAGCCTCTTATCCTGGTTCCCGCTATAGGCCTCAGCTCGACATTGCCGTCTTCACATCTCACATGCACTTCGGGGGAAGAACCTATGATTCCGATATCCCCCAGTTTAAGATAGAACATATAAGGAGACGGGTTGACAGACCTTAATGCCCTGTAAAGATTGAACTCCGATGTCTTGAAATCAACACAAAATCTCTGGGATAAGACAACCTGAATGATATCTCCCGCCTTTATATATTCCTTTGCTTTTTTAACAATACTCTCAAAATTTACCTTGGTCATATTTGATTTCACTCTTGATTTCTTAACAGGAATATACGATTCAGCGGGAAGCGGCTTTAAAGGTTTCCTGAGTTTTGATATCACCGTGTTTATTTTCTTTACCGCATTATCATACGCTTTAGCCGGGCTGTCCTTAATAAACGCGTTGCCTACAACTTTCATGGTATGGTTGACATGGTCAAATATCACGATGGTATCCGTTATCATGAAGAGACTATCGGGAAAACCGAGAGTATCCGTATTTGAATCCGGAACTTTCGGCTCAAAAAAACGCACTGAGTCATATGAGATATAACCCACGGCGCCGCCGTAAAAACGCGGCAACCGGCTGTCTTCAACAGGCTTATACCCGGACATAAGATGTTTTAGTTCGTCAAGCGGAGTTTTAGATGTTCTGAAAATTCTCTTTTTCCCTTCCTCCAATATGGTAATTTCATTACCCTTGGATGAAAAAACAAGAGTGGGATCGGCTCCCAAAAAGGAATATCTCGCGATATTTTCGCCGCCTTCAACGCTTTCAAGCAGAAATCCGTATTCTTTCGACGCGATTTTCCTGTAGGCGGAAACAGGCGTTTCCATATCCGCAAGGATTTCCTTGAAGACCGGAATAAGATTACCTCTCTTCGCTTTTTTGATAAACATTTTTTTGTCGGGATAAAACATATATTTATAACCTATCCATTCTTTTTGCCGTAAACCTCGCCGGGGTCAAAAATCTTTTTCCCGCACTCTTTCCATTCCCCGTTGACATATTTATTAAAGAAACAGCTTCTGTAGCCCGTATGACAGGCCGCGCCGCCTTTTTGTTCAACTTTAAAAAGCAGGCAATCCCTGTCACAGTCAACCCTTATTTCTTTCACAACCTGTATATTACCGGACGTTTCGCCTTTTACCCAGAATTTCTGTCTCGATCTGCTCCAGTAAGTCATCTTCCCCGATTCTATAGTTCTTTTCAGAGATTCCCCGTTCATATATGCCACCATCAATACTTCATTATCCGAAACATCCACCACAACGGCCGGGATCAATCCATCTGAATCATACTTCATGTCCTTTATAATGTTATCCATTAATTTCCCTCCGTGACATTACATTTTTATATTCTTACCGGTATCCCTTTCCTCATCAGGTACTCTTTTACCGCCGGCACTGATAATTTATTATAATGGAATATCGATGCCGCTAAAGCGGCATCGGCAAAACCCTCATTAAATACCCTGTATATATGTTCCGCATTCCCTGCGCCCCCGGAAGCTATAACGGGTATGGAAACGGCTTTAGAAACTGTTTTTGTCAGTTCGATGTCGTATCCATCGGTTGTTCCGTCAGCATCCATGCTGGTCAGCAATATTTCCCCGGCGCCTAAAGACTCGATTTCTTTCGCCCAGAGAACCGCGTCTTTTTCAACGGGCGTCCTGCCGCCGTTAATAAATATCTTCCACAGTCCGGGACCCTGCATTTTGGCGTCTATCGCTACGACAATGCACTGAGAGCCGAAAATCGAAGAGGCTTTTTTTATAAAGCGGGGATCCCTGACCGCCGGCGTATTTATTGAGACTTTGTCGGCGCCATTATTCAGCAGCTGCCGTATATCCTCTATTGTGCTTATGCCGCCCCCTACGGTTAAAGGTATAAAACATTTTTCAGCTGTTTTCCTGACAACTTCAATCATTATTTTCCTTTTCTCGTGGGATGCTGTAATATCAAGGAAAACAAGTTCATCGGCATTCATTTTATTGTAAATCCCGGCAATTTCAACAGGATCTCCGGCATCTTTCAAACCCTCGAAATTAATACCCTTGACTACCCTGCCTTCCTTAACATCAAGACACGGTATTATTCTTTTAGCAAGCATCCGCAATCTCCAAAGCTTCCCGCAGTGAAAAGCGTTCATCATAAAGCGCTTTGCCTATTATAACCCCTTTTAAACCGATTCCGGAAAGACCGGACAATTTTCTGATATCGGCAAGGGTGCCGATGCCGCCGGAAGCGATTACCTTGATATTGTTTTCCGTTATGATTTTTCTGCACCCTTCTATATTCGGCCCGGCCAGCATGCCGTCTTTGGAAATATCGGTATATATTATTTCATCAAACCCCAGATTTTTTATAAGCTTTACGAAATCCGGCGCTTTTAAGGATGATTTTTCCAGCCATCCTTTCTTCACTACAAAACCGTCTTCAACATCAACCGATATTATTACCCTGCCCGGAAAGGCCTTCTTTATATTTTCTATAAAAGCCCTGTTTTCGCATGCGGATGTTCCCAATACAACTCTTCTGGCCCCGGCCGCCAGATAATTTTCAATCGCATCTGAATCCCTTATGCCGCCCCCGATTTCAACCGGTATGTTTATCTGATTTAATATCTCAACAACCAGATCAAAATGGACCGGAGACCCTTTGAAAGCGCCGTCAAGGTCCACAATATGAAGAAAGCCCGCGCCTTCATTTTCCCATTTTTTCGCGATCGTTACCGGGGAGTCGGAATATTTCGTAAGTTTTTCGGCCCTGCCCTGCTGTAACCTTACGCATTTGCCGCCTGCTATGTCAATCGCGGGTATTATAATCATCATTTCACCGTTCCGATAAAATTTTTTATTATTTTTAAACCGTTATCCTGGCTTTTCTCGGGATGAAACTGACAGGCGAAAATATTGTCCGTAAAAACAGAAGACGCGAAACGTTCGCCGTACTCAGTCCATGAAGACACGGATTCCCTGTCCACGGGATCCACATAATAAGAATGCACGAAATAAAAAAAGTCCCCATTCTTCACTCCTTTGAAAAGAGGACAGTTGATTCCTCTTTCCGGAAGTTCCAGCGTATTCCAACCCATATGAGGTATTTTCTCCGCATTCCTGAATTTGACGACATTGCCTTTCAAGATACCAAGACCTCTTTCCGTCCCCTCCTCACTGCCTTCGAATAAAACCTGATAACCCAGGCAAATCCCGAAAAACGGCCTGCCCGACATTATAAAATTAATTATACTTTTATCCAATCCGGATTTTTTAATGTTTATTACACAGTCATCAAATGCCCCTACCCCCGGGACAACCAGGGCATCGGAAGATTCAATTTCATGTTTATCATCGCTCAGCAAGGCGCGCGAACCCATACATTCAAACGCCTTCTGAACGCTCCTTAAATTTCCCATCCCATAATCAAGAATCGCTATTTTTTTCATTTTTAAAATCTCAAAGCCTGCCTTTTGTCGAAGGAGCGCCTTTAACTCTCCTGTCTATCTTTACCGCTTCACGGAAAACTTTAGCCAGGGATTTAAAAACCGCTTCATATATGTGATGCAAATCCTCGCCGTGAATAAGCAACAGGTGAAGCGTAACTCCGGAATTCATAACAAAAGCCCTCATAAATTCTTTTACCAGAGAAACATTGAAAGTCCCGAGTTTTACCTGTCTTGTCTTGACTTTATAATCCAGATAAGGCCTGCCGCTGATATCAAGAGACGCCTCAACCAATGCTTCATCCATGGGAACCCGCGCCGAGCAAAAACGTGTAATCTCCGATTTTTTTCCGAGCGCTTTGCGTATGGCGGTGCCCAGGACTATGCCTATATCCTCAACCGTATGGTGAAAATCAACATGGACATCCCCCTTTGCAATTATTTCAATGTCCATTAAGGAATGTTTTGAAAAAAGTTCCAGCATATGATCCAGAAATCCTATCCCTGTCGAGATATTGCTTATACCTTTCCCGTCTAAATTAACTTTAACTGCTATATCTGTTTCCCTGGTTTTTCTTTTTTCAAGGGCGGTTCTTTTCATTTACCCCTCCGTTTAATTTATTTTTCCCGATTCTTTCAAAAATCTGTCTATCTCTTTCCTGTTTCCGACGCTGATACGGACAAAGTCCCTAAGCCATCTCAATTTAAAATGTCTTATCAATATTTTCTTTTTTTTCATGAATGCGGCCAATTTTTCGGCGCCGCAGGGCGGTTTTGCAAAAACAAAATTCGCCTGGGAAGGAAAACAGGTATAGCCCTGTTTCTTAAGATTAAGAGCAAGATACGCCCTGTTTTTTTTAACTATACGCACTGTCCTGCTGAAATATTCTTTGTCTTCGAATGCGGATTTTCCGGCTCTGGCGCTTAACCTGTTCACATTATAAGAATCCTTCACTTTTAAAAGTATATCTATGTTTTTTTTACAGGATACGGCAAATCCCAATCTGGCGCCGGCAAGTGAAAACGATTTTGACATTGACCTTGTAATAATCACATTTTTGTATTTTTTAATCAGATAAAGGTAATTATTTTCCGCAAAATCCGCATACGCTTCATCTATAACGATTAAAGATTTCCTGTTCGACGCGCATAATTTCTCAATGTCGGATTTATCAAAAACGCAACCTGTAGGGGCGTTAGGATTCGATAAAATTATTAATCTGGAATCCGAAGTAATCATTTCCCGGGGGATTCTGGTCTGGTCCTTCAGGAAATATTCTTTGACGGAAGCCCCGTTGATTTCAGCAAGGACCTTATAAAGTGAATATGTCGGAAATGTAATGGCAACGGTATCCGACCTGCTGAGGACAGCTTTAAATATTACGGAGATTATCTCATCAGACCCGTTTCCGGCCATTATATTACAGGTTTTCACCTTGAAAAATCCCGCGGCCGCATTAACAAGCCCGGTTGATAAAGGATCGGGATATAATTTAAGGTCCCGGTTGGCGGCCTTTTTTACCGAAGAGACCACTTTCTCCGAAGGAGGAAAAGGATTCTCGTTTGTATTTAACTTGATATAATCACTCCCCGCCGGCTGAAAACCGGGAATGTAAGGATCCAGTTCCATGACTTCTTTTTTGAAATAATTCATATTAACGGCAATTTTCTTTTAAGCGGATCTTTATTGAATTTCCGTGAGCTCCAAGCCCCTCGGTATCAGAAAGCTTAATCGCATATTTTGACGCTTTTCTTAATCCGTCTCTGGAATATTTGATTGTAGAAATATTTTTCAGGAAATCACCAACGGATAACGCCGAAAAAAACCTGGCCCTTCCGCCGGTAGGCAGAACATGGCTGGGCCCGGCGACATAATCCCCGACCGCTTCGGGAGACCAGTTCCCTATAAATACAGCCCCCGCATTATCGGTTCTTTTCAGGATATAATCGGCATCTTCCGACATTATCTCAAGATGTTCGGGGCCGACTGAGTTAATTATATCCGCCGCCTGCCGCTTATTCCGAACAAGCACAAGGAAAGTATTGTTGCGCAGGGTTTCGGATAAAATTTTCTTTCTGGATAATTTCACTGCCTGTTTATAAACTTCTTTTTCCGCGTTTTCCAGCACAACCCCTGAATCCGAAACAAGAAATATTCTGCTGGACGCGTCATGTTCGGCCTGCGCAAGCATATCAGCCGCAATATATGGGATTTTTGAAGATTTGTCGGCTGTTATCATAACCTCGCTTGGCCCGGCGACCATATCGATATCAACCAGACCGTAAACCTGTTTTTTGGCGCAGGAAACAAATATATTTCCCGGCCCGACTATCTTGTCAACCCTGGGAACACTTTCCGTTCCGAAAGCAAATGCCGCCACGGCCTGAGCTCCTCCCATGCGGAACACGGCATTGACACCCGCTAATTTACACGCGCCTAAAATAGACGGGTTTATATCCCCGCCGCAACAGGGAGGGGTAGCCGCATATATCTCTTTAACGCCCGCAACACGCGCGATGACCGCAGTCATCAGTACGGTAGAGACCAGCGGAGCTGTGCCTCCGGGCACATAAATTCCAACTTTTTCGACAGGCCTTATTTCCAGTCCGATTTCAGAACCATCCTTTTTCTTTATCATCCAGCTTTTTTTAAGCTGCTTTTTCGCGTATTCTTCGACATTTTTCATGGAAAACTTCAACGATGCCAAAAGCTCCTTTGACAGGTTAGAAAAGGACAGGTCTAATATTTCATTCTTAACCTTAATAGCCGCAGGGGATAACAAATAATTATCAAACTTCTGGGTGAATTCTATTAAAGCCTTATCGCCCATCCTTCTGACTTTATTCAATATTTCCGCGACCACAGCCTCGACCTCTTCATCAAAAAATGAAGCTGCGCTTATTTTTTCGATTCGCCTTATTCCCTTTTCTGTCCGGCAGTCAATAATTTCCATAACTTTCCTTTGCTGAATTACCTATAATAACTAAATATAAGTTTAAAATACTAACACACTAAATAAAAATTCTTCAAGTAAAAAGGCTTAAAATATTGATAAAGAAAAGCCGGGGTTTCAGGCCCCGGCTTTTAAAACGAGAAAGTTGTTTTTGATTGAGTTTTACTTTTTCAGGGGTAAGACCCCGGCCAGTTCCCCGATTACATTTACAAGTTCCGCGCCGGCGGGAATAACTATTTTCGCGTTCTCCATTAATGATTTTTCAACCGTTTCCAGTTTTCTCAGCAATTGGGCGTTTCCTACGAAATATTTATTGGCGGCTTCATTAACCAGCTTTATGGCTTCCGCCTGACCTTCAGCCTGGAGTATTTTCCCCTGCTTGATGCCTTCCGCCTTCTTGATCTCCGCCCGCTTTTCGCCATCCGCCTGCCGTTCAAGGGCATTCGCAAAATCAAGGGCGGCTATCTTCTCATTTTCAGCTTTTACGACTTTGTTCATGGTTTCCTGGACATCCTGGGGCGGATCGATCTCTTTCAATTCCGTCCTGACGATATCAATTCCCCAGTTGTGAGTTTCCTTGCTCAGTGTGCCGAGTAATTCACTGTTGATCTTATCCCTTTCGCTGTTTGCTGATTTGAGGGTCAGGGTGCCGATGATATTCCTCAGCGTGGTCCTTGCTAAATTAACTATCTGCCACTTGTAGTTATAGACATTATATTGTGAATTCTTTACATTTACTTCATCATCTTTTACTTTAAAATAAACTTGGGCGTCAACACGCGCATTCAGGTTGTCATTGGTGATTATCTCCTGAGGCTGGGCATCCACCATCTGCTCCGTAATATTAACGATTATCATCCTGTCAACGACAGGAATAATCCAGTTAAAACCCGGGTAAGCGAATTTTTTATACTTTCCCAGCCTTTCTATAAGGCCTCTGTTTGTAGGCCTGACAATCCTGATTCCGGAAAAAAATATCACAATCAAAACCGCCGATATTATCCACAACATAACAACCTCCTTCTTGTTTTTATAAGGAATTTACCTGCTTTTGAGGCAATCGCGCAATTACAAAATCAGCCGGTATTTATAACTTTAAACTGCTGTCGGTTTGTTTTTTAAAATAATTTGCCGCGGAATCCCTTAAAACCTCCGCCGAATATCTATGCGACGGTGATTTCCCCGCAAAGGTAAACATCCTGTATCGCATTCAGTATCTGCACACCGTCTTTGAATGGTTTCTGGAACGCCTTTCTTCCGGAAATCAGGCCCATGCCGCCGGCCCGTTTATTGATTACCGCGGTCCTGACTGCCTGTTTTATGTCATTTTCGCCCGAAGCGCCTCCGGAATTTATCAGTCCTATCCTGCCCATATAACAGTTAGCGACCTGATATCTCGTCAAATCTATGGGGTTATCCGTAGTTAACTTATCATAAACCAACCGGCTTGTTTTTCCGAAGTTGACGGCAGGATATCCTCCGTTATTAACGGGTTGTTTTTGTTTTATGATATCCGCCTCGATCGTTACCCCCAGATGATTTGCCTGACCTGTCAGGTCTGCCGAAGCATGATAATCGATTTTATCTTTTTTAAAATTTTCATTTCTTAAATAACACCATAAAACGGTAAATAAACCGAGATTATGGGCATATTCGAAAGCCCGGGAAATCTCTTCAATCTGCCTTCTTGATTCCTGTGAACCGAAATAAATCGTAGCTCCGACGCCCGCTGCGCCCATATTATACGCCTGGTCAATGCTTGCAAACAGATGCTGGTCATAGGTATTGGGATAAGATAAAAGCTCATTGTGGTTAATTTTCAGGATAAAAGGTATTTTATGCGAATAAGACCTGGCGACGGAACCTAAAACACCGAGTGTTGAAACAACTCCGTTACAACCTCCCTCTATCGCAAGCCTGATTATATTCTCAGGATCAAAATAAATGGGGTTCGGCGCGAAGGAAGCTCCGGCGGAATGCTCTATCCCCTGGTCAACCGGCAGGATAGAAAGATATCCGGTTCCAGAAAGCCGGCCGTGATTAAATAAAGAATTAATATTTCTCAGCACATTGTTCGGCCTGTCGGAATGACTGAATATCCTGTCAACAAAATCAGGGCCCGGCAGGTGAAGATTCTCCCTGGGAATCGTTGTGCACTTATGTTTCAGCAGCGGTCCCGATTCTTTACCCAGCAATTTTTCTATTTTGCCGAACATATTACACCTCCATCCTATCAGTTAAGCCTTACCTTGATTTTTAACCGCTTCAGCGGCTTTTTTTATTTCCTCTTCATCCCCCATATAATAATGCTTTATAGGATTCAAATCAGCGTCAAGTTCATAAACCAAAGGTATTCCTGTAGGAATATTCAAATTCACAATCTCATCTTCCGGAATTTTATCAAGGTATTTAACAAGAGCTCTTAAACTATTCCCGTGAGCGGCTATCAAAACTTTTTTTCCTTCTCTTATCGTCGGCACAATTTCGTCATGCCATACCGGAAGGAACCTGTCTACAGTATCTTTAAGGCACTCGGTTAAAGGCAGTTCGCCTTCTTTCAGGGTTTTATACCTGATATCCTTGCCGGGGTATCTGTCGTCGCTTTTTTCCAGGGCGGGAGGCCTGATATCATAACTTCTCCGCCATATTTTTACCTGTTCCTGGCCAAACTTTTTCGCCGTCTCGGATTTGTTTAATCCCTGCAGAGCGCCGTAATGTCTTTCATTAAGCCGCCACGACCTGATGACAGGTATCCACTCCATGTTCATTTCTTCAAGCGCCACCCATAAAGTTTTTATCGCCCGTTTCAAAACAGACGTGAATGCTATATCAAAGAAATAACCGCCGGTTTTGAGGACATGTCCGGCTTTCCTTGCTTCTTCCTCTCCCCTGTCCGACAACCCCACATCTGTCCATCCGGTGAATCTGTTTTCTTTATTCCACACGCTTTCACCATGGCGCAAAAGAACTATCTTGTACATCATCGATCTCCTTCCGGTTTAATAAAAGTTAGGCTTTGATGCATAAAACGGCAGTTTTAAGATACTATAAAATATCAAAACTTAACTCAATACTATTTTTCACGCTGGAAATCATCAATCAATCTGGTCAGAAAATGTTTGAAGAAATTCAAGAGCATCGGATTCGGAGTGAAAAATATCAAATATCTTATCTAATTCAGTTATTGAAAAAAGCCTCGCTATGTTCCCGGACAGGCAGCACAGGCAAGCTTTGCCTTTAACCTGATACAAAGATTTTTTCATCGCAATTAACACGCTGAGGAAAGAACTGGACATATATTCAATGCCGGCAAAGTTAATTAATATAATCCGGCCTCCTCCGGTGATCACAGATAAAATATAAGATTTAATCTGGTCAATTATCAAAATATCCGTTAATTTTTCTATTGTAAAATACAATATCCGGATATTTCCCTTTTCTTCAACGATAATCGGAAGTTCTTCCATAAAAATAATATATTATTAAAACAGCCCTGTTGCAAGAAAAGAAATATTCCGTCATTCCCCGCAGCATTTGACCATAAAAGATTTCTCTCTCTTGCCGTCATACTCCAGATAATAAACGGTCTGGTATGTCCCGAGATCAAGCTTTGAAAAGGAAATGGGAATGGTAACTCCCAAACCCATAATCATCGCTTTTAAATGGGCTGACGCATTTTTTTTGAAATCGTTATCATCATGGCGATATGCATTTTTTTCCGAAACAATACCCGCCAGTATTCCCGACATATCTTCATTCAGAAAAATATCGCTGTCGGTTATAATTACCCCCGAACTTGTATGCAGCGAATTAACGACGCACAAACCTTCGGCGATCCCGCTTTCCCGCAGCGCTTCGGTTACGTTTGCCGTAATATCCAAAGCCTGTTCTTTGCGTTCGGTGATAACTTTATATTCTTTCCTGAAAGTTTTCATACCGTCAAACATCTTCAACAACAGCCCTGATCCTTCTGATGCCTGATGAAGAACTCTGTTCCTTTACAATTTTGAAATGCCCTATCTCTGAAGTGTTTTTAACATGAGGGCCTGTGCATATTTCTTTTGAAAAATCGCCCACGGAATAAACCGTAACGGTATCCCCGTATTTATCATCAAACAGGCCCACTGCTCCTGAATCCTTCGCCTCATCGGGCGTCTTTTCTTCACACCTGATGTCATACCCCTTTTTTATCGCATCATTAACGATATCCTCTGTTTTCTTTATTTCCTCTTCGGTCATTTTATCGGGATGAGAAAAATCAAATCTCAGCCTTTCAGCGGTAATATTGCTTCCTCTCTGCTGGACGTGGCCGCCAAGAACGATCTTAAGGGCTTTATGGAGCAGGTGTGTTGCGGTATGAAGCCTGATAACTTTCTCCGAAGCATCCTCCAGTCCGCTTTTGAATTTTTTCTCAGCCCCGAGACGCGACTTCTCCTGATGTTCCTCATAACACTTTTTGAAATTTGCCGTATCAACTTCCAACCCTTTTTCCTTTGCCAATTCTTCTGTCATTTCAAGAGGAAAACCATAAGTGTCATATAAGCGGAAAGCGTGTTTACCCGGAATAAGGTCGATTTTTCTGCCTGTGGCCTGATACGCTTTTTCGTAACCGTCCATCATTTTTTCGAACTCTTTAAGCCCCTGATTGATGGTTTTTCCGAATCTTTCTTCTTCCGCGGCTAATTCCGATAAAATAAAGAGCCGGTTATTTTCCAGTTCATGCCACGGATTTTTCATGATATTGATGACAGTTTCCGCCAGAGACGCGCAGAATTTGTTTTCAATGCCGAGAATCCTTCCGTGCCTTATAATCCTCCTTATATAACGCCTTAGGATATATCCCTGGCCGACATTCGACGGCACAATAGCCCTGTTGTCTCCCAAAATGAAAACAGCGGCGCGGATATGATCGGCTATTACCCTAAATGATTTTATGTATCTTTCGTCTTCATAAGAAGTTGCAGATATTTCCTCAATTTTTGTTATAAGAGGCGAAAAGAGCTCGATTCTATAAATATCCTTTTTCCCCTGAAGAATGCACGCAACCCGCTCCAGGCCGAGGCCTGTATCAACGTTCTTCTGGCTGAGCGGTATAAATTTGCCGTCATTTGTTTTGTTATATTCCATAAAAACATCGTTCCAGATCTCCAGCCAGTTTTTCTCGTCCGTCCCGGGGTTGCTGTCTTCAGGCGGCAAATCATGCTCTCCGACGTAGAAAAACATCTCGGTATCAGGCCCGCAGGGACCCGTAACGCCAGCCGGGCCCCACCAGTTTTTATCTTTCGGCAGCGCGACTATTCTGTTTTCCTTCAGGCCCCTGGCAAGCCAGAGATCTCTTGAATCCCCGTCAAAGGGAGCATCTTTATCTCCTTTAAACACGGAAACTGCTATTTTATTTTTATCAAGCCCCAGCCAGTTTTCGCCTGTAAGGAATTCCCAGCTCATGTCAATGGCCCCTTTTTTGAAATAATCTCCCAGGGACCAGTTGCCGAGCATCTCGAAAAATGTTGTATGGCTCTCATCTCCGACTTCATCTATATCCTGCGTCCTTATGCACTTCTGGCAGTTCACCAGTCTGTTTCCCATAGGATGTTTCTGATACCCCATGAGATAAGGCACCAGCGGATGCATGCCGGCTGTGGTAAATAAAACGGTCGGATCATTCTCGGGAATTAACGAAGAAGAAGGAATCTCCTTATGGCCTTTTGTTTTGAAAAATTCAATAAAAAGTTCTCTCAGTTTATTTGCCCGCATAATAACGTTCACTCTCCCAGCACGATATATCCTTTATTTGTATGAAGAAGGGCTTTTCCGGAGCTCGACCTTGCGGTCGGCAGAAAATCCTCAAGATTCTTCACTTCCGTCCCGTTAATCTCATCTATTATCAGACCCGGAACAATACCCCGGGCATAAGCTTCCGAATCAGGTTTTACCTTAAGCACCAGAACACCGTTTATGTTATCTATATCGATGTTATATCTCTTCTTCAAAGCCGGACTTATATCGGAAAGCTCCATATCCATCCAGAAAAAGGTGCGCAGGGGTTCGGAGGATAAGACATCCCCGGATTTATTAACGGGTTTTTTTCCGATAACCACTTCTTCTTCCCGTGTTTTACCCAGTCTCAGAAAACCCAGTTTATGCGCGGTTCCAACTTTTGAAAAGATTATCAAATCACCCAGTTGCTGAGGCAATCCGATTTTTTCGCCGTCGAAACTGACAACTATATCCCCTCTTCTTAAACCGGCTTTTTCAGCGGGGCTTCCGGAGTCTATGTGCCATATAAGAGCCCCTCCTTTAAGAGGATGGCCAAGCTTAGAAGCAATTTCAGGCGTCACGGCCTGGAGCCATATACCTATCCATCCGTATTCAATTTCCTCGCCTTTCATAAGTTTGGGCACGATTTCTTTTGCCCTTTTTATAGGCACAGCAAAACTTATGCCTTCATAGCCGCCCGAATGACTGAAAATTACCGTGTTTATTCCTATAATCTCGCCGTTAAGATTTACCAAAGGGCCCCCTGAATTGCCTTTGTTGATAGCCGCGTCAGTCTGAATAAGATCGCCGAAATATTTGTTCCCCGCCGTTATATCCCTGTTTAAAGCGCTGATGACTCCGACTGTGACTGTCGGCTCTCTGACATTGAGAAAAGCGAAACCGAACGGATTCCCGATCGCGATAGCCCACTGCCCTGTTTTAACTCTGTCTGAATTTCCCATTTTCGCGTAAGGCAGGCTGTCGGCGTCAATTTTTACAATGGCAAGATCTGAATAAATGTCCCTGCCTTTCACGACCCCCGGAAATTTTCTGCCGTCAGGAAGATTTACTTCTATTTCAACCGCTTTATCCACAACGTGGTTACATGTCAGTATGTAACCGTCGGGGCTTATTATCACTCCCGAACCCAGCCCTTTGCTTTTATATTCCCATTCCTGCGGATTACCGTAAAGCATACGGAAAAAATTATCGAGGACGGGATCCGTGTGGTACTTTTCATATCCAACGCTGAAAACCTGAGTGCTGTTTATTGACACTACCGACGGCCCCACTTTATCCGCCACTTCAGAGAAACACAATTGCAGTTTTTCCGCGCCACTCCCGCCGCGGCATACAAAAACAACCACACATCCGAGGAAAAAACCGAATAAAAGACCGGTTAACGGTTTTATATTTTTAAAAACATTTTTTTTCATACTGTCTTCAGGAATTACTTAAGCCCGGATTTTTCTTTGATTTTTGAAACAATTTCTTTCTGAAGCTTTTCATTCCCCTTGATTTCATTCATCGCCGCTTCGCGCCCCTGTCCAAGTTTGTCATTATTAAAATAAAACCATGCGCCCTTTTTATCTATTATTCCCAGATCTGTTCCCGCGTCAATAATCGATCCCGCCCTTGAAATCCCTTCATTAAACATGATGTCGAACTCTGCTGTTCTGAAAGGAGCGGCGATCTTGTTTTTCACTACTTTCACCCTTACCCTGTTTCCGGAACTTTCCCCTGACGTTTCTTTTATGGAACTGATTCTTCTTATATCAAGGCGCACTGATGAGTAGAATTTCAAAGCATTGCCGCCTGGCGTCGTTTCCGGGTTCCCGAACATGACTCCTATCTTCATCCTTATCTGATTGATAAAAACACAGCATGTCTTTGACTTCGAAATAGACGAGGTGAGTTTTCTTAAAGCCTGGCTCATCAATCTCGCCTGAAGGCCTATGAATGAATCGCCCATTTCTCCCTGGATTTCGGCTTTGGGAACAAGAGCCGCCACGGAATCTATAACAATCACATCAACCGCATTGCTTCTTACAAGGGTTTCCGCAATCGAAAGCGCGTCTTCCCCTGAATCAGGTTGTGAAACCAGCAGGTTGTCAAGGTTTACGCCGAGCTTCTTGGCATAAGTAGGATCAAGCGCATGCTCCGCATCTATAAAAGCGGCTTCTCCCCCCGCTTTCTGGGCGTTTGCTATAACATTCAATGCAAGGGTTGTTTTTCCCGACGATTCCGGGCCAAACAATTCTACGACGCGGCCGCGCGGAAAACCTCCTATTCCGAGAGCAATGTCAAGAGTCAGAGCTCCCGTTGAAATATACGGTATGTTCACATGTGCCGCCTTGTCGCCAAGCTTCATAATGGCGCCCTGGCCAAACTGCTTTTCAATTTGTGTTATAGCAGTGCTAAGGGCTTTTTCCTTTCCCTGAGCTTCCTTCTGTTTAGAACTCATACATCCTCCCGTTTATATAATTTAGAGTTTAATCTCCGACAATTTTCTGTATATCGGCCCTTCGGCGGTTAACTCACTGGAACAAAATGATAACATTTTACAATCAACAAAAGCAATCGGTGTTTTATCCAGTCCGGCAAGAGCGGGAGCGAACCCTCTGAGCTTTTTTTTGCATCGTCCAAGCGTAAGGTGCGGAAAAAAATCCTCTTCCTTTGATAAGATTTCCTGTTTCTCTGCGGCATCTTTTACAATCTTGTTCAATTCGGATATTTTCTCCCTGCCTTTTTCAACACCGAGCCAGATTACTCTCGGATATTCCCCTCTTCCAAAAAAACCGAACCCCTGCAGTGAAAATGTAAAAGGCCTGAAATTTAACAGAGATTCACTGATGGCGCCGGCCAGATTTTTGATATCCGCTTCTTCAAGACAGCCGAAAAAATTCACTGTGATATGAATATTTTCATTCTTAACCCAGCGAATACCGGCAAAGTCAGATCTTAACGGTTCAATAAATCGGGATATCGCGGTCTTTACTTCCTCAGGTATATCAACGGCCAGGAAACACCTGATTTTTTTCATCGTGACATACAATTCCGTGGTTTTATTCCGCTATTAAATATTTTCTTAATAAATCAAGGGCGGCGTAACAGGCTTTTTGCCTTATCTGCTCTCTCTGCCCGATAAACCTGAATTCTTCCGTTCGGCTCACAAACCCGTCATCAAGAGCAATATACACCAAACCGACAGGTTTTTCGGAAGTTCCGCCGGAAGGTCCCGCGACACCGGTTATGCTGACAGCAACATCCGAGGTCGCTCTTCTCCTGCATCCTCTTGCCATCTGAAGAGCGCATTGCGAACTGACCGCGCCCCTGCTCACCAATACATCCTTCGATACCCCGAGGTCAAGGATTTTAAGATTATTGCAATATGTGACATATCCGCCCAGAAAATACTTTGAACTGCCCGATATGCCCGTTATCATCTCAGATAGCATCCCGCCGGTGCAGGATTCGGCGACAGCTATGGTTTTTTGGTGCTTTATCAAAAGGTCACCTATAATTTTCTCTATATGCTCGTTCTTTTCTGAATATATGTTTCCCCCGAAACTCTTTTTTATTTCTTCAGCCAGAGCTTCGATGTCGGCCCCGCCCTTTTTAACTTTCAGCCTGATTACCACTTCTCCCGTTTTCGCGCGAAGGCCGTATGAAAAGTCTTTTCTCCTTTTGAGAATTTCCGCCACTATTGAATCGACTACTGATTCAGACATTCCGGAAACACAAAGGTATCTCACCTTATCCGAAAAATCAGAATCCTCTTTAAGTCCGAGGAGTTTTAACCCCTCCCTGATCATGGGTATTAACTCTGAAGGAGGGCCGGGCAGCATTAATATTTTTTTGCTGCCCTCTTCAATAAAGATACCCGTGGCGCTGCCCACGGTGTTCAATATAATTCTGGCTTTTTCAGGAAGCATTGCCTGTTCCCTTATGGAATTTTCCGTAACGGGAGGCGAGGAAAAACGATAGCGTTCCTTAAGCAGATTATAAATTTTTGTGTTTTTAACCAGTTTTCTGTTGAAAATTCCGGCCGCCGCCTTCTTTGTCAGGTCATCAGACGTCGGGCCTAATCCGCCTGTGGTTATCACTATATCCGAATCAGAAAGATATCTTTTAATTTCTTTTTTCAGAATATCCATGTCATCAGGCAGGCAAACCTGTTTTAATATATTTCCTCCGGAACGAAAGACGGCATTTGACAGGCACTGAAAATCCTTATTCAGGATTTCTCCCGTCAACAATTCTTCTCCGATATTGATAATTATCGCATCCATACGGCTCCCGCATCAGTAAACAGCGTCAGTATTCAACAGCATAGCCTTCTTTTTCGGCAAGGTCAAATAAAGCCTGGCCGAATTCCCCCGCAGACTCAGGATTATTGACTGTAACAATTAACTTGTCAACTACAACGGGTTCATCCATAAACAGGGCGCCTCCGTTTTTTATTCTGTTTTTCACAGAAATCCATGAAGTAGCCTTTACATCTTTCAAAACACCGGCATTGGCTAAAATAACAGGGGCGATACAGCTTGCCCCTAAAATCTTATGTTTTTCCGCCGCTTTCCTGGCTATTTCATGCGCGGTTTCATCATCCCAGTATTCCGTCGCCCCGCTTCCGCCGATGAAGACAATCACATCATAATCCGCCGGATTAACATCATATATCAAATACAATGCTTCGATGCTGTTTCCGAGCATTCCCTTGATATGGCCCTTAACCGAAGAAGCTATGTCAACCCGCCAGTTGGCCTGTAGGAATATTTTCATAGGGTAGAAAAGCTCCTCATCCCTGAAATTCGAACTCGGGATTATAAACAGTATTTTAGGTTCATCTTTACTGGCAAAGGTAAAGTCCCCGCGCATACCGAAAATGAAAACCGACAAAACAAAGATCCGGATCAATCGCAACATCATGGATAAACTCCTAAATCACTTTTGAATTATTTTTAAAATATTTCTTGTTGTTTAAAAAACATTTATCGCATAAAGCCGATTTCCGGCAGAACAGTTTACCCGTCTCAACTATCTGAGCATGGTAATCTTTATACAATCCGGATACACCCGGTAAACTTGTCTCGAAAAACGATTTTATAGTACCATACTCTGTCCTTTCATCAAAGAAACCATGTCTTGAAAACAGTCTTCTTGTATAAGCATCGACAACAAAGACAGGCCTTTCAAATACATATAACAAAATCGAATCGGCAGTCTCCGGACCTATTCCTTCTACAGCCAGCAGACTTTTTCTTAAAGTGTCTGTATCCAGCAGACTCATATTTTTTAACGACCTGAAATTGCCGTATACGAAAGAACAGAATTTTTTGAGCCTTTTTGCCTTCTGCGCATAGAAACCCGAAGGCCGTATCAGTTTTTGAAGGTCTGCAACCCCTATTTCCAGCAACGCGTTTAACGATAACACTTTCTTCTTCTTGAGATTCAGAATGCATCTCTCGACATTTTTCCACGAAGTATTCTGGGTCAAAATCGCTCCTGCGCAGATCTCAAGAGGCGTATCTGCCGGCCACCAGCGGCTTGGCCCGAAATAATCATGCATCGCATTATATATCTTTAATATGGCGTTGTCTTTTTTTCCCATAAATATTTTCATCAATCATAAGTATCGCCGCGCCAAAAAGGGTAAGATCGTTATCTATGATATCAAATACGTTTTCCCTCTCGAATATCCCGGCGTCCCCTCCGGTGCCGATAACGGTCTTAAACCTGATATTCAGTTCCTTTTCGATTCTGCGCTTTATGCCTTTAACCAGTTCGGCCGTGCCGTAATAAAGCCCGGCTCTCATGGCATCCGGGGTATTGTCGGCAATAACAGACCCGGGCCTGGCAAATCTGAAATCGGGCAGTAATACGGCTGAAGAGACTAAAGCATTTTTCGAAGTCCTCAACCCGGGAAAGATGATGCTCCCGTCATAATGATTTGTCTTTTTTATCACATCAAATGTAATTGCCGTCCCGAAGTCGACCACTAAAGAAGGCGCCTTGTACCTGCCGGACGCCGCGGCGGCATTTGCTATCCTGTCGGCTCCCGCCTGTTTTTTATATTTATCATTTATCTTTATTGTTTTTATCTTTGAAGGATTAATAAAATATATCCTGCCGGTATAAGCTGCCAGCGCTTTCCTCAGCTCTAATCCGGCTGCGGGCACAACAGCGCTTATTGATATATTTCCAATCTCGCTCTTTGATACAATCCTTTTGGCGAAGACAATAAAACCTTTAAGGTCTTCAAGCGGGAATTTTCTTCTTAGTAAGATCTTCCCCCTTGAATAAATACCGCTGTCAATGGAAGAATTCCCTATGTCGACACAAAAGATTTTTATCATATTCACCCCCGGATTAATTCGCCGGAATTGACTTTTTCAATCGAGTTGTCCTCTTTGCGTATGATCAAAGCTCCCGTATCATCAAAACCCTGCGCATATCCGTGAACGGTCCTGGAACCGACTTTGATATCTACAATATTACCTAATGTGGAAGAATAATCTATATATTCCTTAATGAGAGCGCCCTGCTTCCTGTTCTTCACATGTTTGTATCTCTTATCCAGCGCAGCCAACAGGTTTCTTCCGGCTTCGATTCTGTCAACTCTGTAACCGCATTCATCAAAAACAGATGTTGCTGTGTCTGCGATATCCTGATTCATTTTACGCATTTCCGAGTTTACATTAATTCCGATGCCCAGTATCACATACTCGACAAGATCGGCTTCTGTTTTTATTTCCGTTAATATTCCGCCTATTTTTTTATTTTTTACCATTACGTCATTAGGCCACTTTATAAGCGGCGACAAACCATATTTACGCAGCATTTCACACACAGACAGCGCCGCCAATACAGTAAGAATGGAAGAAACGGACGGATGGATCTGCGGCCTCAATATCACGGAACACAAAAGATTTTTGGATTTTTCCGAACGCCATAATCTTCCCAGTCTTCCGCGCCCTTTGGACTGATATTCGGCAAAAACAACAGTTCCCTCCTTTTCCCCGGAACGCGCCTTTTCTTCGGCAATATCGCTTGTAGACAAACATGACTGATAGGTAATAATATTTCCGCCTATAAATTCTGTTTTTAACCCTATCCCGATCTCCTGCGGAATCAGCCTGTCGGGGACCTTTAAAAGCCTGTATCCGAGATGAGGGACGGCCTCTATCTCATAACCGTTATTTCTTATAGCCTCTATATGTTTCCAGATAGCCGTTCTTGTAATACCCAGCTTCTCGGCAATTTCCGCGCCGGATATATAACCCTCTCTATCCGAATGCAGGGCTTCTATAAGTTTCGCATCGATATCCATTTAACTTATCTCAGACTGTTTTGATTTCCATTGTAATATCCACACTTGCCGCGGAATGAGTTATCTTACCTATTGATATGATATCCACTCCCGTTCCGGCGACTTTCCGGATATTAGCAAGGGAAAGTCCGCCGGATGCTTCAAGTTCGACGGCGCCTCCGGCCAGGGCTACGGCCGTCTTCAGCTCTTCTATCCCCATATTATCAAGCAATATCCTATCCGCTCCGTTATCTTTTGCAACGGTCACTAATCGCGGGTCGTCGATTTCAACTATAACAAATGCTTCCGGCTTCTTCTGTTTCGCGTTTTGAATCGCTTTCTTAACCGCAATTTCCGGTTTCCCTTTAAATAGTTTTAAATGGTTGTCTTTAATTAATATCTGATCATATAAACCCATGCGATGGCTTTCGCCGCCTCCTATCGTAACGGCGTATTTTTCCAGGATCCTCCAGCCGGGCGTGGTTTTTCTGGTAGCCATTATCCTTGTTCCATACGGCCTGACCGCATTAACGTATTCAGATGTCAATGTCGCTATGCCCGATAATCTCGAAATAAAATTCAGCGCGGTCCTTTCTGCTTTCATCAATGGCTTGATTCCGCCTCTGATGACGGCAATAACATCCCCTCTTTGAACTGAATCGCCGTCCTGTTTCTTCTTCTTTGTTATTACAAGAGGGTCAACCATCTTAAAAACATAATCAACCAAATCCAGTCCGGCTGTGACAAATGGCTCATTTGCAATCAATTCCGCAGTGGCCGGAAAATTCTTTGCGGTGAGAGCGTCTGTTGTAATATCTCCTTTTCCTATATCTTCGCCGAGCGCGATCTTAACGAGCTTCTCGGTGTATTTATCAAAGATATCCATATTTCCCCCTCTTTAACCTGATTATCCGCTACCTGTTTTTCCCGCCTTTCAGGCTGTATATCCTGTCTCTTAACCGGGCGGCTTTTTCAAAATCCAGATTCCCGGCCGCCTCTCTCATTTCTTTTTCCAGCGCATAAAGTTCTTCGAGTGTTCTATAAGGAACAGGCCCTTCTTTAACGAATGATTCGACAATTTCCTCCGCTTCTTTTTTTCTATGCGATAAAGCCGCCTGCTCTTTTCTTATTATCGACGCCGGCGTTATATTATGTTTTTTATTATACTCTTCCTGCACTTTTCTGCGTTTTCGCGTTATTTCAACAGCTCCTTTTATAGAATCCGTGATCTTATCGGCGTAGAGTATCACTTTCCCGTCAAGATTCCTGGCGGCTCTTCCCGCAACCTGGATCAGGGAAGTTTCCGACCTCAAAAACCCTTCTTTATCCGCATCGAGAACAGCGACCAAAGCCACTTCGGGCAAATCAAGCCCTTCTCTCAATAAATTTATACCTACCAGCACATCAAATTTCCCGTCTCTTAAATCCCGCAGGATTTCAACTCTCTCTATCGCGTCAAGTTCAGAATGTATATATTTTACCCTTATATCCAGTTTCCTTAAATATAAAGTTAATTCTTCCGCCGTTCTTTTTGTGAGCGTGGTTACAAGCACTTTATGCCCTCTTCCGGCATAATTACTTATTTCGCCGGCTAAATCATCTACCTGTGTTTCAAGAGGCCTTATTTCAATATCCGGGTCGAGCAATCCCGTAGGCCTGATTACCTGGTCGACCGGATTGCGGTCCTGTTTCAGTTCATAAGGGCCGGGAGTAGCTGAAACAAATAACGTTTTTCCCGACAAACTTTCAAACTCGCGAAAATTAAGCGGCCTGTTATCAAGCGCCGAAGGCAGCCTGAAGCCGTATTCCACCAGCGTTTTTTTTCTTGATCTGTCTCCTTCATACATACCCCTGACCTGCGGCAGCGTTACGTGCGATTCGTCTATAACCGTCAGGAAATCTTTGGGGAAAAAATCTATCAGGCATGAAGGCCTTGAACCCTCAACACGTCCGGTTAAATGCCTCGAATAGTTTTCAATTCCCGGACAATACCCGAGCTCTGAAAACATCTCTATATCATAACGAGTCCTTGATTCCAGCCGCTGCGCTTCAAGATATTTTTTATTCCGGTAGAAATATTTCAGCCGGTCATCAAGCTCTTCTTCTATCAGTTTGAGAGCTCTTTGTATCTTATCCTCGGGTAATACAAAATGTTTCGCCGGATAGATGCATATATCACTCATTATATCCTTTTTTCTGCCTGAAAGAGGCTCTATCCTGTTTATTGCCTCTATCCTTTCATCATAATAAGACACGCGGACAGGGTCTTCCCCGTAAGAAGGAAATATTTCGATTGTATCGCCTCTTTTTCTGAACGTTCCGGGCGCAAAAGATATATCATTCCTGGCATATTGTATATCAACAAGTTTTTTGATAAGGACTTCCTGCGGGAGGGCTTCCGAACCGGCTTTCAGGCATATAACCATATTCTCATAATCTTCGGGGGAGCCTAAACCGTAAATGCAGGAGACACTTGCCACAATGATTACATCACGCCTTGAAAGAAGAGAAGCTGTCGCGGATAACCTGAGTCTCTCAATCTCTTCATTAACGGAAGAATCTTTCTCGATATAAATATCTGTCTGGGGGATATATGCCTCCGGCTGGTAATAATCATAATATGATATAAAATACTCTACCGCGTTAGCGGGAAAAAAATTCCTGAGCTCGCTGAAAAGCTGGGCGGCCAATGTTTTATTATGGGATATTACAAGCACCGGCATATTCATTGCTGAAATAATATTTGCCACAGTAAATGTTTTGCCCGAACCCGTAACCCCTCTTAAAACTTTTTTGTTCCGGCCGTTGAGGAAAGATTCCGTAATCAGCCTGATAGCCTCCGGCTGGTCTCCCGCCGGCTTAAAATCCGAGGATAACTGAAATAGGCTGGGAGACGCTTTGCTGTTCATCTGTTATTCAGAGAGCGCAGATATCTGACCGAAGAATTTATCTTATCAACGTCATCCTGCAATTTTTTCCTTTTTTCGATTTCCTTTTGCACTATATCTTTGGGAGCCCGTTCAAGGAAATTCCTGTTGGATAACTTTTTAGACACAATTGCCATATCCTGTTCGATCCTGATTATCTGCCCTTTTAACCTGTCCAGCTCTGTGTCTATATCAATGGAAGATTCTAAGGTCATAAAAATATTTCCGTACGGAAAAACAGCTGTCGGCATGGCGTCATCCTGTTTATATGAAGCCGTTATTTTAATATCATCCGCCTTTGACAATTTTTTTAAAGATATAAAATCATCCTCAAGAAAAGAGATAAATTCCTTATCCTTCGATTTAATGATGAAATTCACATTTTTGGACGGAGGAATATTGTATTCGCTCCTGAGGTTTCTCATAGCTTTTATCATTTCATGTTTTATCTCCACACGTGAAACAATTTTAGCGTCTGATTTTTCAGGTTTGAAATCAGGCCATTCGGCAAACATTATTGATTCACAGGGTTTTTCTTTACCTGAAGCTTCAAACAATTTCTGCCAGATCTCTTCTGTTATGAACGGCATGAAAGGATGCAGAAGGCGTAATGAAGCCTCTAAAACTTCCAGGAATATTGATATTGTCTTGTTCTTCTTCAAAAGGTCGCTGCCATATAAAACAGGTTTCACCGATTCGATGTATTTGTCGCAAAACTCATGCCATAAAAAGTCATATATAGCTTGTGCAGAGTCATTAAAGCGATATTTATCAAGTGATTTTTTAACTAGTTCGGATGTCTGCGCAAGTTTGTATAATATATATTTATCATCAGACGACAGTTCTTTTTTTGCCGGTTCCTCAAAGCCGTCCAGTGAATTTAATATGAACCTGGACGCATTCCACAGCTTATTTGCGAAATTTCTCCCGATTTCAAATTTCTGATCGGAAAGATATACATCCTGCCCCTGCGCCGTTATTACGATAACGCTGAATCTCAGCGCATCCGCTCCGTATTTCCTTACCACATCCAGGGGGTCTATCCCGTTGCCGAGCGATTTCGACATCTTTCTTCCCTGCTCATCCCTGACGGTTCCGTGTATATAAATATCCTTAAAAGGTTCCTTGCCCATAAATTCAAAACCGGCCATGATCATTCTTGCAACCCAGAAAAATATAATTTCCGACGCTGTGGAAAGAGTGTGGGTGGGATAGAAATAATCCAGGTCTGTATTTTTTTCAGGCCATCCAAAAGTGGAAAAAGGCCATAACCATGAAGAAAACCATGTATCAAGAACATCCTCATCCTGTTTGATTTTTCCGCTCGAGCATTTCGGGCATTTTAAAGGGTCATTTATATCTACTATCGTTTCTCCGCAATCGCCGCAATACCATACAGGGATCCTGTGGCCCCACCATATCTGCCTGGAAATACACCAGTCTCTTATGTTCTCAAGCCAATTGATATAAACTTTAGTCCACCTTGCCGGATAAAATTTTATTTTGCCCGAAGACACAGCTTTTAAGGCGGGTTCCGCCAGCGGCTTCATTTTTACAAACCATTGTTCGGATATATAAGGTTCTATAACCGTATGACACCTGTAACAATGCCCGACGGAATGAACATGATTCTCCGTCCTATCAAGCAATTTTTTTTCTTCCAGATCGATAATGATTTTTTCCCTTGCCTCATATCTGTCCATACCCTGATATTCGGGCCCGGCATTTTCATTCATCAAACCCTTGCCATCCATGACCGTCAAAGGTTTTAGTCCATGACGCGCGCCCATTTCAAAATCATTCGGGTCATGCGCGGGAGTGACCTTAACAGCGCCGGTGCCGAATTCAGGATCCACAAATTCGTCGGCAATAACCGGTATTTCCCTCCCGGCAAGGGGTAATATCAGGGTTTTTCCTATGAATTTTTTATATCGCTTGTCAGCGGGATTAACCGCTACGGCAAGGTCTCCCAGCATGGTCTCCGGCCTTGTGGTGGCAACCGTGATATGGCGGGAAGAACCTTTAAAAGGATATTTTATATACCATAAATATCCCTTCTGGTCTTCATGCTCCGCTTCCTCATCTGACAATGCGGTCCCGCATCTGGGGCACCAGTTGATAATATATCTTCCCCTGTAGATAAGTCCTTTTTTATAAAGGTCAACAAAGACTTTCCTGACGGCAAAGGACAGGCCTTCGTCCATGGTAAACCTTGTTCTTTCCCAATCACATGAACACCCGATCTTCTTTAACTGATCGAGAATTCTTTTTTCATATTTTTCCTTCCACTCCCATACCTTTTTTACAAACTTGTCCCGTCCGATTTTTTCGCGGGTTATATGTTCTTTTGCTAATTCCTTCTCAACCACATTCTGAGTAGCTATACCGGCATGGTCCGTTCCCGGCATCCATTCGGCGATATAACCCTGCATCCTTTTATACCTGATTAGAATATCCTGGATGGTATTGTTCAGTCCATGGCCCATATGCAGGACAGAAGTCACATTGGGCGGGGGGATAACTATTGTAAACGGTTCCCTGTCTTTAACAGGGACGGCATGGAAAGAATTACTCTTCTCCCAGAAACTGTATATCCTGTCCTCTACCTGTCCCGGATCGTATTGTTTAGGCAACTCTGTTGGCATTTTATAACCGTAATTGAATTATTATTGTCTTTTATTCTTTTCATCTTTAAAAAGTTTATATTCGACACTATCTACAAGCGCTTCCCATGAAGCTTCTATAATATTTTCGGAAACCCCGACAGTGCCCCAAATATCCTTACCGTCCGTCGATTCAATAAGCACTCTCACTTTTGCGGCTGTTCCGCTTTTTGCATCAAGCACCCTGACTTTGAAATCTGTCAAACGCACATTCGCAATTTCGGGGTAAAACGGCGTCAGGGCTTTTCTGAGGGCATTGTCCAGCGCGTTAACGGGTCCGTCCCCTTCCGCGGCCGTGCGTTCTGTTTTGCCGTCTACATTGACTTTTATGGTCGCTACGGAAATTAATTTTTTGTCCGTCCGCTTTTCATCGATAACAGTGAAACCTTCCAGCTCGAAAAAGCTTTTATGTTTTCTAAGGACTTTTTTCATTAAAATGTCAAAAGATGCCTCGGCGGCCTCAAACTCGTAACCTTTCTTCTCAAGTTCCTTCAGATCAGCCAGTATTTTTTTCGCCTCGGAGGATTTATCCTTAATGTCCAGGCCGTACTCAACTGCTTTTAACAGGACATTGCTTTGTCCGGAAAGGTCGGAGATCAGGATCCTTCTCTTATTGCCTACAAGTGAAGGATCCATATGTTCATAACTTGTCTTATCCTTTTGAACAGCGTTAACATGGACGCCGGCCTTGTGAGCAAAAGCGCTGTCGCCCACATAAGGCATCTTATTGTTATGCCTCATATTTGCCAGTTCGTCTACAAACCGCGAAATTTCCTTTAAATGTCTCAACTGGCCGGAAGAAACACAATCAATTTTCATTTTTACTTTCAGCGCCGGGATTATTTCACAGAGGTTGGCGTTCCCGCTTCTTTCTCCGTAGCCGTTCATTGTCCCCTGTACCTGGACAGCGCCAAGTTCAACCGCGCTAAGTGAATTCGCGGTCGCAAGACCCGCATCATTGTGTGTATGTATTCCAAAAGGGACCTTAATCTCATGCTTAACCGCCTTAATAATATTCTGAAGCCTTGATACCAGTGTCCCCCCGTTAGTATCACACAGAACGATACAATCGGCTCCCGCGCGTTCGGCGGCCAGGATTGTTTCGAGCGCATAACGGTAATCAAGCTCAAAACCGTCAAAGAAATGTTCGGCGTCAAAAAAAACTTCTTTTTTCTTCTTTTTTAAATAATTTACCGAATCATAGATCAGTTTAAGGTTTTCCTCTTTGGATATCTTCAAAACATTTTTTACATGAAGAATCGAGCTTTTACCGAAAATAGTCACAACAGGCGTCCGGGCCTTTAACAGCGCCTGGATATTAGGGTCTTTTTCAACTTTATTTTTCGCCCTTCTTGTGCTTCCGAACGCAGAAATCTTTGCTTTCTTAAACTTAATTTTTTTAAGGGAATCAAAAAAATGCATGTCCTTCGGGTTCGAACCCGGCCATCCTCCTTCAATATAGGCAATACCAATGTCATCAAACTTCCCGGCCATAAGCAACTTATCCGACACGGAAAAAGTAATTCCTTCCGCCTGGCTTCCGTCTCTCAGGGTCGTATCATATATTTCTACTTTATTTTTCATCGTTAACACCTATTTTCCCGATAAATTAAAAACTTTGTGAAGAACCTGGACGGCTCTGTCAGCATTATCCCTTTTGACAACACATGATATCTTTATCTCGGATGTAGTTATCATCTCTATATTAATGCCGGCGTCGGCAAGTGTTTTGAACATCGTCGCCGCAACGCCCGGATGGCTTTTCATACCTACTCCGACAACAGAAACTTTCGCGATACTATCATCAAATTTCACGCCGCTTGAACCAGCCTTTAAAACAACCTTCTTTACCACGTCAGTCGCTTTGTTGACTTCATCCCTCTTGACCGTAAAAGATATGTCCGTCTTCCCTTTTTCGCTGACGTTCTGGACTATCATATCCACATTAACATTCGCATCCGAAAGCGATCCGAAAACAAGAGACGCGATTCCCGGTTTGTCTGTTACTCCCTGTATAGTGACTTTTGCCTCATCGGTATCCGCGGCTATGCCGACTACAACTGGTTCTTCCATTTTATCAATCTCCTCGGTTATAATTGTCCCGCTATTGTGATTAAAACTTGACCTGACATGAATTTTAACATTGTACTTTTTCCCGAATTCAACGGATCTTAACTGCATTATTTTTGCCCCAAGACTGGCTAACTCCAGCATGTCGTCATATGTTATTTTATCTATCTTTCTCGCATCATTAACTATTCTGGGGTCTGCGGTAAAGACTCCCTCCACATCGGTATATATCTCGCAGATATCGGCATTTAATGCCGAGGCAAGCGCTACCGCAGTGGTATCGGACCCCCCGCGGCCAAGCGTTGTGATATTTCCGTTTTCATCTACACCCTGAAACCCGGCAACAATAACTATATTGCCCTTTAAAAGCTCTTCTTTGACTTTGTCGGGGAATATATTCAATATTCTGGCTTTTCTATGAGAGCTGTCCGTATAAATGCCCACCTGTCCACCCGTTAAAGATATCGCCTGTTCCCCGATTTTATGTATCGCCATCGTCAGCAGCGCCGATGATATCTGTTCGCCGGTTGACAAAAGCATATCCATTTCTCTCTCGGACGGGTTATCTGAAATTTTTTCCGACAGGGATATCAGGTCATCCGTTGTATCTCCAAGCGCGGAAACCACGGCTATTACCTTATTCCCCTGTTTTTTTGTTTCCGTTATCCTTGCCGCGACATTCTTGATTCTTTCCGGATTTGCGACCGAACTTCCCCCATATTTTTGCACGATCAAAGCCATTTGCAATTAACCTCTTTTGCCAAAAATTAATGTTTAACGAAATAATCCATCAAGCGGTGCCCCGCTTCAAATTTCAGTGTCGGAGACTTACAGCACTGTTCATCATAAGAAGTGAAAGCATCCTTTTTTATTCCCTTGCCGGACATACAGAAAGGAACAGGATCCCGCGTATGGGTCTTTAACGAAACCGGTGTCGCATGATCACATAAAAACAAAATACGGTAATCGCTGTCCCCCGAAAAATGCTCCGATATTTTTTTTATAATTTTTTCATCAATGTTTTCGATTGCCCTGATTTTCTCTCTTATATCGCCGTTATGGCCGGCTTCATCCGGCGCTTCTACATGTATGAACACAAGGTCATTTTCAGATAAAGCCTTCAACGCGTATTCCGCTTTTGCTTCATAATCGGTATCATAATATCCTGTCGCCCCCGGAACATCTATCACATCCATTCCAAGCGCTTTACCTATCCCTTTCAGTAAATCAACCGCGGATATTATTGCCGCATCCAAACCGAATTTTTCTTTAAACAACGGGATCGCAGGCAGCTTCCCCGCGCCCCAGAGCCATATCATATTAGCAGGATTTTCACGAAGGTCAAGCCTTACCGAATTAATATCCGTATCATGTAATATATCTGAGGATTTACGCATCAGTTTTATTAAAACTTTAGAACCTTTCCCCGAAGGGAGATTCGCCGATACCGGTTTTCCGGATATATCATGAGGAGGTATACATTTCAATTTCGCGCCATCGGCTCCCAGCGCTTCTTCGCTGATTATCATAATATGCCTGTAACTGACGCCGGGATAAAATCTGACCCCCTCTGAACACATTTTTTCGTTTAATCTTTCTATTACCGACCTTGCCTCTTCGGTCTTAATGTGTCCGGCGCTGTAGTCCGCCATCAGACCTTCATCAACAGTAACAAGATTGCACCTGAAAGCTATTTCGCCCTTCTTTAATTCTATACCCCTGCTTAACGCTTCAAAAGGGCCCCGGCCGGAATAATATTTTAAAGGGTTATATCCCAGAATCGACATATTGGCGATATCGCTCCCGGGTTCAAGTCTGCCCGGCACGGTTTTCAGACAGCCGCATATACCGTTTTCCGCAATCAGGTCTATATTCGGTTTTCTCGCCGCGCAGAGCGGCGTCCTGCCCTCTAATTCGGACAAACCGTAATCCGCCATTCCATCTCCGACAATAACAATATATTTCACAGTAATATCTCCGGCTCACGAAAGTGAGCATATCCAATCTAAACTCCTAAACAAAAAATATTTTAGTTTTCTAACCACACCCACCACAAAGCACTGGCGGGCAAGGATAAAACACTTAAAAAAACTCCAAACTTTCTTTAACCACAGATACACACAGATGAAAAAAGCAAAAAACATATAAATAGTTAAAAAATAAAAAACTATAACTCTTAAATTTTTCTTTTGTATCTAATAATCTTTATCTGTGATTATCTGAGCTATCTGTGGTTCCAATTCTTTCTTATCTCTTTATTTTTTTACTACTGAACTCTTCATAGTCCGATAATTTTCAAAATTTCATTGATATCGGCTTTGCATGATATCGGCTCCTCGACGGATTTAATAGCCCTGTCGGGATCCTTAAGCCCATGTCCGGTGAGAGTGCATGTTACAACCCCTGCCGCATCTGAAAAATAACCCTCGTCAAATTTTTTAATAAATCCTGCCACGGACGCGGCTGATGCGGGCTCGCAGAACACGCCTTCCCGGGCCAATAATTTATATGCTTCAAGGATTTTCTCATCTGAAACCATATCAATTAATCCGCCCGATTCATCTCTCGCCCCTTCTGCTTTTTTCCAGCTTGCCGGATTCCCTATCTTTATCGCGGTAGCGATAGTTTCAGGGTCTTTGATAATATGTCCTCTTACTATCGGAGCCGAACCTTCGGCCTGGAAGCCAAGCATTCTGGGTTTTAAAGAAATTTTGTTTCTGTTGAAATATTCGTTATAACCCATCCAATAAGCTGTGATATTGCCCGCATTCCCGACAGGAATACAATGATAGTCCGGAGCGCAACCGAGAAAATCGCATATCTCAAAAGCTGCCGTCTTCTGTCCCTGAAGCCTGTAGGGATTTATGGAATTAACCAGTGTTATAGGATATTTGGAAGTTATTTCCCTGACCAGTTCCAACGCATCATCAAAATTACCTTTTACAGCTATGACCCTGGCATTGTGTATAAGCGCCTGCGCCAGTTTTCCAAGGGCAATAGCGCCCTCGGGAATAAGCACTACACAGGTCATTCCCGCCCTGGCAGAATACGCCGCGGCGGAAGCGGATGTATTACCCGTCGAAGCGCACATAACGGCTTCGGATCCTTCTTCCAGCGCTTTTGATACCGCAAGAGTCATCCCTCTGTCTTTAAACGAACCGGTGGGATTCGCGCCGTCGAATTTCAGAAAGACTTTAAGCTTTCCCCCGGAAAGCCCGGAAAGTGTCTTTGAAAAAATAAGCGGTGTATTTCCTTCATTAAGAGAAATTACGGGGGTCTTTTCAGTAACGGGAAGATATTCTCTGTATTGATTTATTAATCCCTTCCACGGACCCATTATAATCCTCCCACCCTATATACAACGGTTTTACCTTTGGTAACATCGAGCTTATCGATAATGCCGATTGCCTTACGCATATCTTTTTCATACGCTTTGTGAGCCAGGACGACAATCGGAACTGCATTCCCTTTATTTCTGCCTTTTTGGATAACAGACGCGATACTGATCTTATTATCTCCCAATATTCCCGCAATTTTAGAAAGGACACCGGGCTTGTCTAATACGGTAAACCTGAAATAATATTTACTTCTGATATCTCCGATATCAATTATCTTTTTTTCTTTATTGGGGAAATCCGGTATGAAAGGTTTCGATTTTCCGGATATTATATTCCTTGAAATATCCAGAATATCGGAAACAACCGCGCTGGCAGTCGGTTTTTCTCCGGCGCCCAGGCCATAATAGAGTATGTTGCCTACAAAATCCCCTTCGAGCAATATCGCATTATATACTCCCGCAACAGCGGCAAGCATGCCTTTATTATCAATCATCGTCGGGTTCACCCTCACTTCGATTCCGTTGCTTTTTTCCTTATAAACGGCAAGAAGCTTTATTACAAAACCGAGCTCTCTGGCATATTCAATATCAATTTGTTCGACTTTTTCGATGCCTTCAACATTAACTTTACGGAGCTCGATCCATTTGCCCGAAGCAATGGAAGAAAGCAGCACAATTTTATGAGCGGAATCCATTCCGCTGATATCCAGCCCGGAGTCAGCTTCGGCATATCCTTCGCCCTTTGCCGCCTTTAACGCGTCTTTGAAAGAAACTTTCTCTTCTCTCATCCTCGACAAAATATAATTTGTTGTCCCGTTGATGATTGCGTATATCGAGAAAATTCTGTTCGCCGCCAGGCCTTCTCTGAGCCCTTTGATTATAGGGATCCCGCCGCCCACGCTTGCCTCAAAAAATATCTCGCGGTTATTCAATCCGGCGTGTTTGAAAAGCTCTTCCCCGTGTTCCGCAAGCAGCGCTTTATTCGCGGTAACAACGCTTTTCCCGTTCGAAAGCGCCTTTTTAATCAGGGTCTTGGCAGGTTCAATTCCGCCTATAAGCTCCACCACTATATCAATCGATTCATCATTAATGATCGCTTCGACATCCGATACCAGCATTCCTTCCGGAAGCTTTACACCCCTGTCCGTCTTTATGTCTTTATCCGCAATCCTCACAAGTTCAATAGGCGCGCCGAAATCCCTGCTGAAAACCCCGGTATTTTTCTGCAGATTTTTCACAACGCCCTTACCGACAGTCCCAAATCCTATTATTCCTACCCGAATATTTTTCATAATCTCCCCGCGATACTGTCACTATCCCAATATATAAACTAACCGAACATTTTACCATCTTTTATCTATATAACAAATATTTTATTTAAGATTATGCCGGCGCCCCGGCGGGGAGTTTTATCTCAGCCGTAAAGGATATAAAAAACAGAAAAATCAATCCTGTGAAACAGCTTTATGGATGATTTTGCTTAAATCGTGCAATTTGAAAGGTTTTATAAGATAATCCTCAAAGCCGAACTTGCGGAAATTAGCCATCACCGGATCAAAAGAGTATCCGCTGGTAACAATCACTTTTGCGCCCGAATCAATCTTTTTCAGGTATTTCACCGCTTCTTTGCCTGACATGCCGCCCGGTATCGTCAAATCCATAATAACAGCATCGAACTTCTGTCCGGAAGCCATAGCCTGTTTATATTTTTGCAAAGCCTCCGCGCCATCTATGGCAACATCAACATCATATCCTATGTATTCCAGCATTCTCTTCGCAATTTTTCTGACTCCGTCTTCATCATCCATAAAAAGTATCCTGCCTTTACTTTTATATATCCTGTCTTTGACGCTGTTCTTTTTAGCGGCCCTGGAAACAGCGGGCAAATAAACCGTGAAGACCGATCCCTGTCCCGGCTTTGATTCCACGGCAATCAGACCTTCATGGTTGCGGACGATTGAATAAGAAGTGGCAAGTCCCAGGCCCAGGCCCTTTGCTTTGGTCGTAAAATAAGGGTCAAAGACCTTATTGATATGATCCTCTTTAATGCCGATTCCCTTATCGGAAATGGTTATTTTTACGTACTTGCCTTTTTTCAGGTTGGCCGGCTTATTTCCTTTAAGCACGATATTTTCCGCGATTAACCTTATTTTTCCGCCCGCCGGCATCGCCTGCTCAGCGTTGATAATAATATTATTTATAACCTGGCTTATCTGTCCCTCGTCTATTTTAACCGGCCACAGATTTTTTGAAATTCTTCTGTCACATTTTACGTTAGATCCTCTTACGGACAAAGAGATGGAATTCTTTATCAACGCAGAAAGAAAAACAAGTTTCCTGATGGGTTTTCCCCCTTTGGAAAAAGTAAGAAACTGCTGGGTGATTTTTTTCGCGCTCAGGGACGCTTTCTCCGCTTCATCCATAAATTTATACAGTTTGCCGCCCGCATCCGATTGAATCTTGGCAAGAGAAATATTCCCAAGTATCGCGGTCAGGATGTTGTTGAAATCGTGAGCCATGCCGCCCGCCAGCACTCCTATCGATTCAAGTTTTTGCGCCTTCAACAGTTCATCCTGAAGTTTCCGCTGGTCGGTGATGTCTTTCAATACGGTTATCACCTTTTTGACCCGGCCTTTTTCGATGATAGGGATTTTCCATGTCTCGGTGACGATGGTTTCCGGCCCGAGCAGGTTCTTTTCCTCCGTTATTACGGGTTTCTCATCCTTAAAAACCTTCTTATACTGTTGAATTACCTTCTCACCTAAAAAAGGGTACACATCCAGAAGATTGAGGCCTATGATATCCGTTTTAAGCCCGAACCTTTTATTCCATGAAAGCAACGTGCTGTTTGCTAATAAAACAGTCAGGTTTCTGTCGACAACATGCAAGGCATCGGTCAGGGAGTTGATTGTCGAGCGATACTGTATCTGCGATTCTCTCAGGGCGTCTTCAGCTTCTCTGCGATAAATTGTTTCAAGAGCCAGCGACATGTAATCAGAAATTGAAGAAACAAAATTCTGCTCTTCAATCGTCCATTTTCTCCTGCGGCCTGTATGTTCATGGCAAATTATACCTACCAGTTTGCCGTGAAGCCTTACGGCTACATCCATTATCGAGCTTATCCCGTGTTCCCTGATATAGTCTGCGAATTCAGCGGTTCTTTCATCGTTTGCGGCGTCGGAAGCCGCAATACACCTGTTTTTTTCCAAAGACTCAAAATACCGGGGATATTTTCCAACAGTCAGTTTCATTCCTTTTTCATGGACAGCTTTAGCGGATAAGAACAGGTTTTCACAGATTATTTCCGTATGTTCATCGTTAAAGAACCATATGCTTACGCGGTCCGTCTCAAGCGCGTACGAATCCATTTCGGTTATTTTTTCCAAAGCCGCGCTTATATCGGAAAAATCGATCTTACCGAGTTTTAAAATAGTTTCCTGGAATTTCACAAACTGCGCGGACTTGTATCTCTGCTCCGTTACATCAACCATTGTGGATCTCATCCCGCATATATTGCCGCCCGTATCATATTCAAGGATATCATCAATAATAACATGAATTTTGGAACCGTTTTTCTTTACATATATACGGTCCTCCGATTTCGGGATTTTATATCCGGTTATCTTTTTTTTAAACCGCGCTTTAGCATCTTTTTTCTGTGCATCAAGAATGAAATCAAAAATTGACCGGCCTATCATCTCCCCGGAGCTGTAACCTAGCAGATTCGCTTCAGTCCGGTTAACGGCAAGTATTATCCCTTTCTTATCCAGTAAATGGTAGGCGACAGGCGCGTTTTCCCATAAATCGGTAAACTTCCTTTCGGAATTACGCATTTTTTCCTCTGCCACACTTTTATCCGTTATATCATTATATATGGCCACAATATCATCACAGGCCAGTTTATAAATATAGTTGTCTCTCCACCCTTTTATTCTGTCGTCGCTGTAATACAAAGACTGGATTCTGACCGGAAGCCCTGTTTTCCATACCTTTCTGAACGCTTTTACTATTCCCGATTTTTCAGCTCCCGGGAAAACATCGCCAATCCTTTTGCCGACAACGTTCATCCTTTCGATATTATCAATTTTTTCAGCCGCTTTATTGAAATCTTTGAAGATAAAATCCCGGCCGTTTCCTACCACTTTGAAAACAGCCACTCCGCTGATCATGTTATTCAGCAAATCACGAAATCTTGTTATATTATCCTTCAAAGTTTTAGCGGTGATTTTTTGTTCGCTGATATCGCGTAAAATTATTTCTACAGTCTTTCTGTTTTCTCCGTCTTTTTCAAAAGAAGCGTTTAAAATCACACATTTCCCTTTGCCGGACAGGGTCTGGAAATTGTACTCTATGCCCCGGATTGAATCTTTTCCGGCAAGAAGTTGGCTTATGGTCTTCTGATCCGGGGAAATTTTGATTATATTGTCGAATAATTCCCCGCATATCCGGGAAGGAGTCAGGTTAAGCTGCAGAATTTCGGCAAGTCCGCGGTTGGCGTAGATTATTTTTCCCGTATCATAATAATATACGCATACACCGTCTTTGGTGGATTCCAGCAGTCTTTTAAGAAAATCAGCCATTTGAGCACCACAGAAATAGTGACTTAAAATATAATTTTACCACAAAATAACGCGCTTGATAAGGGACTGCGTGAGTTTGTCAGACTTCCATTTCTACGCGGTTTCTTCCGTTATGCTTTGCCTTATATAAAGCAATATCGGCCCTTTTCATGATATCATCTTCTGTATCGCCTTTTACATACTGCGCCACGCCCAAACTGGCCGTGACATGAAGATTATGCTTAAAAATATGTTTGCTCAAAACTATTCTCAGTTTCTCGGCGACTATAAAAGCCTGTTTTAGCGTCGCTTCCAGGGCAATAATCGCAAATTCTTCTCCGCCAACCCTCGCGAAATAATCATTTTTCCTTATGCTTTTCTGGCAAATATCGGCAACCGACCTTAAAACGGAATCACCCACATCATGCCCGTAATTATCATTTATTTCTTTAAAATAATCAGCGTCAAGCATAATGACGGCAAGTGATGAACTGTATCTTTCGGCTCTTCTTATTTCGTTTTTAAGATGGGAATAGAAACTCGCCCTGTTATAACATTTTGTCAAATTATCGTATACGGCGGAAAATTCGAGTTTGTCATGCACCCATTTTTTTACCATCAGGATTATCAGCAGGATCAGGAACAGGTTGACAATGGTGCCGAGCAGCACAAAATTCATATATTTAAATTTCGACTCGGAAACAAACTGAGCCTCAAAAACCGAGGTATTGGCCAGGCTCCAGCATTCTTCGCTTAAAATAAATATGTCCGTCCGGATACGGCTGTCCCTGTTTTTGTTATAAACATCCAATTTGTCCTTAAGGATACCCCATTTGCTTTTTAGTTCAAGTATCGAGTCAAAGAACGGCTTATCTTTAATGCCGTATAATTTAAACCTGTAGTTCTTTTCAAGGAGAAGATCAAGTATAACATCCGTTTTTTCTATTATCTCGCCGGCATCTTTTCCGCATAATTCAAGTTTTACCGACCTTTGTATCGAACCTCTTACGATACCCGTGTAATTCACAATCCTTGCGTCATACCTTATATAATTGGTTATCATGAAAAGAAAAAAACCATTGATTACAAAAAAAACGAGAAGAAGCAACGCTATGAGAATTATCTTTTTGGATACCTTAACCAAATATTTTCCCCGTAACTTGTTTTGTATTATTATATGATTATACGGGAAAACGCATCATATGGGCAAGAATATCGTTAAATAAGAAGTTGAGCGGATAAGCGGTTCAACAGTTAGAAAAGCTGAACTCTGTATACTGCCACTAGTTAACAAAGAGCCGTTAGCTCTAACTTAAATTCCCCTTGACTAATGGGGGGCATTACATATATTTGGTATTACTATCCGTGATTGTCTGGGCATAATCACGTATAATAATAAAATCCATATATGTCAATAATTAATAGGCGCTGTCCCCTTTTCCAAAGTTGACATTTGTCAAGGGGATGTCAACTTTCCGTTTATGCCC
Source organism: bacterium (assembly GCA_023228325.1). NCBI lineage: Bacteria > bacterium. The sequence goes on from JALOBK010000001.1 coordinate 1,988,253, forward strand.
TCATATGCTTCAGATAGTATACTGACCCCAGTTAACAAACGGCGTATTTTAAGTTACAATAGAGCTCGTTGCTAACTTAAAAATCCATCGGCTAACGGGGATCATTACACTCCGGTACCCTCAGTCGCTTGCCTCTCATCTACCTGTTTGGAATATTGGTGAAATGAGAAAGTATTTTTAACTCTTCGTGACGATATTTATATATGATCGAAAAAGTAAATTATGGCATTGTTAAAAATCATTCAATTAATGGGGCTTTTGCCTTTTTTTAATTATTACTATAATAACAAATAAAATAAAAGCTCCGATGGCAAGGTTGGTACTATACATTGAATATGAATCATAAGCTATAGCTTTTCTTTGCTCTTTTGTAGGATTAAAATTAATGTCACCTGATCTTTTTGCAGCCACGGGTGAAAGCTCTTGAGACTTAAATTCAAAATATATTGCTAAGATAGAAAACAATAACACTGCAACTAAAAATATAACTACCCATCTCATTTTAAGCGCCCCCTTAACAATAAAGTACATTTATCTCTGTTGCCATCTATTAACAAGACCTGTATAAGTTCTAACTATATCTTGAATACCACCTCTATAATACCATACACCATTTTCCCCTTCATACCATCCTTCTTGCCCCCTTCTTGAAGCCATTGTATCAACTCCCTCCGCTTGTTCTAAACACCCTGTATGATAGAACTGCTTCCAACGACTCCCCTCATAAGCATTTGGATTCCAATAACCAAAAACGGGTATAAGACGTCTCCATTGCGCTCTCCGATGTTGCTTATTATACCAATCGTTTATTGCCTTAATGTTTTCCGCATGAGTATTTGTATAAGATACATTTGGTCTGTCAGTAGGTTGTATGGGCGGGTTAAGGGTAAATAATCCAAATGGGTCAATTAAGTTTACACTATTATTTTGACAAAATTGATATAAGTTACTACTATCATAATAATTAAGCGGATCAACCTGCAAAAATCTACCTAGATCACTCGAATAAATTCTTTCCCTATAATAATACAATCCTGTCTCTTTATCAAAGATTCTCCCTGTGAAAAAGCGGGTATTATTTATGGCAGATTCAGACAAGGTATTATTTTGAGCATCCTTTATGGTGATATTCCCGTAGGCATCATAGAAGTATTTTTCTACTATGGCGGCATTGCTGTCAGTGATGGTTACTACTGAACCCAATCCATCCTTGTGGTAGTAATAATCAACAGGGTCCTGGCCGGTGTAGTCTGT